>JAUZRW010000136.1 GCA_030950085.1 Anaerolineae bacterium
CATCACCGATTGCTGCAATCGTATCGTGAACTTCGCGTTCGCTAATTGTTCCAGCTTCAATGCGTGCGAGTAAGGCAGGGTAAACCGCTTCAATCATAGCGATGTTATCAATCGTCTCCATTGTGCGACCAAATGCTGACGAAATCTGCACAAGGTTTGCCAGACGGTCTGAATCAACAGTATTCGTTCCTGCCCCATGAAAGAGTGCCGGACTGAAAAACACCATGTCTCCTTTTTCAAACGGCACTTGCGATTTATGTTCATCAAAATAAGCAACAAATTCCGCTAGTTTATACGCCATATAACCCGGTTCATACTGATGAGAGAAAGGCAATAGCAAAGTCGGACCCGATTCAAGCGGCATATCGACATGGGCAATCGCACCTTGTAAGGTCAAATATTGCGACATGACTTGGGCGTGTGCCGGAAAACGAGCGACTGTCGCTTGTGATTGAAAGCCAAGATGATAATCACGATGAACAGATTGTGCCTTATTACCGGGCTTGACATTGTTCATCTGTGCCGTAATCTGATAATAGGGACCCAGCCATGCCTCACAAACAACAGCAAGAATGGGATTATTATAGTATTCAATGAACGAGTCGGGGTCTTTGATACAGGCTTTCTGTATCGAATTCCAAATACGTTCATTACTCCCAAAATGGTCGCCTTTGCCGGATGATTTTTCTTTTTCTGCGGCAACAATTTGACGAAAAATTTCAGTGCTGCGCTCAATGACAGATTTGTCAGGATAAGCATTTTTGATGATAAGCACACCGGGTCCATCTTTGAGTGCATAACAAAATTCAGCCTTGAGTTTTGCTTCTTTGTCGCTTCCATCCAATACTGCACGGACTGTATCGCCATCATAAATGAGGATATTTTGCACAACATCAGCCGCCAAGGAATAATCATCAAGGTGGGTAGTTTGTGTGCAAATTGCAGCAAAATCTTTAATGTCGATATGCTCTTGACTAAAATAAGGCGGTAATTTGCGCTGCGAAATATTTTCCTGAACCATTTTCAATCCTCCAAATATTTATAGCTTTAACATGGCAAGATAACTAAGGATAGTATACAAACTCATTTTAGTTCAATGCTATCCGTCCCTACTCATTACAGCAATAGCCGCCTATAATACCGCAAACTTTTGTGCATCTGTAACCTGAACTTTGTATAAGAATTTCTGGCTGTACTCCCGATAGAAATTGTGAGAGTCT
The DNA here is from genome assembly GCA_030950085.1 of Anaerolineae bacterium. GTDB lineage: Bacteria > Chloroflexota > Anaerolineae > Aggregatilineales > Phototrophicaceae > JAUZRW01. The sequence goes on from JAUZRW010000136.1 coordinate 1,221, forward strand.
TGAAAAATCTGTGATTTTTCACCGCTTTTCTTGGCGTTCTTGGCGTCTTGGCGCTTCAATTTCAGCATTTGTGCTGTTAACCATAATTCAGGTTATGTGTAGGCGATATGACAACAACTGCTCCAACTAAATTAATCCACTACCTCATCACAGCACTTTTTATCCTCTTTGGATTTGCTGTGCTGGTTATCGGTATGGAAAGTACGAGATTTTTGGTTGAGTGAATTATTATCAACAATAATCAAGTACAAAATTCGCTATCTGGCATTGTAGAGCTAATCGTGAAGCGACTGTTTTTGGAGAAACGATAGGCTTTCAGGGGGCAGATATCGAAATCACAGAAAACACGATTCAAGTCTTACTGTGGTGGTCAGTTGATGTTCAACCAAGACAAGATTATTCGATTAGCCTACAACTACTCGATAGTTCAGGTGCTTTGGTCATACAGCTAGATAGGCAAATCAAACCGCCAGATTTTGAGGTTGAAATTCCAACATCACAGATGCAACCCGATAATAATTATATCGACTGGCGCGAATTAACCTTGCCCGATAATTTGGCGAGTGGCGACTATACGTTGCAACCGGTAGTTTACCAATGGCAAGATAACACACGCCTGACATTAGCCGATGGGCGTGATACACTGCCTATTCAAACCATTGTGATTGAATAATTTTCACGTTAAATCAGGACATAGGATGACAGCCATTATCGACCTGTCGCTAGTGATACCCCTCTACAATGAAGAAGACAATATTTCGCCCTTATATGATGAATTGAGCGTGGCACTCAACGAACTGAGTCTCGATTATGAAGTTATCGTTATTGATGATGGTAGCGATGATGCCAGCTTAGAGCGTTTGAGGGCTATTCATGACCGTGACGCACGCTGGCAGATTATCAGTTTTCGGCGCAATTTTGGGCAAACGGCAGGCATATCAGCCGGCTTTGAACTTGCACGCGGCAAGGTGGTCATGACCATTGATGCTGATTTGCAAAATGACCCCCGTGATATCCGTAAAGTGCTGGATAAAATGGCAGAGGGCTATGATATTGTCAGTGGTTGGCGCACAGACCGCAAAGAACCGTTTTTCTCGCGGCGTTTACCCAGCATGACAGCCAATCGACTCATTTCACGGATAACGGGCGTGAGTCTTCATGATTATGGTTGCACCCTCAAAGCATATGACCGTGCAGTCGCAAAAAATGTCAAACTCTATGGCGAATTACACCGTTTCATTCCAGCATTAGCAAGCGAAATGGGCGTGCGCGTGGCAGAAATTCCTGTCAATGACCGTCCGCGCCGTCATGGTAGCAGTAAATATGGCATTTCTCGCACATTCAAAGTTTTCCTAGATTTAATCGCTGTCAGTTTCTTCCTCAGTTACTTCAATCGCCCACTCTATGTTTTTGGTGGTTTTGGCATGGTTATCGGCACAATTGGCACAGCACTCTTGCTCTACCTAACATTTGTGAAACTCGTTTTACTGCAAAATATCGGTAATCGCCCCCTTCTGATGCTCGGTGTATTGCTTGTCGTACTCGGTGTGCAAATAGTCACAACAGGCTTAGTTGCGGATATGGTCATGCGAACCTATCATGAGTCTCAAGGCAAGCCGATTTATCATATCCGTGAGCAATTGATAACAGGGGATACCAAAAAGTCACCTGAATCCATTGGATAAGTATCCTAATTCGCCTTCAATTTTTCCTTGTTCAATTCGTATATGACGCGCAAGCCATCCAGCGTTAATTCAGGGGCAATGATGTCGATGATATCAGTATGTTGGTCAAAGATAGGGGCTAAACCGCCCGTTGCAATCACTTTGACATCTTTCTCATTTTGTGTCGCAAATGGTGTTTTGATACGCGAGACCAAACCCGCTCCGGCAATCGTTTTGGCATTGTTTTGTGCTGCAAGCGATGTTTTGATGCGCGAGACTAGCCCTTCGATTAAGCCGACATAGCCCCAGAAAACACCAGACTGCATGGCGTGAATCGTATTTTTGCCAATCGGGTCAGGCGGGGGTACCAAATCGACCTTATGCAATTTCGCCGCACGGCTCACAAGGGCATCATGGGCAACGCTGATTCCCGGCGCAATCGCACCCCCAAGATATGCTCCCTGCGATGACACCACATCAAACGTTGTCGCTGTGCCAAAATCAATCACAATCGCCGCTGTTTTGTATAGCGCATGAACCGCAGCCGTGTTGACGATGCGGTCTGCTCCGGCTTGCTCTGGTTGGTCAATCGCTATCTTGATACCTGTGTGTGTCTGGTTATTAACGATGATTGGCTCATGATTGAGATAACGGCGCGATAATTCCGTAAAAGCGAGTGTCAAAGGCGGCACAACACTACTAATGATGACTCCGCTAATTGCGCCATAACCGACATCCGCCGAATCGAAAAAATTTCGTACCAAGACCGCATATTCATCCGGCATCTTATCCTCGACAGTTCGCGCACGCCATGATAAGCGCCACGATTCGCCTTGCCATAATCCTAGATGAATGTTGGTATTGCCAATATCGACTGCCAGCAACATAATTTTATCCTTATATCTCATGTATCTATGTTTGATAGGCTTTGATTCTAATTCATCGGACGCACTGATGTTGCAAATTACTACTATACTGTTGGAATAGCATAATCTTGTAGAGGTTTAGCGTGCCAAATCCAACCAAAACCATTCGCTGACTAAATATTTAACATATCATTGAGTAAGGTCTGGAAATAAGTTGCAAAAGATGAATCACAAAGAATCCTCTCCAAAATGATGCTCTGCACCTCTGCACCTCTGATTCTCTGTGTTACGCTTTTTCTAGGCACTTATCGGACTCTACAATTGAATCTGTCCAAAAAGGGAGAAATTTACTATGAATGACCAAATCGTGCGCCAACAACTCATCAATATGCTGACTGTGCGCCAAGCCCATATGACCTTTGAAGATGCGGTTGCCAATTTTCCTGAAGAACACATGAACACTAAGCCACAAGGATTAGATCATACTTTTTGGCATTTAATCGAGCATATTCGTATCTGCCAATGGGATATTCTAGATTATATTCGCAATGCAGATTATGTCGCGCCAGATTTCCCGAAAGGGCTTTGGGCTGCGCCTGATGCTAAAGCAGATAAAGCAGCATGGGATAAAACGATTGAGCAGTTCAAGGCGGATAGTGATGCACTGGTAGCGATTATCAAGCACCCCGAAACAGACTTATACGCACAGATTCCACATGGCGCTGAGGGACATAATATTTTACGTGAAATTCTGGTAATTGCTGACCATAATGGCTATCACATTGGCGAATTGGGGATTTTACGTCAGAACATGGGTTTATGGTAAATCCAAAAAACAACGATTGCCCGACATATGCGCCGAATGTGCAATTTCTCGCTATACTAGGTGCATAGTATTCATAAAAATCGTGGAGTAAAAACATGCGTATAAAGCGACATTATTTAGCTTTGGGCTTGGGGATATTGATAATGGCACTCCTGCCATGGGTTGTTATTGCCCAAGATGCCCAACCGACCATTACACCGACACCGATTCCTGTTGATGATGGCAGCCAAGATGACTCCGCCGCGCCGTCGCTTGAAGGTGTTGCGCCACCGCCCGCCGTCACAGAGGAGAGCGTTGTATCGCCTGCCGCTACGCAGAGTGTTGAGGCGGATACCACTTCTATAGGTAATGGTGTCGTGCCAAGCAGCCCTGTTTGCCCGACGCTTGTAGAAGAGAGTTTTACGGCGACAGAATTTGTTTGTGAGGGCGTGGGAACAGGTGAAGCGTGCATCGGTAATGGCACTGTCGAAGCGATTTTTGGCGCGGCTGATACCGGCGCGGTTTTTGCTAATACAGGCGATACAATACGCCTCACAAGTCTCGAAGAATTGAGCCTTCGCAGCACAAGTACCGCAAATGGTGTCTGGACAGTTGTAAACGCACGGATTGAACTCAATAGCACTGATGGCGCTATTCCAGTGGACGTGCCTCTGTTGATGTTTGGCGATGTCACTTTGTCTGATACGGGGCAAATTGCATCCGGTGTGGCACAAAATGGTACAGTTATTGCTGGGCGTGGACTCAATGTGCGGCGAACACCGGGTAATGATGGCGTTCTCATTTGGCAGTTAGATGCTGGCGAACAAGTCTTAGCCACCGGCATCACCTCAGACCGTCAGTGGATTCGCATCCAAATTCCAAGTCGCTTTAGTGGAATCGGCTGGGCATATGCACCCTTCATTGAAGTCGATGGCGGCTCTGATTCCTTGCCTTTCGTCACCGCGAGTTCACCACTACCAAATTTGACTCCACCTGAATTTGGCCCCATGCAATCAGTCGAATTGCTCACTGCCAACAATGCCCCCGATTGTAATGCGATTGATAGCGGTATCTTACTGCAATCGCCCTCTGGTTTGCCGGATAAAGTTCGTATTCTCATCAATAACGTCGAAATCCAACTGAACGGAACTGCCCATATCCAAGCACAAGCTGATGGTGTCATGACTATCAATGTGCTAGAGGGTGAAGCGAGTTTGATTGTGAGTGGTGCTACAACGATTGTGAGTGTGGGCAATCGTGCTACTGTATCGCTGAATAGTAATTTGCAACCTTCTGGCACGGTACAAGTTTCATCTATCACACTTTCGGATTTCCTCGATTTGCCGACACGCTTATTACCGCGACAAATTATGCTTGGGACAGCATCGACAACGACCTCAGATGCCCCTGCACCAACACAAGCTACAGGCTTTGGGACACCAGCACCTACGAATACACCAGAGGCTTGTACGCTGACAGCGAGAGACTCGGTACGCAATATGCGAACAGGACCCAGTACAGATTATGCGATTGCCCGTGTATTGCAACCGAATGAAAGTGTCACGGGTATTGGACAAGTCAATATATTGGGCTTTGTTTGGTATCAAACCACGGAGGGCGGCTGGGTGCGCTTTGATTCAGTAGAAGTATCCGCACCATGTACATCATTATCTGTTGTCGCTGCTCCACCACCGCCTGAACCAACAGCTATCCCCACGCCTGATGCGTCATCTGTGGGACTGAATTCATCGCTTTTAGGTGATGTTGCTTGTCCCGATGGGCGTGTCACTGCTTCTGCCTCATCAGATGGGAGTGATATCTCGATTGCGATTGGTGGCACATGGACAGCACAAGCTGCAACAACAGTTACATTTACAACACAGGGCGGTCAATTGCGACCTGAGTTCGGAGATTATATCCAGATAGTGGCTGAGGATGGCTCAATTATTGCGCGGTCAAGCGAGGGTCGCCAATTACAAGTGACATTTGCCCAGACCACCGTTTTTGTGGCACGTTTTTCGGCGGCGAATGGCGATTTAATTGTCATGGAAGCAGTCTGCAACGGTGCCGGCTAAGTCGGATTGTTGCACGGTTGAATAAATCAAGCATTTGGGTGGGTTGTTAGCTCACCCAATTCATTTTTCGATTAACCACAGATTAATGAACGAAGATTAAGAAATCATACTGTGTTCTAAATAAATATTCGACTTTCCGAAGCCCGATTTGTAACTGCTCAGGTAGGTATAAAGGGTCGTCCAAGCAGAGCCTCATAAATAACTTGGATGACATTTTGCCCCTGTTTACGGGCAGTTGAGATATAACTGCGAATATCACAGAAA
>JAUZRW010000137.1 GCA_030950085.1 Anaerolineae bacterium
ATCTAACAATGTTCCCTGTGCGCCTTCACACAAGATACGCGCACCTGCTTTTAGGCGCTGATTGAGATAAACTGTCGTATCTTTGATGAACGGGCGTAATTCATGTGCGGCATCAATATATTGTTGAACATGCGCCTTAAAATCGACTGTCTCAATGCCATCACGAGCCAGAATCGCATTGGTAGCACTCGTTGAGGCTGCCATAGCCTCCGCAAAACCTTCAATATCTAGCATTTGCCCAATACGAATACCTTTGCGTCCCGTTTTATCGAGGTAAGCGGGTCCGATTCCGCGTAGCGTTGTACCGATTGCTTTTTCGCCGCGTGCGATTTCTTTAGCACGGTCAAGTTCAATATGACCGGGAGTAATAATATGAGCGCGGCTACTGATGACAAGATTTTTCGGCGTAATTTCGACACCTTGCTCGCGTAGGCGCGTCATTTCTGTCACAAGATTCACCGGATTAATAACCATACCATTACCCAGCACAGCCATCACACCAGCATGGAGAACACCTGACGGAATCAAGTGCATTTTATAGACTTCACCTTCGACAGAAACCGTATGCCCGGCATTATCGCCGCCAGCATAACGTGCCACTACATCCGCCTGAGAACTGAGCCAATCAACAAAGCGTCCCTTGCCTTCATCGCCCCATTGTGCGCCAATCAATACCGTAACAGGCATTCAATTTTTCTCCCCAACTATTTATACTTGTTTAACAAACTATCTAAGATAACACTCTAACGTCTGTCTCACATTGCAATTTTGTGTGAGGCACGATGAAACCCGAAAGGGGTTACTCCGATGAAAAACTGCGTCCGAGCGAAATAGTCACACTATTTTCTTGACCCCACACTTCAACTTGGTTGTCTGAACCTAAGACAAGGGCTGAACCCGCCATGATATTTACAGCAATCGCATCTGAGATACGTGTCATGACCATTTGTACTGCCCGTGAATCGGCTATACCAGATGATTCGGGTTCAATGAAGGTGTTTTCCAACCAATTGAGACCCTCCAGTAAATCGCCACCATCGGACAAAATCCAACGCCCAAAAAGATTCGCTGCCAATCCTTCTATCAAGATGACGGCACCGCGTTCATAGGCTGCACGAATACCCATAACAGCCTCTTGTTTTAAGGCATGATACAAGGCATCTATACTAGAACCCACTTCAATAACGATAAAACTCGCGGCTTCCAACTGCTCTTTCATCTCTTCGGGCGTATCATACTCTAAATCGACAAAATACCCTGACCGTGCGCCAAGGTCTTCCAAATCATCCATCAACGCATCGCCGCTATCATCGGCTAACGAGATATAGGCAGTTGCGCCATAGGCTCTTGCCCGTGCTAATGCCTGCGCCCGAATAGGACTGCCCGATGTATGCCCACCAGAGAGAACTAACCAGCCTCTACCAGAAAGATATTTGAGTGATTTTTCTGCCATTATGCACCTTTATTCATCTTCGACAACATACTCCGCGATGGCAGCCGAAAGTAGTGCCACACTCAACGGCAGCGCGTCTTCATCAAAATCAAAGCGTGGGTGATGATGAGGGTAATTTAACCCCCGTTCTTCATTGGCACTTCCTACAAAGAAGAACATACCCGGAATATCGGTCATGAACTCACCCACATCTTCCGCAGCCGTCGTCCGTTCATGAAGCATATCTGCCTCATCAATGCCGATTTTCTTAAAGGCGCCGCGTACAATACCTGAGACTTCTGGGTGATTGACTACGGGGTTGGCTTGATGGGCGATTTGAATATCGGCGGTACAGCCCATTGCGGCGGCAGTATGCTCGGCAATTTCGCGCATTCGTTTATCCACCATATCGCGTATTTGCGGCGTAAACCAACGAAATGTCCCCGATAAATATGCCGAATCAGGAATTATGTTTTTTGCTGTACCAGTGATAATTTGTGTGACTGATAAGGCGAGTTGGTCAAATGGGCTAGCATTACGAGACGCAATCGTCTGAAAAGCCATCACCATTTGCGCGGCACAGACAAGTGGGTCAATTGTCTCGTCAGGCATTGCACCATGCCCACCCTTGCCATGAATGGTAATCTCAAAGATAGACGGTGCTGCCATAATTGGACCATCCGCAATCCCAACTTTGCCTAACGGCACTGAATTCCAAAGGTGCAATCCTAATGACACATCCGGTTTAGGATTTTGCAATGCACCATCGGCAATCATCGCTTTTGCACCGGCACCAATTTCTTCGGCAGGTTGGAAGACAAATTTGATACGCCCCTTCAATTTATCTCGATGTTGTGAAAACAGTTTTGCCACACCGAGGGCAACCGCTGTATGTCCATCATGTCCGCAAGCGTGCATTTTGCCTGCTGTCTGCGATACATAATCTGTCTCATTAGCCTCTGTCACGGGTAAGGCATCCATATCAGCACGCACTAGAACAGTGGGGCCTTCTTTATCGCCATCCAAAATACCGATAACGCCTGTTTTGCCGACACCTGTTTGTACTTCTAAGCCTAATTGCTGCAATTCTTTGGCAACAATTCCGGCTGTACGGACTTCTTCAAAAGCGGTTTCAGGATGTTGATGAAAATCTCGGCGACGGGCAACTAATTCTTCACGCATCGCTTCGGCAATTGCTCTAAAATCAATCGTCATAAATAATTCCCTTAGACACATTCTATCAGTTGCTAATAATTACGATAATGAGCCTGATTTTACCCTGAACATTATCGCCATAAGTTTATCACATGGAAGCGTTCAATGTGACGCGGATATTCTTTGGGCGCTTCGGGGTCAAGTGACCGTTCCCGAATACGCTCACCCATTTTTTCCGGCTCACCAATCTGTGATTTATGTTCTAAGATGGCTTTGACCTGTGTATCAATATGGTCAGTCACATCAACTTTCATGTTGGGTTCTACTGCGCCTGCAATATAAACTGTCAGTGCCTTATGAACCTCTAAGCCTTCATCACGCTCTAATTCAATAAAGTTCAAGCGGTCACGGGCTGTCGGAAAAACAGATTCTAGCGTCGCAGCGCCAATCGCCCGATGGTCAGGGTGATTGATACCCCGTCCAGTGTACCAACGTGTTGGGTCAAGTGAAACGACGATATCCGGTTTTTTCAGACGAATCATGCGTGTAATATCGCGGCGAAGTTCCAATGTCGGGAACAATTCACCATCTTTATGGCGCAAAAACACGACATCTTGCACAGCAAATACCTCAGCAGCCCGTTTCGTTTCTTCCTCGCGGATTTCTGCTAATTTTTCAGATGTCATGTCGGGGTCGGCACTGCCTTTATCGCCACTTGTAGCGAGGACAAACGTTATTTCTGCTCCATCGGCTGCCCATTTTGCAAATGTACCGCCCGCGAAGAATTCAGCATCATCAGGATGTGCAAAAACACCCAATATACGCAGTGGTCTATCTTCTTGCTGTCTTGCATCTGTCATTGTGTCTTTTCCAATGTGTTTTATAGTCCAATAATGTATATCGTATTCTGTCTTATTCTTTACAATAAGGCGATAAAGCGATATGTCCATTCAGAAAAAATACAGAGAAGCGATGTTGCGGCTGCTCTGCATCTTGAGTGAGCTAACAGATAAACGTTATCCGTCTAGATTCAGTAAATCATGGTTTTTTTTACGGCGGACAGCATGTATGCTGCCCCTACAATTGACCTCTTCTGACCTGTAGGTACGAATTATAGGTATCTATTCAGCTATCCATGAGAAATCAGGCTGTGGTGCAAAAATCATCTTGAGTG
>JAUZRW010000138.1 GCA_030950085.1 Anaerolineae bacterium
ACCTGACAATTTTTGCAGGTGCTTTTACAAGGGTACTCGGTGTCAACAATGCTTTAACGCTTGAGCATTTTGAATTTGTTTTTCGTGGTGTCGGTGTTGAATCAATCGGCGATACGACCTTACTGGCGGTCATTTCGACACCGATAGCTGGCGTACTCGGTATTTTGATAGCCTTTTTGGTGGTACGCAAAAACTTTCTTGGGCAGAGTGCGCTTGATTTCACAACCATGTTAGGTATTGCCGTTCCCGGTACAGTATTGGGCATCGGCTACTTGCTAATGTACAATACCCCCACGCAGATTCCGATTCCGTTTTTAGGCACGCCCGAAGACCCTTTTGCCCTGACAATTATTCCCAAAATAACGGGTGGTCGCGGTCTATTTGGGGGCGCACTAGCGATTGTGGTTGTCTTTGTGGTACGCAGTGTTCCGGCAGCATTGCGAACGGGGGCGGCTGCACTCTCACAGATTGACCCCTCGATTGAAGAAGCCTCAATTAGCTTAGGTGCAGATAACGCTCGTACTTTCTTAAACATCACATTGCCTTTAGTACGTCCGGCATTTTTCGCTGGCTTGATATACGCCTTTGCCCGTTCGATGACTTCGCTATCAGCGATTATTTTCCTCACTACGCCAAAAACACAAATTATGACTCATCAAATTTTGAATGAAGTTGAAGGTGGGCGATTTGGTAATGCTTTCGCTTTTTGTGTGGTCTTGATAGGCATCGTCTTCACGGCGATTGGGTTTCTCTATTTAACAGTCGGGTCAGCTACGGGCGCGGAACAGTCACTAGAAGGAGTCGCTTAACGATGATTGAAAAAGCAAAGAAAGACCATGAAGCTGGCAGTCTGACACTTGAGTTGGTTGCAAAAATTTTTCCTCAACGCGGTGATGCGGGTGAAGTGGTGGCAGTTGACCATGTTTCGCTGACTATCCAGCGCGGCGAATTTGTGACGCTGCTAGGACCTTCTGGTTGTGGTAAAACAACCACCCTGCGCCTGATTGCGGGCTTTGAGTTACCGACGAGTGGCAAAATATTTCTCGATAATATGGATATTACCAATCAACCACCGAATAAGCGTGATATGGCGCTTGTTTTCCAGAGTTATGCCCTTTTCCCGCATATGTCGGTTTATGACAATGTGGCGTATGGCTTAAAAATTCGTAATTTGTCTCGTGCTGCGATTGCAGATGGTGTCGAGCAAGTTTTACGTTTAGTTGGTTTAGAAGGCTTGGGAGACCGTCGCCCTAATCAGTTATCGGGTGGTCAGCAGCAACGAGTGGCATTAGCCCGATGTTTAGTGATGGAGCCGCGAGTCTTGCTTTTTGATGAACCACTATCCAATCTTGATGCTAAATTGCGTGTCCAGATGCGGAGCGAGATTCACAGTTTGCAACGGCGCTTAAATGTCACCAGTGTTTATGTCACCCATGACCAAATCGAAGCAATGGCACTGTCTGACCGTATCGTGGTGATGAATGACGGGCAAATTGAGCAAATCGGCACACCAGAAGATGTCTATCGTCGCCCAACATCAAGTTTTGTCGCCGACTTTATTGGACGGGCGAATTTCTTGGAGACTCATATCGACTCTGCTAATAATGGGCATGTTAGCGTGCCGATTCTAGGACAAATGGTAGATGTTGCCCTCAATGATGCACCATCAGTCGGCACACGCATGACAGTTTTGTTGCGTCCAGAAGGCTTGAATTTGCGTGAAGATGAGAGTCTAAAACAAGCCAAAGTCCTCCAAGCGATGTATCTCGGCTCAGAAGTGGAGTACATTGTCGAAGTCGATAATCAGCAATTGGTAGTGGTTAATAATGACCCCCGTGCCAGCCGTATTTTTAGTGCTGGGCAAACAGTGGGCATTGATGTCGTGCATGAAACTGTCCATCTGTTGCCCGATGGTCTGTAGTCGTTAAACACCCCAATAATCGAGGATATCGTGTAATCCAGCTGCTGCATGGTATGGTGATACATACTTTGCAACAGCTTTTACATCATCTGTGGCATTAGCCGGTGCCACCGGATAGCCCAGCAGTTTGAGAAAATCGGCATCTGCCATCGAATCGCCCACCCCTGCCATGTCTGCCATGTCAATACCCGTTACCTGAGACAGCCAGTCTAAGCCTGTGCCTTTGCTGATGTGCTTCGGCTGGATATTGAGGGCAACTATCGCTGGAACGACAATAAAATTTTCACTATATTGCGCGAGAGTGACAGTCATTTCTTCTGTAATATCATCTATCGTGTAGGGGCTAATCGCAAACAACGAATGGCAGATGGTTTTGCCGGGTTGCCAATAGGCTTTTCCAGTTTGTACCACTGCTTTATCGACAATATCGACAATCTGATTGAGTGCTTTTTTATCCTCTTTTGTCATCAGTGGCATTTCCTGAAATTGATAGCTTTCAGGCGAGTACAAGCCTGCGCCCGATTCATAGAGCGCCGGTTGCCAAGCATCTATCGCTTGCATCACAGCTTCGACATACGGCGAAGGTCGTCCGGTATTGAGGGTGACTGATGGAAGTGAATCATCACGACGCGCTAGGCGATTTAATGTGGCTAGGCGCTGAAATAGGGTCAAATCAAATGCTTGCGCTTCTCCAAGTGCTAATACACCATCAATATCGAGAACAATTAGTTTCATGTTTTTTCCTTGATTGTGCAGTTATTTGGAATTTGCCATATCGTATTGACTATTGTATTCTATGGACACCTGTTCGCAAAAGATTGTCATCGTAATGTCTTACATCGAAATACTCAATAACTTATTAAAACCCAAAATACCGACAAAACCTGTCGTTCTTGATTTGTTTTCAGGCAGTGGTGGTTTAGCATTAGGCTTTGAGGCATTAGGCTTTGAAACAATTGGATTTGACCAAGATGCCGATTGTTGTGATACTTATCGCTCAAACCTGCTTGGACAATGCGAACAGATTGTATTAAATAAAACGATAGATTTGCCACAAGCAGATATTATTGTTGGAGGACCCCCATGCCAACCATTTAGCGTGGGTGGAGAGCAAAAAGGGTTAGAAGATGCACGAGATGGCTTCCCAATTTTTTTGCACGCAGTTCGTACATTACAACCCAAAATTTTTCTCATAGAAAATGTTCGGGGATTACTCTATCGCAACAAATGGTACTTCGACCTAATCCGCAAAGCATTATCAGAAGTGGGTTATATGGTTGAATATCAACTGATTAATGCTGTGAATTATGGTGTGCCTCAGAATCGCCAAAGAGTATTTATAATTGGACATCAGGCAGGTTATCAATTTCCACTACAGCAAAAGAAAAAAGTGACAGCCGGTGAAGCCCTAGACCAACTTGTATATGCCATCTCGTCGCAATCGAAATTTTTGACACAAAGTATGGATGACTATGTAGCACGCTATGAAAAAGCCTCCCATTGTATTACGCCGCGTGATTTACATTTGGATAAACCAGCAAGAACACTCACTTGTCGTAATATCGCGGGTGCAACAGGTGATATGATGCGAATTAAATTGCCTGATGGTCGTCGCAGAAGGCTAACTGTTCGAGAAGCCGCTCGATTGCAAACTTTTCCTGATTGGTTTCAATTTAGTGGTACAGAAACCAGTCAATTTAACCAGATTGGTAATGCTGTGCCACCTCTATTAGCTTATCACTTTGCAAAAACCATCGCAGAATATCTTGGCTTGGATGTTGATGATACGCCTGATTTATTCCTGCAAACCCGACCGCGACAATTGTTATTACCACTAGAAGGTATTAGTTAGTATGGCAATTGCTATTGTCCAAATTTTGCGTAAGTCAGCCAATTTCCAGCGAAAGTCTGAAACAGTTCAACAAGTTATCTCCGATGCCGTTCATATTCTACAGTCTGTTGGTATTCCCATAGATACAACCCCACGACGTTTAGAGCGCATGGCTATGGCATTTCTGACAATCGCTAACGTAAAAGCATCATCAGATTGGGCATCTGTTGAAAAGTTGACCCAAAATCATCAGCTTAAAACCCGTGAAATTATTGAATTTATCAATGAAAATTTTGATGAAGCTATTTCAAGTGGTTCATATGATGATATCCGCCGCAAAGATTTGAAACTGACAGTGGCAGCAGGTATTATTCTCCAATCTGAGCCCGATACGGCACGAAATAATCCCAATCGCGCCTATGTACTGAATCCAAACTATGTTGAATTGATAAGAAATTTTGGAACATCTGAATGGCTCAATCAGCTTGAAGCGTTTCTAGCAAACCGCACGACACTCGCGCAGGAATTATCCACAAAGCGACAAATTACACCGATTCCTGTCATTCTGCCAACAGGTGTAACACTCGATTTTTCGCCCGGAAAACATAATGAACTCCAAAAAGCAATTATCGAAGAATTCTTGCCACGATACGGTTATGGAGCAGAGATTTTATATGTGGGTGATGCAACCGATAAGTTTAAGCATTATGAAAAGGACAAATTAGGTGAATTGCAGTTCTTTGAATTAGGTCACGGTGAATTACCAGATATTATCGCCTATTCTCAACAAATGAATTGGCTATACTTGATTGAAGCTGTACACTCATCAGGCGCAATCACGCCACTTCGCTTAAGATTGCTTAAATCACTAACTGCAAAATGTAAAGCTGATATCATCTATGTGACCGCATTTTTGGATAGAAAGACCTTTCGCAGATTTGTAGCTGATATTGCATGGGAAACAGAGGTGTGGATTGCTGCCGACCCCGACCAATTGATACATTTTGATGGAGATAAATTCTTGGGACCCTATTCAGAAATATAGTCTCTATGATTTTAACGCATAATAATCTTGCTGTTAGAACATGTTGAAAGATTGAACGTATGTCTATGCCCGAACTTGAAGTGATTGCCCTGTCGCTAGAAGATGCTATCGCGGCTGAAAATGGTGGTGCGAGTAGTGTCGAAATCATTGCCAATTTAGCAGTAGGCGGTCTCACGCCAGATTTAGACTTAGTGCGACAGATTGTTGCTCGTGTTCATATCGAGACGCATGTAATTGTGCGACCTCATGCGGATAGCTTCGTCTATGATGCAGGCGACAAAGAAGCGATGCACAATATAGTGCGCGAACTATCAAAATTGCCGATTAGCAGTGTTGTGATTGGCGGCATGACAGCAGATGGCAATTTTGACTTTGACTTGCTCCATGCTGTAATGAACGAAATTGAAGCCGAACGCATCACCATTCATCGTGTGATAGACCATGTTAATGCCCCCTATGCTGCCTTACAAAAATTGAGCCAGATGATAGGCTATGTACTTTGTTCGGGCGCAATCACAAATGCCTATGATGGGCGACACAAAATGGCACAATGGGTAAAATCGTTGGGAGCAGACCTGTATTTTAAGTGTGGTGGTGGCATTACATTGGAGAATGTTATGGCGATTCAGCAGGTGGTCAATGCGCCGACGATTCATAGCGGAAGAGCCGTTCGTTCGCTAGGTGGTGTCGATAGTGAAAAAGTAGCACAACTTGTCGCCTTATTGGATGAGAATCAAAAAGACGACCCGTAGGTCGCCTTCGTTTTACTAAGTGTTGCAGTTTAGCCGTTACCACGCAGACCGTTGATAACGTTCGAGAAGATGTTACCAATTGTGGGGCCAAGGACTGCCAAGACGACAATCACGACAACTGCCACGAGGACCAAGATAAGGGCGTATTCCACCAAACCTTGACCTTCTTCGTTTTGAGGACGATACAACATAATGTATTACTCCTAATCCGAATATGATAAATGATAAGGCACTAATGATGATGTGCCAATTGTAGAGATAACTCTACAAGCAGTATACCACAGAACAATAATAAAATGCAAGCGCTTTTTGTAACATTGTACAATATATGTGTGACATTATGTGAAGTGACCACGAATCTAAAAAATTATCCTGATTTTGGGCTGAAAGATGCCAAAATAATCATGAAGAGCATATAATGGAAAATACATCGTCGATAAAAGGTAGGCAATCCTGATGATTGGTACACTACTTTCTTCTAAAAAATCAGACTCTAAGAGTGGCTTACGTCCTGTTAATATCCGAACAGACTTAGCACAATTGGCGGATTTAATCGAACTCGCTTTCCGTGACACAATGGATGACAATGGGCGAGCAGCCATCCGTGAATGGCGCACAATGAGTTCAATGGGGACGCTATTAGGATTCTTAGGTCGCTTTAATGAATTGGCACTCGGTATTGGATCGGGCTATGTCTGGCTAGAAGATAATCGGATTGTCGGCAATGTGTCGATTTATCCAGCCAGATGGTCTCGTCAAGTGGGGAAAGCATGGCTTATTGCCAATGTCAGTGTGCATCCTGATTATCAACGGCGTGGGATTGCACGACAGTTAATGCAAGCCAGCCTTGATATGATTCGCGGCAAAGGTGGGCAACAGGCTATTTTGCAAGTCGATTATGATAATGATGCGGCTCTCAACTTGTATGATAATATGGGCTTTATACGAGAACGTGCATTTACGACTTGGTCGCGCAGTGCCATACTTTCTAGCCCACTCGCGCACGATATCGACAATACGTTTATCACCCACCCACGCCGTAGCGATTGGCAAGCAGAATATGCTCTTGCACAGTCACAGCGTCCCAATATGAAGGGCGGTATTGGTTGGTTAAAACCTGTGCATCAAGGACTCTTTCAGCCTTCAATATTAGACAGCATTTTACGCTCATTGTCTTTCAACTCGACAGAGCGCCTCATCATTCGGGCTGATGATAGTCAGCAGATAGCTGCGACACTGTGGATTGAAAAGGGTGTCACGATGATAAGTACGCGCCTTGTGTTGATGGTAGACTCGAAGCACTTTGTCCCCTATGCAGAGATTTTGCTCAATTCGGCATTGCGGCGTTTTCGCACGACATCTATGATGATTGAGCATCCGCATGATGATGAACAGGCGACGGATTTATTGAAACGCTATCGCTTTCGTCCACAACGCACTTTATGGCATATGCGAACAGAACTTTGATGAATTTTTTAATAAAAATTAGAGATTTCAGGATAATTCAATAATGACCAGCGATTTGTTAAGTGGCTTAAATGAACAACAATATGCGGCTGTGACGGCTGGCGGAGGTCCTGTCTTGGTCTTAGCAGGTCCCGGTAGCGGTAAAACAGGGGTTTTGACACGGCGCGTAGCATTTTTGATTCAAGAGATGACGGTCAAGCCGTGGCATATTATGGCTGTTACTTTTACTAACAAAGCCGCCACCGAAATGCGCTATCGTATTGGCAATTATCTTGATGAGAGAGTACCGGGCTTGCAAGTCGGTACATTCCATGCCACCTGTGCAAAAATTTTGCGTATCGAGCATGAAGCCACAAGCTATAATCGAGATTACACAATTTACGATACCGATGACCAAGTTTCAGCCATCAGGCAAGTGATGAATGACTTGAATATTGATACCAAGAGATTCTCGCCACGTCGGGTCTTGAATGCGATTAGTCATGCCAAAAATGAAGTTATTCTGCCGCATAATTATGTCGGACAAGATTATTTTACAGAGATTGTTTCACGAGTCTATCCACGCTATCAGTCATTTCTAGTGAGTAATAATGCGATGGATTTTGACGATTTATTGGTGCAGATGGTTTTGCTCCTACGAAACAATGACATCGTGCGGCAACGTTATCAAGACCACTATCCTTTTGTGCTAGTCGATGAATTCCAAGATACGAATACGGTGCAATATCAATTGGTGGAACTGATTAGCAAGCCGCAGAGCAATGTTTTTGTGGTCGGGGATGAAGACCAGAGTATTTATGCTTTTCGCGGCGCAGATTTCCGTAATGTGATGCGTTTTCGCCAAGATTATCCGCAAGCAAAAGTGGTTGTGCTAGAACAAAATTACCGTTCGACACAAATTGTTTTGGATGTGGCACGGGCAGTCATTGAGAAGAATATGAACCGCACTCGTAAGGCGCTCTTCACTGACCGCAAAGGCGGCGAATTAGTGACGGTTCATGAGGCATATAATGATGAATACGAGGCTGATTATGTCATGGAGCGCATTCACGACTTGCAAAAGCGCGACGGCTACAACCTCAGCGATTTTGCGATTATGTATCGCACGAATGCCCAATCGCGGGCGCTAGAGGCAGCCTGTCGTAACCACAATTTGCCTTATCGTCTCGTGGGCGGAGTCAGTTTCTATCAACGGCGCGAAATTAAAGACTTGATAGCCTATATGCGTGTGGTCAATAACCCCGATGACAAAATTAGCTTTGCGCGGATTGTCAATGTACCGAAGCGCGGTATTGGCAAAAAGTCGTTGCAAGATTTTCATCGTTGGTGTGCAGATGCCGAATTGGGCTACGGCGAGGCGCTCGAAAAATTACGTCATGGCGAGGCAACACCTCTCAGCAACCGTGTATCAAGTCTCTTTACGAAATTTGCCCAGCAAGCCCACAAATGGCAAGAACACATTGCAGAAAATAATTTAATTGCCCTCTTTGATGATATTGTCGCCGATACAGCGTATACATTTTATCTGCAAGAGATTAGTGATGATGATAAACAGCGTGAAGAACGGACTCAGAATGTGCGCGAGTTACGCGGTTTTCTTGCTACATATGAAGAAGACGAACACTCACTGTCAGAATTTTTGCAAGAACAGCAATTAATGACCGATGAAGACCGCTCGGCTGAAAATCTCCAAAATGCAGACGGGGCGACTGATAAAATCACGTTATTGACACTCCATGCGGCTAAGGGTTTGGAGTATCCGGTGGTGTTTATTACCGGATTGGAAGATGGCTTACTACCACATAGTCGCTCATTTGAAGACCCTGATGGATTGGAAGAAGAACGACGTTTGTTCTATGTCGGCATTACTCGCGCCAAAGACCTTTTATTCTTGACCTATACATTCAAACGCTCACTTTATGGCGGTTATAGTACGGATGTCCAAGCAAAATCGGCTTTTTTGTATGATATCCCTGAAGACTTGCTCAATTCTGATGCTGCAAATCTCGGCTATTCTTCAGATGAATATCGCTATCAACGGACGACAAAGTGGGATAATCCTAACAATGGACTCAATCGTTTACAGCGTGATTTGCGTGAGGCAAGCAAGCCGACAGGTCATGTCAGCGATGAGAATCTGCGTAGTAAAATTATTCCCTTCCCGGGTAGCGATGCCAGTCAGCCGTTGCGTTTCAAAGGCGGACAAAAGGTACACCATTCGTCGTTTGGGCGCGGCATTGTGATTGAGAGTAAGCGCATTGATGGGGCGGAAATTGTCAGTGTGATTTTCGATAATACGAAATTTGGTATTAAGTCGCTGGATGCCGAATTTGCGAATTTGACCCTTCTCTAATGTAGAATCTGCACAAAACACACAACCCTTTGCGTTAGGTATTTCTTATGGATAGCTGAATAAATAAAAACAGGGCAAGTAATAAATTTGCCCTGTTAGGATTATATGACTTAAATTTAGCGAATTTAGAGCATATTGAGTGCGCGGCGATAGGTATCGAGTGCCTCTTGCAGCTTGCCTTGTCGCATTCGGACATCACCCAAGACACGGAAGACAGTCGGATTGCGTTTATGGGTATCCGCTAGTTTATTGACCGCTTTTTCTACTTGGTCAAGTGCTTGATTGGCACGCACAACAGATTCATAATCCAACATTGCGCCTTCAATATCGCCCGCACTCACTTTTTCGCTCGCAGATTTGAAGGCGGCACTGACATCCACTGCTGCGGCTACCTTCGGCACGGGTGCTGGTGACTTCGCTACAGGAATTATCGCGGCGGCGGGTTGCTCGACCTTAACAGGTACAGGTACAACAGGCTCTTCTTCAAGCGTAAAGTCGATTTCTGCGACAGCCTCTTCTTCTTCATCCATCGTCTCGCGCAGCCAATCGGGGATGTCCTCAACAGAATCAATGTCGATATCGTCTCCTGCCAACCATGACGGTAATTCTTCCGCCGGAGCAACCGTATCATCAACTTGTTCTTTCAACCAATCCGGCATATCCGCTTCAATGGATTCAGCCGCATCAGTCGATAGCCAATCCATATCATCAACGGCGGCAGATTCGACACTGGGCATCTCAGTCGCAAGGACAGCCGATTCCGATTCTTCACCACTGAGCCAATCTGGGACAGCCATAGCTTGCCCGTGTGGGAGCGACATTTCCATAGGCAGTTCAGCAGCTTGTAAGCCTTCTGCTGCACCAGCCGCAACAGGCTCTGATAGCGCAACTGCCGTCGGTTCGCCGTCGATTTCTGCGACTTTGCCTTCGTACCAATCTTCCAATTCGCCACTCGCCTCTTGCTGGAAAGCCTGTACCCATGTATCGGCGGTATCTGCGATGGCGACTTCTTGTGTGATTTTTTCTGGGGGAGTCTCAAAAATATCGACGCTGATATCGCCTGTATCTTCATTCGCGTCAGTACTCAGCCAATCGGGGAGTTCGTCTGATTCTTCGGCATCATCATCAAAAAGATTGCCCAACATCATCTCTGCTGTATCAGTCTTAGAAGGCGCGAGTGCTTCGCTTTCATCTTCTGGCACTGTACCCATCTGCTCCTGTAGCCAATCAGGAATTTCGGCTTGAACAAGGGCTTCAATGATTTCTGGCTCGTCTTCATCTTCTTCACTGTCGATGTAATCAACCACATCAGTTCGCTTATTTGCTTTATCAAATGCAGTGCCAAAGAACTGTGCAATTTCTTCTGGTGAGACATTACCGGCATTGATTTTTGCCTGAATGTCAGATTTTACGTCATCAAATTGGGGTACGTCTTCTGCAATAGCTTCTACATCTTCTATTTCTTCATCGTCCCCCATGCCAATAGAAGCGATACCTGATTGTGCCGATGCAATGTCGTCAAGCCAATTTTCGGGGTCTTCCATATTCATGGCGGCAACATCAAAGGATGGGACGAGTTCATCTTCGTCATCCGCATCAATAATCATGCCCGAACCTTGCTCAAAGGAGAAATCTTCATAGCCGGGTCCCGTATCCAATATATCATCAGGTGCAGGAATATCGAGGTTGGCAGTGGTAACAAGTTCAGCACTATCCGCACCTTCTTGTTTGGCAAGTGTTTCTAGCCATTCTAATGACCCTTCGTCGGCATCGCCTTCGGGAGCAGCAGCATCACTATCACCATCTTCGGCTAAACCAGCCAACCAATCCATCGGACTCGAATCAACAGCCGGTTCTGTTTCGCCTAAGTCAGACAAGTCATCGAGCGTAGGCATATCAAGGTCGGGGACTGCATCTTCATCTGAGCCTGCCAAACCTGCCAGCCAATCCATCGGGCTACCGTCGGCGGCAGGTTCTTCTCCAAGACCTTCTAATGCGCTCAGGTCGAATTCAGGAATTTCATTATCGGCTGACCCACCAAATAAGTCATTGAAGGACGGCATTTCTTCTGTGGCACCTTCTGCCTCATCTATAAGATTAGCCCCTCCAAGTAGGTCATCCAGAGAGGGTGCTGCCAACACATCCGCTTCAAGAGCCGTTTCGAGTTCTTCATCAGCCTCATCTATAAGATTAGACCCTTCAAAGAGGTCATCCAGAGAGGGTGCTGCCAACACATCCGCTTCAAGAGCCGTTTCGAGTTCTTCATCGGCTTCGGTGGCAACAGGTTCGGCTTGGGCGGCGGCTTTTTCAGCTTCTTCTTTGGCGAGATGCGCTTTCCACTTCTCTTCTGTCCAGCCATACGGGACATAATCGCCCTTGCCTTCGAGCCGTTCATCATCGTCGGCAACTTCTGTAATTTCCATATCCGCAGATGTGGTAAGCCCTTCTGTAACGCCCTGACGCACAGCAAGCGATTCCATCCATTTTGTCAGTTCTTCAGGCGACATGGAGTCAAAATCGGGCATATCGCCAGCACCCGCATCGTCTGTTGATGCTGCCGAAGCGACAGGTTCTGGCTCTAGTTCGGGTTCTGGCTCTAGTTCGGGTTCAGGCTCTAGTTCGGGTTCAGGCGGTGGGGCGGCAGCTTGCTGGGCAGCTTTTTCAGCTTCTTCTTTGGCAAGATGCGCTTTCCACTTCTCTTCTGTCCAGCCATACGGGACATAATCGCCCTTTCCTTCGAGCCGTTCATCATCGTCGGCAACTTCCGTAATTTCCATATCGGCAGCCGTGGTAAGTCCCTCTGTAGCGCCTTGACGCACAGCAAGGGATTCCATCCACTTCGTCAGTTCTTCGGGCGACATGGAGTCAAAATCGGGCATATCAGTCATGACTCATACCTCTCTGTCGTTGGTCAATTGCAAGCGGCTTACAGGTCATCAAAATCATCGTCAAACTCAAAATCATCATCAATGTCGTCAAAGTCATCTATATCTTCGATAGTATCCATCGTGCCAAAGTCATCAAAGCTATCGAAATCATCCATATCTTCGATAGTGTCTTGGCTGTCAAAATTATCAAAGCTATCGAAATCATCCATCAACTCGTCGTCACTTGCTGCCCCAAAATCGTCAAAGTCAGCAATAGCAACATCGGCAATGGCTTCTTCGGCAGTTGCCACAGATGCTGCTGAGTCTCCGCGTAACCACGTTGGCAGTTTCGAGAAGATAAAGCGCCGCACTGATGGACGAGCAACAGGTTTTTCTGTTACAGAATCGTCGGATATGGGTTTGTTTCCCGTTTCTTCATCTACTATATCTTGTAACCATGTAAAGTCGCTAGTCGAAGCTGCTGCTTCTTCTGCCAAAACACGTTGGCGATGGGTTTGTCCTTCGCTGAAACCCTCATCAATCGGCTCGTCTTCCTCAGCCTCATAATCCAAATCTAAACCCGGAACCATCGCATTAAGCCAATCAGGGGCGTTGTCTGCGCTGGCAAATTCGACTTCTTCATCATAGTCAAAATCTGTTTCGGCGGACTCTGCTTCGGCTATAAATTCGGTTTCTTCATCCAAATCACCACGACCCGCTTCGGATTCGGCAAGAGGGACAGCTTCTATCTCTGTGCTATCGTCCAAACCCCAATCCACAGTATCTTGGGCGACAGGTTCTTGGGCGGTATCTTCATCAGAATCTAAAGTCCCTAACCAATCTGGTTCATCAGCAAACATGTCATCCAAGTCCGTTTCAGCGACAGGTTCAAGGTCACTTGCCTCAACTTCATCATCCGAATCCAGTTCAGATTCTAAAGTGTTTGTATCACGCTCTTGGCGAATAGTATTCAATAGACCCGTCATGCCAGATGTAGAAGCAACAGAGAGATCTTCCTCAGCATCATCAAAGTCTGCGCCCCAATCGACTTCGGCAACGGGTTCATCGGTGATTTCTAATTCGCTATCATCGTCGCCAGGTTCGCTTAACCAATCCGCGTCGGCTTCGGCGATTTCTAATTCGCTGTCATCGTCGCCAAGTTCGCCTAACCAATCGGCATCTTCTTCGGCAACGAGGTCATCATCAGCTTCAGCTTCATAATCGCCCCAATCGACTTCGGCAACGGGTTCATCGGTGATTTCTAATTCGCTATCATCGTCGCCAAGTTCGCTTAACCAATCCGCGTCGGCTTCGGCGATTTCTAATTCGCTGTCATCGTCGCTAAGTTCGCTTAGCCAATCTGCGTCCGCTTCGGCAACGAGGTCATTATCAGCTTCAGCTTCATAATCGCCCCAATCGACTTCGGCAACGGGTTCATGGGTGATTTCTAATTCGCTGTCATCGTCGCCAAGTTCGCTTAGCCAATCTGCGTCCGCTTCGGTGATTTCTAATTCGCTATCATTGTCATCATCGCTAAGTTCGCTTAACCAATCTGCGTCCGCTTCGGCGATTTCTAATTCGCTATCATCGTCGCTAAGCTCGCTTAACCAATCTGCGTCCGCTTCGGCGATTTCTAATTCGCTATCATCGTCGCTAAGTTCGCTTAACCAATCTGCGTCCGCTTCGGCAACAGGTTCATCGTCGAGTTGGAATTCATCATCGTCATCATCACTGATTTCACTCATCCAATCCATGTCGCTCCCCTCAATAGCTTCATCATCAAGTTCCAGTTCGCTATCATTGACATCATCACTGATTTCGCTTATCCAATCCATATGGGCTTCGGTGACAGGTTCAACATCTTCATCTGATGGTGACATCCAATCAAGGTCAGATTCTTCTTCGATATCACTATCAGCACCGCCAATGTCGGAGAGCCAATCAGCCTCACTTTCAGCAAAAACATCGTCAACATCAATCTCGCCAACCCAATCATCTGATGCTGTCTCGGTATCATCCGCATCTGTATTTAAGAACGTCAGCATACTGGATTTAGCCAGTGGCGGCAGTTCAGTAGCATCATCAACAAAGTCGAAGTCACTGTCGTCTTCATCTGTGGATAGCCCATCTGCGAATAGCTCTTCGACATCTGCTTCGTCTTGGAAATCACTCACCCAATCTATGTCATCATCAACGACAGGTTGTTCATCATCATCGAGTTCAATACCGGATTCACTGAGCCATGCCATCGGGTCATCTACAGCACTATCCGCAATGACAGCTTGTTCATCATCTTCATCATCTGATTCATCACCTATATCTTGGATGGCATCTGAGCGTTCAGGTTCAGTATCCGCCTGATGCAACCATGATAATGTATCACTGTCGGCGAGTTCTGCGACTGGCAAGTCATCATCTTCAAGCAAGTCATCTTCAAGCAAGTCATCTTCTGCCAACCAGTCTAAATCACCGAGCGATTCTTCATCTTCTGCGAAATCGTCATCTTGCCAATCCGAATCCTCAAACAAATTATCCAGACCATCATCGACCACGGGTTCATCATCATTATCACTTGCCGCATGACTTGCCGCGAAAGTATCACCTTGTGTTAAGTCGTCCAAATCCAACATTTCATCCAGCACCGAATCATCGGTTAACCAATCCATGCTGGAATCTAGTTCGCTATCCGTAGCATCTGGAGCGGAAATGTCATCTTCTTCTAATTCGGCATCGGCATCTGCTAACCATGCTAGTGGGTCAGTTATTTGCTGGTCGTCAACTTCTTGACCTTCTTCGTAATAGCTCAGATTCGTGGTATCTTCAGCTTCCATTTCAGCATCTGGCTCAAAATCTATGCCTTCCTCTTCAAGCCACGCCATGGGTGCTTCGGGGGCTGATTCCAATGAAACAGGGTCGCCTTCATCAAATAATGTAGGTACGACATTTGCATCATCGTCAAATTCGATATTTGTATCTTGCACCCATGCGAAGGAGTTCTTTGTATCAGTGGCGGCTATTTCGTCAATAGGCTCATCATCTGTGACACTATCATCAACCTCCTTGAGCCACGCCATCGGGTCAAGGTCATCATTAGCAGATTCGCCACTAGGACTCACATCTGCTATTGCTGCTAGACCTACATCCTCTGCATCGGTATCACTGTTGCCAAATAGGTCATCAAGCAATATATCATCGTCATCGTCACTGAGAATATCATCAAGGGCATCAGCACTTAATACACCGGATACAACATTCGATGCCGCGAGTTCGCGTAACCAATCGTCGTCATCGTCTTGGTCAGCCTCTTCATCGCCACCCAGTTTCGCCAGCATTCCCGTTAAGCCACCTGTCGTAGCAGGTTTGACAGTCGTTTCGCCACCGCTATCTAAGTCATCCATCCACGCATCTTGGTCATCACCTAATAATCCTGTGAGACCTGTTCCTTCGCTTTCACCAATACTCAGCAAATTATCAATATCATCCTGTTCGCTGATGGTAGCAGACGGCAAATCATCGACAGCAACCGTATCATCTTTGCCGACACTATCAGGATAATCAAAATCATCGGGGAGTAAGTTGCTTAAATCATCCGTGACTTTCTTCTTCGCTGCGGGAGGGTCTTCTTCAATAAACTCAGCCAACCAATCATCATCATTAAAATCAGCATCGGCATCGGTTTGTTCTTGGGCTACATCAATTTCCGATGATGCCGAAGCATCCATTGATAAGTTATCGAGCCAATCGGGTGAGCCAGAGCTTGTGATGGCAGCAGCGTAGCGCTGGAAATCTAACTCTTCAATCATGAAAGTATCGGCGGAAACTATTTCGCCGGTTGCTAGTTGCATGGCTAAATAGGGGTCTACATCTTCAATGCGGCTAAGGTAACGTTGAGCATCGGATGGACGGTCTTCATCGAGCCAGAATTCTGTCAAAATACGATTGGCATCGACAGAATAGGGATATGTTTTAAGCACATCAATCGCTGATTCGGCGGCATCGACACGCAAGCCACCTTGCCACTGAGCGCGTGCCAATTTCAGCTTGAGGTCGTTTCTATCGGGCATTTTTCGGAGGGTACGCTGGAGCAGTTCAATCGCCTGTATGAACATGCCAGCAGCAATATATTGATTCGAGACTGCGCCAGCCGTCAGTTGAATTTTTTCAACGTCATGGTTGCGATATTTTTGATATAAGCTACGGAGGCGCTCATTAACTGTCGGATTGCCGGATTGTTGGTCGAAAGCGCGTTCAATGTGCCAAATCGCTTCGTTCGCTTGATTCAACTCATCATGGACAATGCTCAGTTGATAGTGTGCTGCAAAATCATCTGGCAATGCGCCCAATAAACGCCGAAAAACCTCGCCCGCTTCATCATAGCGTTTGAGTTGCATCAAGCCGCGCCCTAATGTCCGGTAAGCCATCACATTTTTGGGGTAGCGTTGCAAAATGTGGGCGCTATGAGCCGTCGCTTCTTCTAGTCGATTGTCTTTAATAAAGTTATCAATTTGTCTAAGATAATCTCTTAAGGTGATTTCAGCCATCTAACACCCTTAATATGGCAGCCAAATAGTGCTTGAATTTCAATCATGACAATTATAACACACATAGGTATTTTCGCTGCTTAACGCTTCACATATGCAACCGAATAAACGATAGGTACTATGCCCATATTGGAATAGAGTCGTGAATGGGTTGTTATTCTGTTGACATTATGGATACTCAGCGTATTGTGCAGCAAATTCCCTTTGTATACGATATGTTGCTAGACCATAAAATTACTGTTGCAACATCTAAACATCTGCTAATCTAGCATCATTGTAATGTGGATTATGGGATTGCGCTATGTATCGGAAATGGGCAATTATCAGAAGATTGTCGCCAAGTACCAATATTTTGAATAGTCTAAAGCGATTCATTGCTCCCCCTCTCTATAGATGTGTGAGGAACGAGCCATCGGTAATGGAGAGGGGGTTGGGGGGAGAGGCCAAGCAATTAATTTTGCGCCTTAGCGGTTTGGGCTTTTTATTGTGCTTGACATTATTTGCGTTAAGATTGCCGACACTCGCACAAGATGAAACACAGCCGACACTCGAAGATTTTTGGGAAGGGCGTGCAGAATGGGTGGTCGATATTGAAGATGTTGGCTTGCCTGTGGGTGAGAGTGATACGATACAAATCGCTGAAAATACGTTTTGGTCATATTTGCACGCCAGCAATCAATCGGCACAGGTCATTGACCAATGTGGTGAACCTGTCGAATTTCCCGGTTGTACCACACTTTGGACAAGCAGCGATAACGGACAATCTTTTGCGCTGACAACGCCGGTCTGCTTGATGGGCTGTTCGGCTTGCCCTTGTGATGACCAGCGCGACCATATCACGGCTCAACAATATCCGCGTGTTGCACAAGCTGATGATGGCACATGGTACATGGTTTATGAATGGCACGCTCAAGTGATAGTGCGCCGTAGTGATGATGGACTCAATTGGTCAGATTGGGATTATTTGCTGACACCGGGCGGTGTTTGGCCGCGTGACTATGCCGATTGTGACACCATTGAAGCAATTGGTGAGCATCCGAATATTCGCGGACAGGGCGATGTTTGTTTGGTCGGGGGTCCACCGGGTTTATATATAGAAGGCGATATGCTCTATGTCTTTGTGATGGCTGGCAGCGCCCCCGCCCATATGCGCTGTTATAAGGGCAATCGAAATCGTGATTTAGGCGATTTACAAGTCTGTGATACCGACCCCATTTTCAGTGGCGCAACCGAATATGGCGCGATTGATGAATTTGATGCGAATCCCTACTTTGATTTTCGCTATATCAGTAGTGCTGATGTACTGCGTGTCGGCGATTTTTATTATATGGCATATGAAGGTATTCGGGGTCCCAGTGAGCTAGAGTTTGGGCGTGATAATCAATTTGCACTCGGTTTTGCGCGTGCCGACCAAATTGATAGTGCATGGGATTTGTACCCTGATAATCCGGTCATATTTGATTTGTCGGATAATTGGGGCATTGGTCATGCTGATATGATACGTATTGATGGCGTGACGTATCTCTATAGCGCGACTTCGCAAAGCCAACGCGGACGGTATCGTTTGGTGTGGATAAAAGACAATTAAATACCCTGTGCGCTGCGAAATTTTAGGACTATGATTACTCCATTATGCTGTGTGTAAGGGTTTAGTGCGCTAAACCCCTACTAGCCGCAACAAATATTAAGCACAAAGGTCATAAAAACGGGGTCACAATGTCCAAACGTAGAAATAAAAAACCCAATTTGCCAGAAGATGTCTTGGCACGCGCACGCAAACAAGCAGGAATCGAAGAACCGGAAACAGATAGCGAAAACGATGAAAATGGCGATAAGGGTACAAATGGCAATGGCGAAAAAGTCAGTGTCAATGAACGGGCTGCCCGTCGTCGCAAATTATCGCCTGTGCAATTAGAGCGCAGTCGTAAACGCGGCGACCTTGATGGCGATACCATTCGTGATATGCTGGAAAATCCAACCATTGCTGTAAGCGAAGAGCAACTGCGCGAAGAATATCAGCATGTTTTGGTCGATTTGCGGAATATGGGTGTTCTGGCGGCTGGGTTAATGGTGTTACTGGTTGTTCTGGCACAATTTATCTAACAGAAAACGTGTTTTTTCGTCATATTATGGATTTTCAGGGCATAAAGAGCGCAATACTACAATGTATGATGACCTCTTATGCCCCTGATTTTCGATGAAATCGTAACTGTTCACCTATCCATGAACTTGTGACATCGGCTATTTATTCAGCGCATCTTTCATGAAGGCTACCACATCGCTTTTGAGTTGTTTTAGCGATGGCAGATGCAGGTACATCATGTGTCCAGCTTCATAATAGGTAAAATGGAAATTGTCGCGCACATCAGGATGAATATCCATATGATTGAAGGTATATTCGGCGGCAAAATGCGGTGTCGCAAGGTCATAGTAGCCCTGTGCAACCATGACCTTCATGAATGGGTTTTTAGCAAAGGCAGTGCGTAAAGCCTCACTGGTATCCGGAAACTTACCTTTATCCCATTCCCAGCCCTTGAATACATCATAACTCAGTGTTTCGTATGTTGTATCGGTCTCATAGCCCAATTCACGCCGCGCATAATCATTCATCATCGCAGTAAAGGGAGGCGTAATCGCAACCATCGCTGGGTCAAAATCAAATATCTCGCCCACATCTTGGGCATCAAGCCCCTTAAAACGGCTATCGAGACGACCTACCGTGTGATGTTGGTCACGCAGGAGTTCTTTACAGAAGTGCATAATGTGAATCCGCAGATTGCTATTTTTGACAAATTTACTATCGAGTCCGGTATAGCGGCTTAATGTTTCAACCACTGCGGCGCGGTCTTCTTCTGAGAGACTATCGCCTTGCATCAGTGCCGCACTATAATCACCCAATGCCCATGCTTCGACTTCTGCTATTAAGTCGGCAACGGGTTTTTCTTGTAAATCCTTCGACAATTTGCCATGATACCATGCTGTCGCTGCATACGTCGGCACATACAGGATAAAAGGCAAGTCATTGCCACGTTCAAAGCGCAAGGTTTGGAAATTGAGAATCGTCGAAATCAGCACAATGCCGTTGAGACCAATACCCATGTCGATGAGATGACCGGATAAGCCCGCACTGCGCGTTGTGCCGTAACTTTCGCCAGACAGGAAAAGCGGCGATGACCAGCGTTCGTAGCGTGTGAGATAGAGGCGAATCACTTCAGCAACCGATTTAATGTCACCATCCAGAGTCCAGTATTCTTTACTATCCTCAGAATCAATGGCACGGCTGTAACCTGTTCCTACAGGGTCAATAAACACAAGGTCGGTCAAATCGAGCCATGTATACTCATTATCCACCAGTTGATAAGGCGGCGCTGGCATCCAACCTTCAGCTTGCATTTTGACACGTTTGGGACCCAATGCGCCCAGATGCAACCAGACCGATGCTGAACCGGGTCCACCATTGAAGACAAACGTTAGAGGGCGTTTGGCAGGGTTTTTGATACCATCCACTGTATACGCTGTGAAATAGACATTGGCTTTGATATCCCCTGATTCTTTGTCTTTAAGCGGCATCATGCCCGTTGTTGCCTTGTAATTGAGGGTTTTCTTACCGAGTTTGATTTTATGTTGGGTTTCGACAGGCGGAGTCTCTTTGACTTCTGCCTTTTTGGGTTCTTCGTTGTTATTATCATTGTTAGAATTGCTATTGTCTGTTTTTTCTTCTTTTTTCGCCATAATCGACCTATTTTAAATGTTGTAGTTTTTTCGATAGGCTACACTATAGCCCGTTTGCATGTTCTGTACAAGAATCTACCCTACGTTTTGCGCCTCCTCCAAATGCAATATGACCTTATACCTACAATGATTATTCTAAATACGATATAATCCGCGCTGTTATGACTCCTTAGTGATACTGATGATAATCCATGCAGGAGCAGTAAAATTTATGATAGAAGTCAATAATCTAGTCAAAAGGTATGGTTTGTTTACAGCCGTGAACGGTATTAGTTTTACGGCTGAACCGGGTCAGGTAACGGGGTTTCTCGGACCCAATGGGGCGGGTAAAACCACAACCATGCGTGTCCTGACTGGGTTTTCGCCCCCGACAGCAGGTCACGCCACAGTTGCAGGCTATGATGTCTTTGAAAATAGTATGGACGTTCGCAAGAATGTCGGCTATCTGCCGGAAAATGTCCCCCTATACCGCGATATGTCTGCCATTGGCTATTTAACATATGTGGGCGAAATTCGCGGTGTCAAGCAGCGCAAATCACGGGCGATGGATGCCCTGCGACGGGTTGGACTCGGCAAACGCGCAAAAAATACCATTCGTACTCTCTCGAAAGGGATGCGGCAGCGTGTTGGTTTGGCAGCCGCTTTGATGCACGACCCACAAGTGCTAATTTTGGATGAGCCGACGATTGGTCTTGACCCGATTCAGGTCTTGGAATTGCGCGACCTTGTGAAAGATTTAGGGCGCGAACATACGGTTTTGTTCAGCACACACATCTTGTCGGAGGCAGAGCAAATTTGTGACCGTGTGGTCATTATCAATCAAGGCGAGGTTATCGCGCACGGCGAGCCGGTTGCCTTACGAGAAGAATTAGAACGCGGACAACGTATTTTCGTGCGGACTGAGGAAGCACCGACAACGATTCTATCGACAGTACAAGCCGTAGAAGGTGTCGCCGAAGCACAAATCGAGCGCGATGCCGTGATTGCCATCCCCAACGATATTCAGCAAGACCCACGCGCTGCCATTGCCCGTGCGCTGGTTGAGAACAATTTCAATGTGCTGGAATTGCGTCCGGCAGCAAACAATCTGGAAGAAATTTTCCTTGAATTGACTCGTGGCAGTACAGAAGAAGACGACATCGACGATGAACTGGCAGGCAATATCGAATCTAGCGGTGTAGACGATGACAATGAAGAAAACGAAGTCGTTGCTGAGAGTTCTGTAAGCGAAACGCCCGACAAAGCAGAAAGTGAGGTCTAAGCGATGCGCGGATTATTTGCAGTCTATAAGCGCGAAGTGGCGCTCTATTTTCAGTCCTTTATTGCCTATGCGATTGCCTTTGCACTTTTAGGCATTATTGGCTTATTGTTCACAGCAAACATTGTATTCTTGCTAGAACAATCGCAGATAGCCGTCCAAACAGGTCGGTCTGCAAACATTCAACTCACACCCCTGATTACCCAGAATATGGGTATCATCACATTTTTGATGTTTTTGGTAGCGCCCCTGATTACGATGCGCCTGATATCTGAGGAATCGCGTGAAGGGACACTTGAAGTCTTGATGACACTGCCGATGAGCGATTGGTCATTTGTTGTCGGCAAGTTCCTCGCAGCATGGACATTCTTTACTGCCTTATTGGGCTTGACCCTCATCCATACGGGCATGTTGGCAGCGATTGGCTCTTTCAATGTCGGACAAGTGGTTTTCATCTATATCGGGACATGGCTCTATGGTGGGGCGACACTCGCTGTTTCCATTATTTGGTCAGCGATTACCGAAGACCAACTGGTTGCGGCATTTTTGGGCGCGGCGACTGTCTTGACCCTCTATTTAGCGGATGCCCTCGCCTCTGTTGCCACCGGACAGCAAAGTCAAATCGGGGATACTGTTGGAGAATTTATACGTCAACTGGGTTTGAACACGCACTATAACAATCTTTTGAGTGGCATTGTACGGGTAGAAGATATTACATACTTCGTGTTGCTTATCGTGGTTGCCCTATTCATGACATCTTTGGTTGTTAGCACACGTCGTTGGAGGGCTTCATAAATCATGACTACACCCGAAAATCAAAATACAAGTCAAGAACAAGAACTTGAACCATTTTTTCCGCCGATTGTCTTATTTGCTGTCGCAGCGATTGGCTTTTTCGTTGCCTTAGCAGTTTGGCTGACACAAGCAGAATTCGGCATTGTGGGATTGGCTGGTCTCGCTGTGGGAGTGATTGCCTTCGTTTTCTGGATGGTGATGAACCCACAAGCAGTCATGGACTTTGTACGAGGACGCGGTGCTATCCTTGGTGGAACAGCGATTATCGTTTCTATCATAGTGGTGATTGCGGCTGTTCTCATCTATATGGTGGTTGATACCCAAAACTGGACACTCGATTATACCGAAGGCAATGTTTTGACGATTGCCGATAATACCCGTGATGTCTTAGAAACACTCGCCAGTGACCCGACAACGGGGAATGTCCGTTTTGTAGCATTTGTGAATCAAGACTCCATTAGCGGTCAAGAACGCATGGAATTGCTGCTGGCACAATTTGAAGAAATCACAAATGGCAAAATCACCTATGAATTTATTGACCCAGACCGTGAGCCGTTTAATGCCCAACAATATGGCGATAATGTGCGGAATGGTCAGGTTGCCGTTGTCGCCTATGATGCTGAGGGTAATCTGATTCTGGATGATATTGAACTCCTCAACAGTCCCGACCAATATGCCCTCACCAACAAGACAATTGAAGTCTTAGCAGGGGGCGATTTCCGGGCAATTTTTGTCAATGTGCCAGAAGGCGCTGACCCCAATGATAATTTGCCGCAAGGGACGGGTTCGGGGGCATGGGTCGCATCTCTGCGTGATGTGCTGAAGTGGTCAGTGGAAATAATTTCGCCGCTAGAACTCACGACGCAAGCGGGTCTCGGTGAGATGGCAGCCGATGGTGATGTGCTGATTATCGCTGGGGGTATTGATGCCCTCCCTGATGAAGCAGTAGCAACGATTGCTGAATATGTTAATAATGGCGGCAATTTGGTTTTATTGGCAGGGGCTAATCTCGCACCAGAGCCGACACTCGCTGCTGCTGATAATATGACGGCATTCTTGCAAGAAACCTATGGTGTGTCTGTCCGCAATGATATGGTTGTCGATGATGAAACACGCTTCAACTTGCAGGGTTTACAATTGATAGCCGACAATTACACCAGCCATCCGGTCACAACACAGGCTATTGCCAATGAGTTGTTGACTGTTTTCTCTGTTGGACAATCCATTGAGATTGCTGATACAGCCCCCGACGGTGTGACGGTTACAACCCTCGTCTCGACATCCGAGAATGGCTATGCCAAAGAAGGCTTAGACATCAATGCCCAACTTGCACAAGAAAGCGTGACATTTGAAGAATTCCAAGCCTTGTTTGCCCAAGCAGAAGGCGATATCTCTGGCGCACTACCCCTAGCTGCGGCGGTTGATAATACAAACAATGGCTCACGGTTGGTTGTTTTCGGTAGTGATTCTATCATTTGGAATGCGATGGATGGGGCGCGAGGTGAAGCGAATCCGTTCTTGATGCAAAATGCTATTTTCTGGACAACGCGCTTTGATGAATTTGCAGCAGGTCTGGCATCGGTGCGTCCTGTCGAAGAGACACCGCCCGACGAAGTTTTGCTGACTGCAAGTGATGTCAGTTATATCCGTTTTGTCACGGTGATATTGATACCCTTTGGCTCACTTCTCTTGGGTATTGCTGTCTGGTGGGTGCGCCGCGAACGGGTAACAGTCTAGTAGCGATGGTATCGTGGCAAGAACGCCATGATTAGTTAAACAGATAGTCTTGTAGGGGCGAACCCGTGTGTTCGCCCCGTTGTGAATTTTAATCAAAATCAAAATTGGTCAATTGCAAGAGCTTACCTTATTTCGCAAAGTATCTGTGATAATGCTCTAACACTTGTCTCATTTTGTAATTTTGTGTGAGGAGCAATGAAACCCCGAAAGGGGCTTTTGCTCAGGCGATTGGAGACGAAATTATGCGACTAAATCGAGGAACAGTTACATTTGTAGTGCTTTTAGCAGTGATTATCATTGCGGCGGTATTCTTGCTGCGTGATGATTCCGAATCAACACCGGAAACAACAGAAACAAGAGTCCCAGCACAAGCTGTCTTTGAGGACTTAACGACAGATGCGGTGACAGCCTTGGGCATCACGCGACAAGTGGAAGAAAGTGAAGCCACTGTCACCGCAGAGACCGAACTTGTCCCGACGGCGATTAGTCTCGTTTATGAAAACGAAACGTGGACATTAGAAAATGCGGATGAAAGTGCCGCAGACCGCGAAATTGACCAAACACGAGTTGACCAAGTTATCAGTACCTTGCTTGGCTTGCGCTATCGGGATAGTTTTGAAAGCGATAATCTGGCACAATTTGGCTTAGATGCTCCCGCCTATGATGTCACCGTTACGGCTGGAGAAGAGACGTATCAACTACAAGTGGGCAATAAGAATATTGGCGGTACACAATATTATGCCCTCATTGGTGATGATGGCTTAGTCTACCTCCTGACAAGTGCCGGAAATACCGATACGGTGCTGAATCTGGTGACTGATTTGCCGTATGTTATCCCACCCACACCGACACCTGTTCCGGTGTTGAATGCGCCGGGTCCGGTCTTTACAGGTTTGAATCCGCAAAGTATCGCGTCCTTCACCATAACGGATACTGAAGTCGGTCAAGAACTCGTGCTGGTGCGGAATACAGAGACCTTTGAATGGGACATTGCAGGCAGCGACGCGGCTGTTGACCAAACAATCGTAAACGTTATCCTGAATCAATTTAGCGCATTACAAGCCGTGGATAAGGTTCCCGGTGATAATCTTGCGGCTTTGGGCTTAGACGCACCAACACGCTCAATTATTGCCAGCATCAGTGAAGATGAAAATCATGTTTTGGCAGTGGGGATTACAGACCCCACCGAGACACGCTACTATGTCCGCATTAATGCCTTTACGGATATTGCAGTCATGGAAGTTGACTCAATTGACTTGATTTTCTCGCTACTGGAAAATCCGCCCATTAGACCAGAAGTCACGCCCGAAGTGACCGCCGATGCTGAAGCAACAGGTGAAGCGACTGCGGCTGTCGAAGCGACTCCCGATGTCGAAGCAAGCGAAGACATGACAGAAGAGGCAACTGCCGAAGCAGGTGATTAGCAGTATTTTAGCAGTATTATTGTAGGGGCGTACCCGCGTGTGCGCCCGTTGTGGATAATCACGGGATGACCCATGGGGCATCCCCTACGGTTTTGATACAGATAGGGATGTTGTATGCGTGATGTGGTGGTCATTGGTGGCGGATTAAGTGGACTCGCGGCAGCCTATGAATTGGAAGAACATAAGGTTGATTACACCCTCATTGAAGTAAAACGTCAACTCGGCGGCAGCCTCCAAACAATAGAACAATCTGGCTTCATCATGGATTTGGGGGCTTTTGCGCTTGCGAATTCCTTTGATGAGGCGTGGCTCGAAACGTTGGGATTGTGTGATGCCTTGTACAATCTGAGCGAAAACACAGTTGCTTTCAAACAGGGAACAAGGGCATTGATAGATGCTATCGCTGCAAAAATCACTGCTCCATGTCTGATGCGAATGGCGGTGAGCAGTATTGGCACATTGGAGAATGGGCGCTGTTCTATTTGTCTCGAAAATGGCATGATTCTTGATGCGGATGCGCTGATTATCGCTGTTCCGGCGCGTTATGCCCAACGTCTTTTTTATGGTTATATCACCCCGTTAACCGAAAAATTGCTCGATTATCAGTACGATACCATTCATCGCGTCTCGCTTGGATTTCGGAGTAATGATATTCCGCCGCATATCCCAAATCCGCCGGATATGGGTTTCGTATTTATCCACCGCAGCGACCACCCCTCACGAGTCCCTGATGGACATACTCTCCTACAATTTGGCTTACGACTTGCCCGACAGCGAGTCGATTCTCTGGAACAAGTTGTCACGATGTTGTGTGATAAATTTCACCTGCCACAGCCGATAGCCGCCGCTATGGGTTATTGGCCGGAAGCTGACCCCGTATCTTGCTATCATGATGACCATGCCACATGGGTTCAAATGGTGAAAGATAAATTGCCACAACGGGTTACGCTGATTGGCAGTGACTATAGTTTGTATCCGCCCTCACATAAGGGAGTTGTCCGCCTTGATGAGCGCATCACACAGGGACGAAGCGCCGCCCGACAGGTGTTAGAGTCATTGTGATAATGTCTTGCTGGGGCTTATCATCATTAAGGAGAGACTATAGTGCTATTGCCTATAGTCTCTCTTGTCCAAAATTACGCAGGGAAAATGTGTGCCAGTGCTTCTGGTAAAACACTACGAAATGCTGGCAGCCCGTGTCCACTGCCAAGTTCAACAAAGATATGCTCGACATCGCCGCGTTCTTGCATCCGTCGTTGCAGAATACCGGCTAAGGCGATTGCTGGTTTATAGAAGCGTGTCCGCAATTCATAGCGTCCGACACTCTGGAAAATCTGTTTTGGCAAAACCGCCGCGTTTTCAAAGCGGTCGGCATATTCTAGCAATTTTTTCTGCATTTGACCTTTACCAAGCGGAGGCGAGAGCATAATCAGGTGGCTAAAAACAGCCGGATTCTTTAGCGCCGCATAAGCCGCCGCAATTGCCCCAAGACCTGCGCCACCAATACCCAAATTAGTGGCATCAATCCGATATTCTCCTTGCATCAAGGGCAGTAACTCAAGCAAAATAGCGGCATAATGCTTATCATTGCTGACTGATTCATTCAAACGGGCAGACTGACTCCCACTCTGTAACATAACTATAATTGTAGGTTCCATCTGCTGATGTTTAATGAGGGTATCGGCGATAAAAGGCACTTGTAATGGACCCACCATCCACTGCCCATCGAGCAAAATCAACAACGGGTAGTCATGGTTGCGATTATCATGATAATCGGGTGGCGTATAAACCCAAACTTGCCGATTGGTAAAGCCCATTTGCACACTACTAAAATCATGTTCGCGCACTGTACCACGCGGCACATTGGACATTGTTTCCCAATTGGGGAAGGGGCGTGCAGAGGGCATTTGCAGCACACTGGTTTGTGTTTGCCCAGAGCGAATGCGTTTGGGGTTCAGTTCATCTGGTTTCCAATATTTATTAATACGTTCGACCAAATTACGCTCAGTCCGCAGTGGAGTCATCGGGTCATCGACGACAACGAGATAATCCAGCAAATCATCCAGTTCAAATCGTCGTTGCAAATACCACAAATTTGTCCCTTCCAAGTTTTGCATGTCGGCAAAGGGTGGGTCATTTTGGATGATATCCAAATTGAGGGCGACATGCTCGGCTCCCGGGTTGACATAGATGAAGGTTGCCAGCCGACCTTCAATCCATGGCCAATGTGGACGCTCACGCAGTAATTCATTCACCAATTGTTGGCGACTGACATCATTCGTTAGCTGATTCGCCTCATCCAGAAACTTAATAAACGAGTCCCATTGCGTCATAAAATACACTCCACCGTGTCCAATCTGTCGATACTACTCTCTATTGTAGCACCGACAGACAGATTCGGCATTGAACCTGCAACAATTTGATTGAATCATGCTAAAGGTCTATACAGGCGTTTAGAGCGTGAGTACAATACGCTCACACAATTCAATTATGCAGATACAGGGACAGGTTTATGCAGCCCTTCGATTGGTCAAAGAAGAAAATTATCGTTACAGGTGGTGCTGGTTTTCTCGGTAGTCATCTGGTAGCGCACCTGAACGAAGTCGGTGCGGACGAAATTGTTGTGCCACGCAGCAAAAGTTATGATTTACGTGATAAAGATGCTGTTGTTCAATTGTACGCCGACAACCCAAACACCGATATGGTCATCCACCTCGCGGCAACTGTCGGGGGGATTGGTGCTAATCGTGAAAATCCCGGTACCTACTTTTTCGACAATATCATGATGGGAACACTGCTGTTAGAACATGCACGGCGCAATAATGTTCCCAAATTTGTCGGCATTGGAACAGTCTGCTCATACCCCAAAATTACACCGATTCCGTTCCAAGAAGATAATTTGTGGAACGGTTTCCCAGAAGAGACGAATGCCCCTTATGGGATTGCGAAACGGGCAATGCTCATGCAAAGTATGGCGTATCGAGATGAATTTGGATTCAATGCGATTCATGTGTTGCCGACCAATTTATATGGACCCGGCGATAACTTCGACCACAAATCATCGCATGTCATTCCGGCGATGATTCGTAAAATGGTAGAGGCTGATGAAAACGGTGAAAATGTCACGCTCTTTGGCGATGGTTCGCCCACTCGTGAATTTCTCTATGTCAAAGATGCTGTGCGTGGGATAGCCCTCGCCGCCGCCCATTATGATAAGCGCGACCCCGTTAATCTGGGTAGTGGCAAAGAAATCAGCATCAAAGCATTAGCCGAACTCATCAAAGAACTGGTGAATTTCTCTGGCGATATTATCTGGGATACATCCTACCCCAATGGTCAACCACGCCGTAATGTCGATAGCACGCGAGCAAAAGCAGAATTTGGCTTTGAGGCGACTGTCACCTTCCGCGAGGGGCTCAAAGAAGTCATTGACTGGTATCTTGCTAACCGTCAGCAATTAGCAGCCACTCATTCATGAGCATAGGCACTCAACAGCCACGAAGACCTATCCCCAACATTTGAACGCAATTTTTCGTATGTAACCTGAGTTTTGGATCAGCACAGAAAATGTGTTTTTCAGCAAATTATGGGTTTTCGGGCGCAATACATTGCACCCCTACAACGGACTATGACCCTCATTTTCGATGAAACAACCCTTAAAAGAAGTATCTATTCAGATATCCGTGAGATTCCTTCGGACAGGACAGGCAGAAGCCAGTCCCTACAATTCATCTTTTTTGAACCTATCTTCGTGTCCTTCGCGCCTTTGTGGTGAATTTTTTAGGCATTTTCTCATGGATAGGTGAACTGTTACTATTTCGATGCCTCTATGATTTGCCTGTGTTATGCAGCGCAGATATTTGTGGATGGCACGATAAAACCCCGAAAGGGCTTTTGTTTTTTAGCGAAATAGAATCTGTATCTGCAAACGCCCTAGCAATATCTCTACGCCTTTGTGTAACAATGTCGGCTGCTGTGGATTCAAGCGTTTGCCCGCGATAAATGTCCCGTTGGTGCTGCCCAAATCGGTAATATACAGATGATTATCCTTGATTTGTAGACAGGCATGATGCCGCGAAACTCCTCTGTCATCTGCACCATATGGCGACAAATTGACTTCACTATCGAGATGGCTATCCATGCTGAAGCGTCCTAAAATCAAATCAGTATCTTCTGTCAGCATCAGACGTTCTGGCAAACCGCGAATTAGCAAAATAACTTCACGATTTTTGCCAAGTGAGGCTGTTCCATGTTGTACGCTGACTTGCTGATGCAATACCCGATGCAGTGTCGGACTATCTTCTGTAAAAATGCTTGTGTGATTGGGTGGAACCATGAGTGCTTTCCCCTAGTGATGGTATTAATTGATGTTTGATGAGCTAGTCACAAGTCTTTGGCAAATGAGTGTTGAATGATGAACGACCAAAGTATTGTGATAAAGCATTGAGTTATATTTACAATATAACGGATTATTAATGACACGTCAATTAATTATTCGTAATTTTACAATATTGCTACGAGGCATCGCATCAGAAAGGTGGAACTATCATTATGTGGTACATCTATATTGCTACAAACGCAGTAACAATTTTTCAGCTTCTTCACGCATCATATCCGACCAGCGATTATGTCTCGCTGCCCATTCTAAATCATGATAGCGACTATCTGCGGCGATGACCTGTTGCCACAATGTCATCGCCTTATCGACTTGTCTTAAACGATGCTGTACCAATGCCAATCCCACATTGTAATGCTTAAATTGGGGGGCAAGTTGAATCGCTTTTTGTATATCCGCTAAGGCTACTTTGTCTCGCCCTTGATTGAAGGCGACCTCACCCCGATTGTAATAAGCCGCATGATAATTGGGGCGCAATTGAATCGCCTTGTCATAATCTGGCAATGCCGCATCATAGCGCCCATCACGCTGATAGGCATAAGCGCGATTGTAGTAGGCATTGGCATTTTGTGGGTCAAGGATAATTGCCTGAGATAAATCCAACAATGCCCCCACTTTGTCATCTAACATCGCCCGTAGACTGCCGCGATTCACGTAAGCAGGGGCATAATCTGGTTTTAGCTCAAGCGCCTTATCAAAATCGTGTGCGGCTTTCTCAAAACGAGATTGATAGACATGTACCATCCCACGTTGGTTATACCCTTGTGCATGAGTCGCATCGAGTTGCAGCGTGCGGTTAAAATCGCGTAAAGCAGCTTTTGCTTTATTTTGTGACATATAAATCATGCCGCGTTCAAAATAAGCAGCCGTGTATTGACGATTGAAGCGAATCGACTTGGTATAGGCAGCAATCGCGCCCTTATAATCGCCCTGATGGGTGAGAAACTGCCCTTTCTGAAACCATGTTTCGGCAGTTTTGCTCATATTGGCATATCCTTTTGTGCATCAATAAATGTTATAGTCTCTATCATGGGTGATAGTCTGTGAAAGTGCAAATTGGATGTGTGCGATTATGCCGTTATTCGTTACGATTTATGCTATAGAAAGTGCCTATTTTTAGGAGATATGATGTCCGACAAAATCACGTTCATGAAAAAAGATGACCTACTGGCACGAATTCATACAGAGCGTGCTGCATTTGCCGCACTGTGGGATGGCTTATCGCAAGAGCAAATGTTACAGCGTCCGAGTGTTCAAGAAGATTGGTCAGTCAAAGACCTTATTGCCCATATCATCTGGTGGGAAAATCATATGCTAGAAAATGTGATTGCTGCCAAAAGTGGTGCTGATTATCACATGGTTGATGATATCGACGCGCAAAATGTAGATGTCTTCAATGCCCATAAAGACCATGACTTAGCCGATGTTCTGTCTTCCTTTGAAGCTAATCTGGCACGGTTAGAAGAACACATTGGCGCATTGACAGAGGAGCAAATCAACACCATACAACTGCCCACATATCCCTTGCTGGAGCAAATCATCGGCGATACGTTTGCCCATTATAAGGCGCACAGGGCAGATTTGGAGCGTTACGTCAGTCAAGTGAAAAGTGGCTAATGTTCAGCAGCACTGATGCACTGTTTAAGAAAAGACACAACACAGAGACGCGGAGAATCAGAGGCGCAGAGTCATTTTTAGCTTGAATCTCTGCATTTTCTGTGCTTCAAATTAATGTCTGACATTACGCAGTTACAGATTGTTAGGAAGAATAGACCAACTGTATCTAACATCATGTTGAGTTTTTAGTTTACAGTCCACAGTTTACAGTAGGATAGCCTAAGAAATTAGTCTAACTGATAACTGACGACTTATAACGGTGCTAAACACCTTTACAATACGAACACTTGATAAATCGACAAGTGCGTAACATGAGTTAATGTGTTTACTCTTCGATTTTTTGGACACGCCCAACTTGCCCATTTTCAAGCCGTACTTTGATGCCGTGTGGGTGCGAAGAAGATTTCGTCAATATATCTTTAACAACACCTGTCGTTAGCTTGCCACTGCGCTGGTCTTGCTTGAGGACAATCGACACGGAAAGTCCGCGACGAATATGCTTACGGCTGCGTCCATCTGCCATAGATTATGCTCCTTGCGAGATGCAAATAGTTAATATCGTATACAAATGTATAGTCCGACAATTCTTTAGAAAAAGCGTAACACAGAGAATCAGAGACGCAGAGCATAATTTCAATAAGCCCCTTTCGGGGTTTCACCTCGCCTCACACAAAATGGCAATATGCGATAGAGGCTATAAGTTCAACAAGGATAGTTTGTTCAACAAGATTCTTTGCGTTTTTTTGTGCCTTTGCGGTTCATCCTTTTTCTAAGTTTTTTCCACACTTTGCAAAATCTGTCACCACGTCCATAACTCTGATGAGAGATGATTGACGCGATTGAGATAATGGAGTCGCATACGGTCTGTCACCATACGCCCATGATACCCTTCCTCAAAATCAATGCGTGTGATGGCGGTATTGTAGGTGGTGTAAAAAAGATTGTTGGGATTCGTCGGCAATTGATGCAGAAAAGTTTTAATGAGCAAGTCGATAAAGCCGGCATGAGAGACAATGGCAATCCGTTCATCACCTTTTGAACGGTCTTGCAACTTTTCATAAACTCGCAATGCTCGCGCTGTAGAATCTGAACGGCGTTCTAGTCCTTTTTCAGTATCCCACCAACCCTTCTCAGTCACATCATCAGGCAAGATGAAATCTGGGAATTTGGCAGTCATTTCGTGACTCGTTAATCCCGGAAAACCGATTTCTTTGCCCTGCTCATCAACTAAAAATAAGCCACCGACTTCATGCACATCGACCCACACTTCTGCCTTCATGTTCAATGCCTGATAAATGGGTTGTGTGGTTTGCATAGCGCGAGTCATGGCACTGCAATACAGATGAGTCAAATTGAAGGGTTCAGCCATTTTGCCGGGCATATCATGACAGTCCGCTAAGTGTTGAGCGACATGCCGCGCTTGCTGATGTCCGATTTCGGTGAGTTCGGGGTCATGGACTCGTTCGCGTTCACGTCCCGCTTCGTAGAGGGCATTGTTGGCAGATTGTCCGTGTCGGATGAGATACAGTCGCATCGGATTCCTTTGCTATCGTGTGTGATTGATGAACCAGAGGGCATGATAACACAAGCTACGATTAGTTTATCGGGTTAATTGTTATATTGTAGAATCTGGCAAAAGATTAAAAAAAGATGAACCACAAAGGCACAAAGAACACAGAGATTCAAGTTCAAATCTTTTTCTTTGCGCCTTTCACCCTTTGCCTCTTTGCGTTACGCTTTTCATAAAAATATAGCGAAGATTATTTATCGCCAACAAGTATTTTGAGGGTGTGCTGATGAAGTTGCCTCTAGGGTTGTTCTGGCTAGTGATTTTGCTTGTTTTGTCGATACAGCCGATTGCTGCACAATCAACAAGCGTGTTTGATGCGGCGGATTGTCCATTTGCTGTTTACTATAAGCGGCATGTCGAGTGTGG
This sequence comes from Anaerolineae bacterium, assembly GCA_030950085.1. Lineage (GTDB taxonomy): Bacteria > Chloroflexota > Anaerolineae > Aggregatilineales > Phototrophicaceae > JAUZRW01. Next base: position 33,673 of record JAUZRW010000138.1, read on the forward strand.
TTTTCTCACTGTACCCGAAAATTATGCTCAACCGAATGACCGTCAGATACGGCTTGCTGTTGCTATTCTTCGGAATCCATCCACCGATACTGAAGCAGACCCCATTATTTTTCTCGCAGGGGGACCCGGACAAGGTGTTGTAGAATTCGCTGGCTTTAATTTTGCGAGACGCTATGACCCTTTCTTCGAGACCAACCGCGATATTATTATCTTTGACCAGCGCGGAGTTGGCTTAAGTGAACCATCGCTTGATTGTCCTGAGTATCCAGACTTTTTACTTGACTTATTTGATTTGGAAATTGAGGGGCAAAGCATGACCCGTTCTGAGAGCAACTTACAGCAGCAAGCGAGTCTGATGGTTTGTGGTGAACGTCTCGCAGCACAATATGACTTGAGCCAGTATAACAGTGCGGCAAGTGCGCGAGATATTGAAGAGCTTCGGGTGGCACTCGGTTATGAACAAGTCAATCTATGGAGTGTTTCTTATGGGACACGCCTCGCCCTAACGATGATGCGCGACTATCCCGATAGTATTCGCAGTGTTATTCTTGATTCGACCTATCCGTTAGAAGTCAACCTCTTCACGGACACCGCGACAAATTGGACACGGGCATTGAATACGGTCTTTGATGCTTGTGCCAGCGATGAACGTTGCAATGCTGCCTATCCTAACTTGCGCGACACATTTTTAGCCCTTGTTGATGACTTAAATGAAAATCCTGTACAAATTTCAACAATCAATGGCAATAGAGATGAAAGTATCGAAAATGTTGTATTGGATGGGGTGCTGTTTCAAGAATTGAACTTTGGAATCCTTTATAACAGTCATCGTATCCCTTTTTTGCCAGAGGCAATTGTGAATGCTAGTGAGGGTAATTTTGGGTTTTATCATTCGGCTATCAGTGACTCACTGACAGTCTATAATTATTTGAGTATGGGCATGTATTATGCTGTTCAATGTCAGGAAGAAATCGCCTTTCTTGAGCGTGGGGCGATAAGGGCGGCTTATGAGGCACAGCCCGAATTACAGGTCTTAGTTGCTAACGGCGCAACACATGAATCAGATTTTGAGATTTGTGCCAGTTTTGATGCAGGGGTTTCAGCCGCGATTGAAAATGAGGCTGTCACGAGTGATATTCCGACGTTAATTCTTGCTGGGCGATTTGACCCAGTTACTCCGCCACAATGGGGACGGCGTGTCCATGATTCTCTCAGCAACAGTGCCTATGTTGAATTCCCAACACTCGCGCATGATGTCATTTACGCCGATGGTTGCGCGGAAAGGATTGCGATAAACTTCTTTATTTTTCCCACAACGACACCTGATGCCTCTTGCGTGGATACCTTGCAAATGTATTTCTATACACCCGATATTGCCCCCTTGAATCAATCGTCTGCATTGTAGCTCTGATGGTGATATCCCATTATTCTTAGCTATTGCAAGTAAGGCTTAAGAAGCATAACGGCAACGTTTTGTCCAGAAATCATAGATTTTGAGGATGATATTGATGCTATCTCAATGTTTGTTGACACCAGATGTTTTACAGGTGTTCATCTCTAATATGAACATCTGTGCTATGTTGAGGGTGTTCGTTAATAACAGTGGCGGGGCTATGACCTGTGGCGCTTACGGGCTACTCAGTGATGGCTAGTGACTGGTTATGATGACCCACCCCTGCACCACGATAGTAGCCGCGTGTGGACGGAGCGAGGTTATCGAATTGCAGGTATCAGGTATTAGGTATCAGCAAGATAAGAAGAAAGAATGGCTATGGAAACAGCAGTAACCACCGTGAAATCATTGAATGCCGAAGAGGGGCGTGTCGGAGGGTATCTCGTCGTTTGGGGCGATGCCAGTACACGCGACTTGCAGGGCGAATACTTCACACGGGAGACGGATTTGGCACTCGATTGGTACGAGGCGCGTCCGATGCTCTATCATCATGGTTTGGATGGCAACCTTAAGGCGGCTGTGATTGGTCGCATTGAGAGCCTACATGCCGATGAGATTGGCATTTGGGCAGAGGCACAACTTGACATCCACAAACGCTATGTGCGGGCAGTACAAAGACTGGTCGATAAGGGCGTGCTGCATTGGTCAAGTGGTAGTCTAGCGCATTTGGTCGAGGTTGACACAGATGGTCATATCAAATATTGGCCATTAGTGGAAGGCAGCCTGACACCGACTCCGGCAGAACCACGCCGCACCGATGTTCAATCGCTGAAAAGTGCATATGAGGCACTCGGATTGAATTTCATTACACAAGAAGATGCAGATATGCGGGAAATAACCCCACCCCGAATTCAAGGAGGGGAGAATCAAATATCAATAGAAGAAGGAATCAAATCAATGCAGTCAACACAAGAGATGGCACATAAGCAACTGCCATTAGCCTCACAACAAGAGGCAGTGAAGCGCATTTCGGTTAGCAGCGAGTTTGATACGCTGAATGCAGTCGATATGCTGCATGGCTATATGCTGCTGCGTGCTGGAAAAAGTTTTCAGGGTGTGAGCGAACGTTACGCTAACGCCTTGTCGCACAAAATCAATCAAGATGGAATCGCGGCGATCAAAGCGGATGAGTTGTCGTATAGCACACAAACAGGTTTCGGTGATGAATGGGTGCCGGAATTGTGGAGCGCCCAAATCTGGCAGAAGGCGCGGCAAGATAACACGATTTTGCCCTTGTTCCGCAGTATCGAAATGCCCAGTAATCCATTCGATTTGCCCATCGAAGGGACAGACCCTACGGTTTACTTTGTGCCAGAAACAACAGCCGAGAGTCACTTGTCGCTCGGCAGTGGCAACACGATACCGGATAGCAAAATCGGCAGTGGCAATGTGCAACTGGTCGCCAAGAAACTGGCATTGCGTGTCGGTTTCAGTAGTGAATTGGTCGAAGATGCGATTCTGCCGGTGCTGAATATCTATCGTGAACAAGCGATGCGAGCGATTGCTGATAGCATTGACCACCTGTTGCTGAATGGCGATACTGAAACCGCCGCGACGGGCAATATCAACACCGATGATGCTGCCGCGACAGGCACAGACCGCTTTCTCGCTTTCAATGGTTTACGCAAGTTGCCCTTGGTGACGAATACAGCGAATAAGGTCGATATGGGCAATGTTGCACCGACACTGGCGAAATTGCGTGATGCCCGTTTTGCGATGGAAGCGAAATATAGTGCCAGACCACAAGATTTGGCATGGATTGTCGATGGTGGGACGTATGCCCAACTGTTGTCACTTTCGGAATTTCTGACAATGGACAAGGCAGGCGCATTGGCGACTGCTCTAGACTTTGGCTATATTTGCAAAAAGAGAAGACTTTCGTTAAAAAGCTGAGTTAGTAAATAACAGCGAGTAGAAAGTCTATCTCTAATGTCAACTATCCCTCAAAATGAAGAACTTCTCAAGCATCTATTTGAGATAT
>JAUZRW010000139.1 GCA_030950085.1 Anaerolineae bacterium
CATTATCACTTATCAGATGTTTCGCTATTGGCGTTCGGATTTCAAACAACTGAGTTCATTTTCATTTTTCTACTTTTGGGGTTTGGCGCAAGTTGCCAGTTTCTTCATTATCTTGATTGGCAGCCAAGAACTTAATGACCCTCTAATTATTGAAATGGGCTATGTCGATAATTTTATCAACTCTGCACTATTCATTGCCATGTTTTATCGGCGTGAAAAGTTACAAGGGCAATCTATCTACATTGCTCTATCGAAAATGATAGGCACTGCTGCCGTTTCAGGCATGTGGCTAATTTTCCCATGGCCCGGTACTGACGAAACCTTGTTGATGCCTTTCTTGTTAACCAGCATTTTTGTTCTCGATTTAACTTATACTGTTTTAGTCTACAGACAAGGGCGCGAAATGGGCATTGATGTCTGGCGGCGCTGGTAAACCTTGGACATTGCACTCTTCTATTCGCGGAAAATATATACACTCCAACATCTATTCAATACAAGTTTGGAGATTCTCTGAATTAGCAAGGAGCGTTTGATGAGCTATCTTGACCGTATTGCACAGTTTGTTTATCCACCGACGCAAGAAAATGAAAGTGAAGAATTACGTCTCAATCGAGCGATTCTGGTGGCAATGGCAAGTGCAACCTCAATAGGTGGGTTTATCTGGGGGACGGTGTATGTCTTGCTCGGTGTGCCGTCGGTGAGTATTTGGCCCTACGGTTATGTGGTCTTCTCGTTCATCAATTTGATGGTTTATCTGCGTTCCAAACATTATGAAACCTTGTTGGTCGGACAACTACTCTTAATTTTAATAATCCCTACAGCTTTACAATGGGCAATTGGCGGCTATGCGGCTTCTGGGGCGGTCATGCTATGGGCATTTTTGTCGCCTATTGTAGCACTCGTGGTCAGCAAAGATTTGAAAGCAGCGCGGATATGGTTTTTTGCTTTTTTTAGCCTAGTTATCATATCGGGTGTGTTTGAATCATGGTTTGCCCAACGGGGTGTCGATATGCCCAGCTATGGCACAAATGCCTTTTTTGTGATGAACTTTATTGCGCCATTAATCACAACTTATTTTATTGTCGTTTACTTCATCAGTGCAGGTCGCAGCGCAACAGAGGCAGTGGAAACACAGTCAAAAGAATTGAGCAAGGCAAATAATATGCTGCAACGGCTGACAGGCAGTTTGGAAGAAACTGTTCGCCTCCGAACACAAGAATTGAGTAATGCCCTAGAACAAGCAGAAGAAGCGAGCCAAACCAAGAGTTTATTCCTCGCCAATATGAGTCATGAACTTCGTACCCCCTTGAATGCGATTATTGGCTATAGTGAGATGTTAGAAGAAGAGGCAGATGACTCTGGCTATGAAGAGATTACGCCCGACCTCCAAAAAATCCAGAAGGCAGGAAAACATTTACTCGCCTTGATTAACGATATTCTCGATATTTCTAAGATAGAAGCTGGTAAAACAGACCTTTATATTGAGGAGATTGATTTAGCCGCCATATTGGAGGAAATCTCAGGAACGGTTCGTCCACTGGTTGAACAAAACAATAATAAACTCATCGTAGATATAGATACTGCTAGTAAAATAAAGACCGATACCACCAAATTGCGTCAAATTGCTTTTAACCTCGTGAGTAATGCTGCCAAATTCACAAAAGATGGGACGATTACAATCCAAGCCCGACAGTATATGGAAGCCGAAGTTGACTGGATTGAAATCGCTATCATGGACACAGGTATCGGCATGACGCAAGAACAAGTTGAGCGTGTCTTTGATGTCTTTACACAAGCTGATTCATCAACGACTCGACGTTATGGTGGCACTGGTTTAGGGTTAGCCATTAGCAAACGTTTTGCACAAATCATGGGTGGTGATATCACAATAAGCAGTGTCAAAGACGAAGGTAGCACTTTCACGGTTAGGATCCCAGCCGAAATCACCCTAGTAGAAGAGCCAGTAGAACCGCTTGAAATTGGGACATATCCTAAGACACAAGCACCGATTAATGTGTCGTCCGATAAAAAACTAATCTTGGTCATTGACGATGATGCGACTGTCCATGATTTATTGAACCGCCAATTATCGAAAGAGGGTTTTCAGGTTCTTTCGGCGCTCAGTGGGGATGAAGGCTTGGCATTAGCGCGGCAGTACAAACCATCCATTATTACACTGGATGTCATGATGCCCGGTAAAGATGGCTGGACAGTATTGGGTGAATTGAAAGCTGACCCTGAATCGGCTGATATTCCGGTAGTGATGATTTCGATGGTTCAAGAGAAAAAGCTCGGTGTTTCTCTGGGGGCATCCGACTATTTGTCAAAGCCTGTTGACCGCACGCTATTATTGACTGTCCTCAATCGCTATGTCCCACAAGCACATAACGAAGATTATCATATCCTGATTGTCGAAGATGACTTGCCAACGCAAGAACTATTCCAACGCACTGCCGGACGTGAGGGCTGGTTAACCATGGTGGCGGATAATGGGCTTATTGCTCTGGAAAAGGTAGCAGAGAAAATCCCAGATGTCATTCTGCTTGATTTGATGATGCCTGAGATGGACGGCATGACATTTTTATCCGAACTACGCGCTAACCCTGACTGGCAACATATTCCAGTAGTTGCTATCACTGCCAAAACCCTGACAGAAGCGGATAAACGTCTCTTGGCAACTCAAGCCGAACGGGTTCTGCTTAAAGCGGAACATCCACCGTCGGCTCTCGTATCACAAATACGCAATATTCTCGAAAATCATTATCAAATCCCGAATGTTTGATATTATTGGGTGCGGTGTTTTTATCGCACCCTACCCCAATTACTTGACAATCCTTCAGCAGAAAACTGAAAGTCACTTGATTATTATAATGTTTGTATATTGGGCGCAGCCCGCTGTCGCCCCTACAACATCCTGAAAAGTTTGGGCATTAATCGGCTCGCGGCAAAAATAAATGCTCTATGTTACGATAGAGGCATCATTTTATTGGGCATATGGATTAGGGGAATTAGATGACTGCGCCTGTTGAAAAAGTTCGCCATTGGGTCAAACAACAAGTCGAAAATTATACATTAATGGATGCACTGCGCGGAAGACGTTCGCGGCGTTTTGGTCTCGGTATGGAAATCCCACAGGGTCCATTTACTTACAAGAGCAAATATAGTCCACAAGCCCTCACAGAAGAAGAAGAGGCGGCGCTTGTTTTTGCAGGGGGCGGTATCACAGGCTATATTTTAGCTGATTTATCTTATGGCAAGGGGCAAGGCGGTAATATGCTGGCTGGCATGATAGGACGCACGGCTGGCAGTGCTGATTCGATTCAAACGGTGTCGTTATTTGTTATTAATGACGAAGCCACCTACTATGTCAAACGTCCACAGAACATCCCATTTGAGCAACGCGCCGAATTGATTGAACTGGCAGAAAAGGGCGAATTAGTTGAACTGTATCGGCGGCTACGAGTCAAAATCGCAGACGGGCGCACCGAGATTCCGGTTGAACCGGGTATCAACTTCAATATCAATAAGTGGTCGGTCTATGCCAAAGGCGGCACGTACTTTGTCCCTGTCAATGATATGACTTCGGTTTATATCAATGGCTTGCTGGAAATTTTTGAGCCAGAAATGGGCTTATATGTCGTCGATGAACGGAACTTTTTTCTACCAGCAGGGATTCGCAAATGGGGTAAACGTTTTGGTGGACATCTCAATGATGATTTTACATCCGGCAAAGTAGCCACTATTCAAGGGATTGAAATGTCTTTTGCTGAGGCAATGTGTGTTGAACAAGGTGGGATGCTACAAAATATCAATTTGATGGGACAAGCACTGGGCATCGGCGGGTTTGCCAATTATGCGCGTAACGAATACAACTGGTTACAAGCATTAGGCTTCACAATGGAAACCATGCCTAGTCCACGTTATGCCGGAGCTGGGTGGTTGATGTCTTTACTGGTCAAACTGATTGGTCAATCGTACCCTTTCCCCTATGCTGTGAATCTGAAACATGAGAGCGAAACGTTGTTACAAAGTTACGCCCCTCCCAATTATCCCGATATGGAAGCGGCAGTACGAGCTTATGTCAATTATAAATTTGGGTCAAATGGAGCATGGCGCAAGGCAACTGATGGTTCATTATGGCAAGATTCGCAGAAATATTCTGAGCAAATCAAAGCGCCGAGTGAAGCCGCCATTCAAGCAACGATTGATTTTTGTACTTACTGCTTCAAACGCTATGGACGCTTTCCGGTGTATAGTGCGCCCTTCCGAACAATCATTGGTTATCAGGCAACCCATGTCGATGTTGATTTTTACGACCAGTTCTATCATCCCGAAGCATTAAGCGTAACCCAACGCGAACGCTTCAAACTGTGGGAGGCATAAGAGTCCATCTTCATCGCTATGAAAGACATTTCGCGTTAACATACGGTAGAATAAAATTCAGTAGATTTTGTTAAAGGCATTGTTTAATGGGTACGTATGTTTTACGGCGTGTACTACAAGGCATCCCGACATTCTTTGGCATCACGCTCTTAGCATTTATGATGATGCTATTTTCGCCCGGTGACCCTGTGAGTCTGCTCACATTTAATCCACGCTCTGGCGATACTGATTCTGCCGAGCGCATACGACGACAGTTAGGTCTCGATAAACCTAAGGTAACGCAATATATTTATTGGCTGATTGGTAACGATTGGACACAATATGATTCCGATGGCGATGGTACAGATGATAGCCCCGGTACACGCTCTGGCTTATTGCGTGGCGACATGGGCGAGTCATTGGCTCCGGGTCATCGAGATGTCACAGATTTAATTTTTGAGCGAATACCTGCCACATTACTCTTGACTTTTAGTGCCTTGATTACGGGTTATGGCATCGGTATTTTGCTCGGTGTGCTGGCGGCTGTCTATCATCGTACATGGGTAGACCAAGTGATTCGGGTTATATCTGTGATAGGTAATGCTGTCCCACAATTTTGGCTCGGCTTCATCTTGATTATTGTTTTCAGCATCAAACTAGATGTACTACCCATGAGTGGGATGCGGAATATTAGCAATCGTGGCGGGCTTGATTTGTCGGACTTAGTAGCACACATGATTTTGCCAGTCTTTGTCTTGTCTTTGAATACAATTGCCTTTGTTTCGCGCTTTACTCGCACAGAATTGTTGGAAGTGCTGGAACAAGATTTTATCCGTACTGCCCGTGCGAAAGGTCTCAAAGATAGTGTTGTGTGGTGGAAACATGCCCTACGAAATGCGCTACTACCCGTTGCCACCTTTTTGGGTCCGGCTTTAGGGACATTATTAGCGGGGGCAGTGGTGATTGAAAGCGTGTTTGCATGGCCCGGATTAGGTTCGCTGGTGATTGATGCCGTTTTTCAGCGCGATTATCCGCTTGTGATGGGGTCTGTGGTCATAGCCGCCGGGATGTTCATCCTTGGTGTGTTATTCTCCGATATTTTGTACGCCGTGCTTGACCCACGCATCCGTTTAGACTAAAGCCCCTTTCAAGGCTTCATCGCGTCTCATACAAAATAACATGGTGAGACAAGGTTGATTGACTTAACAAAAATATGCTAGTCAAACAAGGATAAATCATGAGCCAAACCAATACAGCGACAAATATTGCTGTTCTCAAACATAAAGATGCCGATGAAAAACACGTCGCCCGTTCATTATGGGGGGATGCCATTGTCCATTTATTGCATGATAAATTGACGATATTAGCCTTCATTGTCTTAGCTTTATTGACATTGATATCTGTGCTGGGTCCACCTTATGTCGAAAATGCACTAGGTCTTGATGTCACCCGTATCAAAGTATTAGACCGTTTTAAGCCTCCCGGAACAGAAGGTCATCTTCTCGGCACAGATGAATATGGGCGTGACCAACTCATTCGTCTCATGTATGGTGGGCGAATTTCACTAGCAATTGCCTATACTTCCAGCGTGATGATTCTCGCAATTGGTGTGACTTTGGGATTAGCCGCAGGTTATTATGGCGGCATAGTTGATGATATCATCATGTGGAGCATCAATACACTGAGTTCGATGCCGCCTCTCTTTATCTTGCTTGTTGTTTCAGCTTTATGGTCGCCAGTACCCGAAATGCTGGTGATTATCTTAGCCTTATTAGGCTGGTTCGGGACGTGTCGCCTTGTCCGCGGAGAAGTGCTTTCGATTAAAGAGCGCGATTATGTCCTCGCAGCACGAGCGTTAGGCGCATCCAATATGCGTTTACTCTTCGTCCACATCTTCCCCAATGTCCTGTCGATAGTGATTGTTACAGGAACAATTATTGCCGGAAATCTCATTCTGCTAGAATCAAGTCTCAGTTTTTTGGGCTTAGGCGTACAGCCGCCATCACCAACATGGGGCAATATGCTGACAAATGCCCGTAACTTCCTCGTGACAGGATTCCATCTTATTGTCTGGCCCGGTATCCTGATTATGATAACCGTACTGTGTTTTTATCTTATAGGCGATGGTCTGCGCGATGCCCTTGACCCACGCCGTAAGCATGGAGTCAAATGATGAAAAATCAAACGCGCTATGGAATCGCCTTGTTAGCCATTATCGTAATTGTTACAGGGGCGCTATTTTACCTATTCCAACCACAGTTCGGGCAAGATACAGAAGAACAAGCTATAGAACAGATTGAATTAGCAACAGTTTTTGAAAGCACTGTTTTTCGCTTTCGCTACCCCGAAGATTGGCAACACCAGATTCCGCAGACTAATATGCTGTTTCTTGCCAGTCCTGATGTATTACGCCAACAAGCAGGAGCGACAGTAACTATACAGCGTAGTATTCGCTTATCTGCCGAAGCGGATACACTAGAAGCGGCACTCGATTTTTATTTAGAACGGGGTCCCTTACGTGCTGATAGAGATTGGGCGATTGTTGAAGCGGCACAATCTATCACATTTGATGACCGCGAGGCTCTAACGGTTGTTCTTGAAGGAGCAGAGGTTGAAGGAACGACGCTGATGCGCTCAGAAATTTATATCACCCAATCAAACAATAACCTGATATATGTCTTTTCTGTCACCGCACCACAAGCACAATGGGACAGTATCGAAGCCACATTTTCAGCCATTTTGGACAGTGTGACCATATTGGAGTAGGAGCGCGAGATTGCGCCCCTACAAGCAAATTGTATGACTTAATTGCCTAATGTCCAATCTTGAACGTGAGCGGTGTAACCATAGAATACCCATGATGGACCCGGTTCAAAACCACCAATGCGTGTATTCGCAACGTGGAAGATATTCGGAATGAATGTCCAGTCGTAAGCCACATCCTCATGTGTAATCTGTTGAATCTCGTAGTAGATTTCTGCGCGTTGGGCAGGGTCACAACCCGGTACCGCACGCGCCGCTAAAATCAGTTCATCCACATCTGGATTGATATAAGATGCAAGATTGTTACCACCACCGGGAATATCTTGCTGACTTTGCAGCAAGGTTGTGAAGGTATTCGGGTCGGTTGCGGTACTATTACTCATGGCTGTGGCATCATACATTTGACCAAGATACACATCTGGAATGTAATTCGCCCATTCCACGAGTTCCAGAGATACGTCAAATCCAATTTGTCCTAGTTGGTCTTGGGCAACGAGGACGGATGTTTCAAACAGTTGCAAAATGTTGCTGTAGCGAATAGTAAAAGCGAGAGGTGTACCCTCTTCGGCAGTGGCGCAACCATTACATTCGCGCACACCATCGCCATCTTCGTCTGTCCAACCCGCTTCATCTAGCAATGCCATCGCTGCATCGGGGTCATAGGGCCAGATGTCAACATCCGCATTATAAGCCCATCCAAAAGCCGGAGCAACAACACCGACTAACGGTGTACCACCATCTGAGCCGCCAAGTGTTTCGAGAACATCGAGTTTGTTCCAACCCATTGCCACTGCTTGGCGCACCATCACGTCCGAGAATAACGGATGCGGTGTTTGTGGATTCACTGAGCCATCTTCGTTATAAGCTGGTTGTGGGTCATTGGGGTCAACCCAATTGAGTGATAAGAAGTTCACAGACACTTGTGGGAAGGCTTCAAATTGCAAACCATCTCTGTCCTGAATCTGCTCGAACAAATCACCTTGGAAATAGGTATAGTCAATTTCTCCTGCTTGGATGGCTTGAATGGCTAGTGATTGTTCGCCAATCACACGGTTTACCAAGAACGGAATTTGCGGTTCGCCACCATAGAAATCAGGATTGGCACGGAAACGTTGGAATTCATCCGGCGCCCATTCTTCTAAGATATATGGACCACCACTGATATCTGGATTTAGGTTAAAATCACTGCTTTCAAAGTCACTGAAATCGGCAGCATATTTGTGGGCTGGTAAGGCACGAATTCCAGCAAAATCGCCTAACGCCGCACAGTTGATAGCTTCCAGTACGATTTCATAGGTCTTGTCATCAATGATGTTGAACTCAACAATTTGCGATACAACTTCTTCAATGACAGTGTTGATAGCCTCTTGTTGTGCTGACTCAATGACAAACTGCATGTCAGCAGAGGTAATCGGTGTCCCATCACTCCAATTCGCATCATCACGAATCGTGAAGGTGTAGGTGAGGCTATCATCGGATACCTCAAAGGATGTGAGACCCGGAATCACTTCCCCGGTAAAGCTATCGACATCCAACATTGAGGGGAATAACAAGGCAAAGGCTTGGAAAGAAGCCCCATCATTGGTGAGTGCAGGATTGAAGCTCACGATGTTGCCAAAACCACGGATGACAACTGTGTCCTCATCTTGCCCGACTACAGGTACTGCAATTAAAAGTAGAACCAGTAAAAAGACAATACTTCGTTTCATATTATACTCCTCCTGAACTGAGAATCGAGTTACCGTTAACCCGATGTTGGCAATTTTATCCATAATTGAGTATCTTTGCCAAATAAATTGGTATCAAAATAGTTTTTTCGTCAAAGGATAGGTATCCCCGTGACCTGCAAAGTATGATTATCGGATAAGATGAGGAATACGAATGCAAATACGTCGTGCAATATTAGATGATACCCAAACCATCAGTAAACTCTTTCGCAGCCGAATTGACCGTTGGCAACGGATGGATTCGCAGCAACGAGTAGAAGATTTAGCTTATGACGACTTAAGCATCTATGAACGCTGGTTACATGGTGGCGCGTGGATGAGTATTGAAACAGGGGCAATATGGCTCAGTCACTTGCTGAGTGGCGCAGGGAATCCCTTTGTGCTAGAAAACGATTCTGATGAGATTGTCGGCTATGTCGAAACATATTCTAGCGATGAACCTGCACCTTATGGTTATCACTTACATATCGGGCGCATGGCGACAAAAAATAATTCTGACGCAGAAAAAGATGCCTTGATGCAATTTTTGTTAGAGCAAGCCGGCGGTATCGGACGCATTACAGTTTCTTGTACGGCGTATGACAATGACAGCATCAACTTCTATAAACGTTATGGCATGTCCGCGATTGATACTGTTCAACAAGTCTCTATTCCGACTGTTGGCGGCAGTGTGGGTTTTTACAAAGTCACTGACCACCCACAAGCTGATATTGCCCAAATAGCGAACTGGTCAATGCCAATTGGTCGCATCGAAAACGCGCCCTATCATTGGCAACATCTCTGGCATAATTTGTGGCAGGCTGTTCCACAAATTGTCGCCCGTCGCACCAATCGCCAACATTTTAACGCTGGCGGGCAAGAGGCTCTGGTCTGTGTTCAACAACATCTCTATAACCCACGCAGCGCCGATATTTATTGTTGGACTGCAAAATCGCTGACAGCACAAGTCGTCAATGCGATTCGAGATTGGGCGCACAAAGAAGGCTATCGTACCCTAACAATGACTGTCACAGAGAAAATCGTTTTGCTATTGGGTTCAAATATCGAAAAAACACCGTATCAACATACGATACTCTCACGCGATGTATAAATTATGTATCACAAAAAACCATTCGCTTAAAAACAATCTAAGCTATAATCGAGCCAAGTATAGCCAGCCGTGTTAAGGGAAGCAACAATGCCAATTCATGATTCGGGACGCATGGAATTCTCGATTGATAGTGGATATATCAACATCGTAGCAGATAATGGTCACACTGTCCCAGCATATTGGGCGCATCCTCGTGTTGGCAAAAAGTTTTCTGGCATTTGCTTACTCCATGATTGGTGGGGTATGAATGAGGTGGCACGTTTATTGGCGAATTTTTTCGCACAAGTGGGTTATTACGTCATCGCGCCGGATATGTTTCATGGGGCGACCTGTGACACCCCGAAGCAAGCGATGAAACTTCTCAAGAAAACCGAAGCAAGTCGTTATAATGCTGTCGATGCTGCGCTAACTGTGCTGGAATCGCATCATCACACGAATCGTACTGTGGCAGCGATTGGTATGGGCATGGGCGGTACATTAGCCTTTGAAGCGGCTATTAAGCGTGATGATTTGGAAACCGCGATTACTTATGGCGGTTTTCCACAGCAATACTTTGGGCAATTTGCACGCAGCAATACCCCGATTATGGCACTCTTCGGCAGCAATGAACCCTTTATCAAAGCCCCTGCCATCGAAAAATTATCCGCCGAACTCGCCGCAACCGACCTCAAAGACCAACATGAAGTCATCGTGATTGAGAACGCCGGACACGAATTCTTCTTTGAAGAGTCCACTGATAAGACGCAGATGATTGGCAAAGAAGTCATCAACCACACACTGAGATACCTCGAAAATTATCTTGAAGTGGCGGAACATCAGCGCAAAACACCGCTATAATCTGCTACACTAAAGAGACTATCAATCATGAGATACTGGTTATTCGCTTTACTACTCTTATCACTGACAACAGGTGTTGTTTGGAGTCAGTCAGATACAACATCGATCCCACAGCCGCTACAATCCATTTTTGACTACGATATCTGCGCTCCTCCTTGTTGGATGGGTTTAATATCAGGTGAAAGCACCGTAGAAGATGTAGAGCAGATGCTTCATGCCAATGAAGACCTCATTCCCCCTGAAACACTCAGTGTAGCAAATGTTTGGTCAGATTCTGAGGGATATGCCATCAATCCAGAGACAGGTAATTTACAAATAGGTGGTTATTACTTCGACTTAGGTGAAGTTGAGCGCACGCCGGGTCAAGTAACCAGCCGGATTAGCTTTGACGAGGGATATATTGATGATATGCTCATCCTTGCACATGAGACTATCCCACTGGCTGATGGTATTGCAGAACATTGGCAATCCTGATATCGTCCACATAGATAGTGGTCAATTTACTTGGTTTGTATTGATTTACCTTGACTTGAATCTACGAATCAACATTATACAAGCAACCGATACTTGCCGTATCACAACATTATCAGAAGATCTTATGTTGGATAGTGTGCTGTACTTCTCACCTATAGCAGCACTACGACTAGAATCTTATGATTATGACATTCCACAACCGTCCTTAACTGGGTATCGTCTACTATCAGAGCGTGATGTGCCAATGGAATTGTGGCAATCGTGGCTCAATGGCGATATTGATATGTCGTGCGAGGAAGCATGGGAATTGTTGCCAGCGCCCGAAATCACCCCTGCTGTCGGAATGACCGTTGAACCACAAGCAACACAAGCATCTCCATAACGAAATCTATACATAATTTCATAATCTATTCGCCACACCAAAAAAAGCATCCTGTGATAGACTACCTTGTGTAGAATATACAATTTCTTAAAGGATGTTTTTGTATGGCTCAAACAGTCCCGCGTATGAATGTCACCTTTTTGCAAAATGTCGAACGCATGGTAGACCGTGCCGTGGCGTATCTCGACATCCCCCTTGGAATGCAGCAAGAAATTAAAGCCTGCAACAGCACTATCAAAGTTCAATTTCCGGCACAATTGGATAATGGGCAATGGCGCATTTTCACAGGCTATCGTGCTACTCACAGCGACCATCGCTTGCCTGTGAAGGGCGGTATCCGTTACGCGCCGAGTGTGACTCATGATGAAGTGGAGGCTCTCGCCTCATTGATGACTTATAAATGTGCCTTAGTAAATGTGCCGTTTGGTGGCTCGAAAGGCGGTTTGCAAATTAATCCGCGTGATTATAGCGCCGAAGAGTTAGAACGTATCACGCGCCGCTTTGCCCGTGAACTCATCAACAAAGGGTATATCAGTCCCGGTGAGAATGTCCCTGCGCCGGATATGGGTACGGGTGAACGCGAAATGGCTTGGATTGCAGATACCTATCGGCAATTGCATCCTAATGATATCAATTATTTAGGGGCTGTAACGGGTAAACCTGTCGAAACAGGCGGTATTCGAGGGCGTACAGAGGCTACCGGACGTGGCGTAGAATATGTTATCCAAGAATTTTTCCGTCACCCTGACGATATGGATGATATTGACTTCACGGGGTCAATCGCAGGTAAGCGCATCATTATACAAGGGCTTGGCAATGTCGGTTATCATGCGGCGAAGTTCCTGCATGAAGAAGACGATGCCCGAATCACCTGCATTATTGAACGTGATGGCGCGATTCTCAACGAAAATGGTTTGCCTGTCGAAGAAGTGCGGCAGTGGATAAATGAAAACGGTGGCGTTAAAGATTTCCCGAATGCAGAATATTATGCCAATGGGACAGATGCGCTGGAATTCGATTGTGATATTCTGATTCCTGCGGCTCTCGAATCACAGATTACACATACCAATGCCCCTAACATCAAAGCACGGCTCATTGTTGAAGCTGCCAATGGACCCGTCACTTTTAGCGCCGCCTCTATTTTGCGCGAAAAAGGGATACTGGTCTTGCCAGATTTTTTCGTTAATGCGGGTGGCGTGACAGTATCGTACTTTGAATGGATTAAGAATATCTCGCATATTCGCTTTGGGCGGATGCAACGACGCTTAGATGAATATCGTTCCGAAGCCACGGTACTCGCCATTGAAGAACTGACGGGCAAAAAGGTGTCCGACAAGCTCCGCAAAGATATTATTCACAGCAGCGATGAGTTAAGCATGGTTCGTAGTGGGCTGGATGACACGATGCGCGAAGCCTATATTGAAATCAAAAAGGCTAAACAAAAATATAAAATTGACGATTGGCGTACTGCTGCACTGGTCGTATCGCTCGAAAAAATTGCCTTTACTCATAGTCGCATGGGCATGTAATTAAAAACACATCACATGTCATCGGGTAGGCGAATCTGCATGTTCGCCCACCCTTTGAAATCACCTTACTGGGATAAAACCAGCATGATTACTAGCGTAGAAAATTATTGCAAATATTTTGAGAGCATTCGTCGGCGGACATTGAATTATGTGCAAGTGATTCCACCAGCCCAAATTGATTGGCAGCCGAAAGAGAATCGCTTTTCATGCGCGGATTTGGTGCGTCATCTCGCCGCAATCGAAACCACGTACATCGGTGTTGTAGTCGATAATCGCTGGCATTATGGCGGACATGCTAAGGGCGAACACAATACACTAATTGTCAAATTTTTCGCCTTCTGCAACAGGTTGAACATAATCTGCTAGTAAGCGCAACAAGTCGGGGATATGATCATCTGTCAGTTTATATTCACGGACATAATCTGTCCAGTTATCCGCATCGTAGACAGTCGGTCTTCCCAATTCTGGAAATTTATTCAGTGGTTCACGATATGTTTTTTCGGTCATTTTGCCTCCTTTAAGTATTACAAATATCAAACAACGGGTTTTTCTCGATTCAGCAATAATGTTGGCATGACAATCCCTACTGCAATCGCCACCAAAATCAAGCCTGTTTTAATCGCATTGACTGACACTGCCACCAGTGTGATTGATGCTTCATCAATTGGTACAGATGTAATTTGCAAAATCCCAATCATGGTACGATAGGCAAATACGCCCGGCACCAATGTGATTGCGCCACAGACAGCGAATATCATGGACGGTGTTTTCATCCGATAAGCGAGAAACTTTGCCCAAATACCAACAGCCATCGCGCCTAATAAGGTGGCCAGTTCGATACTTGCCCCAAATTGCTGTATGGCAAGCGTGCGAATGGCGTGTCCAATGGCACCACTTATCATAGCGTATAGCAGCGTGCGGCGGGGAACATTGAAGAGCAGTGCAAAGCCCATCGCTGCCAATGCTGACCAAAAGGCATCTTGAACCAGAATCCATAATAAATTTATCATACACTCGGCACTCCCGTTATCCAAATAGCAAATACCAAACCTAGTGCAATCGCCAGCGCAATCAGTACCCCTGTTATGCCGCGTATCACACCTGTCAGGATATAGCCTTGTATCAAATCTTCTGCGGCATTGATTAAGGGAACACCCGGAACAAGCAGCAAAGCTGATGCTGCCAGCGCAATGGACGGTTCAGTAGATAAGTCAAAAAGTGCCGCACTGTTCACAACTAATCCAGCCACAAGAGCTGTTAAAGCCACAGTAACCAGTGGATTGATATAACGACGATGCAATTCTTGTCGTATGAACATAGCCATTGATGCTGCGCTAAAAGTCACAAAAAACATAGACCAATCTCCCG
Source organism: Anaerolineae bacterium (assembly GCA_030950085.1). GTDB lineage: Bacteria > Chloroflexota > Anaerolineae > Aggregatilineales > Phototrophicaceae > JAUZRW01. Next base: position 14,533 of record JAUZRW010000139.1, read on the forward strand.
CAAACAGGCGACTAAATGCAGCACAAGCCAATCCTACTCCGAACACAACCACCCACCGATTATAATTACGGGGCATCTTATCAACCCGCCGTAATTCTCGGCGCAATTGAAAGCGATCTAATTCACCGTTTGTGAGTTGATAACTAAGGTCGGCAATTTCAGCAATAACTTGCATATTCACACCATGATTCGGTACACGACGAACTTTAGTACGAAATTCATGATTATTGGTCGTAGTGGCAATAACCGCATCCAGCTGTACAACAATATCCAGCCAATCACAACCCAAGCCTGTGCCAATATGATGAATAATTTCTTCAACTCGTTTGGTATCTGCGCCATTTTGTAACAACATTTGTCCTGCCCATAATGACAAACTAATCGCATCGCGCAGTTCTTCGCGTTCCATTAGGGGTTTATGATCTCGCTGGTCAATTGCATCAATAATAAGATTATCATTCACAGGCTATCCTCTTAATGCTTATCAAATCACTCTAACTTTAATGCGTATTGTAATGTGAACTTTCGGGATGAGTTGTATCCATAATGAAGTCAATATTATGCAGCCTGTACGCAACGAAGCGACTACGCACGAGCGCTTCCGGTGTGGGCGGATACCGCTTCCCGTCAATATAGGAGCGACAACATTTTTTATATTTTTTGCCACTCGCACACAGACACCAATCGTTTGGGGATATTTTTACCATATTTGCAACTCGCAGGGTTGAGATTGTCAATACAGACAGGTGAAAGTCACCTATGCCCTATTGTAGCAAGCATTGACAGCGAAATACAACCAGTTTCAAAAACATAAGCTATTTTTCGCCGCGTGCGCGAAGCATTCTAAAAAAGGAACGGATTTGTTCGGCGGCTTCATTGGCTAGAAGACCGCTTTCAACCTGTACTTGATGATTGAGTTGGGGATGGCAAGTGATATTCATAATACTACCGCCTGCTCCTGCTTTGGGGTCAGATGTTGCATAAACTAAGCGTGGCAAACGTGCCAAAACCATCGCACCTGCACACATCGCACAGGGTTCGAGGGTACAGTAAAGGGTGACATCTTCTAGTCGCCAATGTCCGATTTTCTGTGCGGCTTGGCGAATAGCGACTATTTCAGCATGGGCTGTTGGGTCTTGGTCAGCCTCTCGTTGGTTATATCCACGTCCGATAATCGTCCCATTGAGAACGGCAACCGCCCCTATTGGAACATCTTCATGGATGCGTGCTTTTTCTGCCTCTTCTAGTGCAGCACGCATCCACTTTTCATCATCGGCGGAAAACGACATTAATCATCTCGTGCATCTTCGATATCAATCTCAATCCGCACTCGTTCTGTGGCACGCTTCGAGAATTTATCCGCTTCTTTAAGCGAATCCATCGTATCATCTAACGGTGTTGGATAGATGACCTTATCTGTTGTTGGCGGTTCTTCAGGCTCTGGGAGTTGCCAATTTTTTGCCATAGTACGGGCTTCTAAGCCCATTGTCACCACGACGACTAGCCCAGCAACAGCCGCCGCAATCATGCTAATCGTTTGTAGAGGCAAAGTCGTCTCAATCGTAATGCGCCCTGTCAGCAGCATGAACGCGCCGATAAGGATGAGTATAGCTGGGATGAAAAACCAACGATGAATATTGTTCTTCATTGTGTTTTACCTTTTCTTATTGGAATCGTCTCGCTTCTTAATCTCTTTACGACTCAATCGTTCGACTCGTCGCATAAATGCTTCAGTTTCATCTACTGTATCTGTCGCATCATCCACTGTATCAATGGTATCAATGGTATCAAGCGCATCGACATCTTCATGTGGGTCATCAGGAGAGGGATTATATAACCAACGCCATGCTTCCCACCCTAAAATCAGCGCAATACCCGTGCCACCCACTATCAGCAAAAATTTACCTAGCTGGTCAAGAGGGTCAGAGTAACTGTCAACAACAAAATATGGAATGATGTCGCCACCTGTTGCCTGAATACGACTCTGTGTTGCTGGGCTAAAATTCGTATTTATGCGAACAAAAATCCATACTTCACGATTTGTTTCTTGCGCCGCAGTGATGAAATCTTCTATCTGTGCATCAATAGAGAATGTTGCAACATATTTTGAATCGATTATTAAATCTTTCGTGACAAAATCTGGCAACGTATAATTCTGACTAATTCTTACAGGCGGCACCAAACAAACATTACAACGTCCGGGTGGTGTCCCGTTTTCGCTACCCACATTACAAATACATTGACGTGTATCTGCACTATCATTAAAGGGAATACCTAAATCATGCTCAAGCACAATCTCAGCTTCGCGCCAATCCTGTTTCCCCGTTATTACAGCCTGTTGGGATGGAATAACACTAGAGTAGCGTCGTCCGGTTGGGTTGGGGGCTGTGAAATTTAATAACAGTACAAAAGCCACTGCGATACAGGCAAGTGGTAGAATAATAAGAGTACGCCAATTCAGGTACAAAGTCATCAGTTACCCCTAACTAAAATAGGCTTTTCTGTTTGGGCAAATCATCTTCATTGTCTTTTTCATCTTCTTCGTCATCTTTTTCGGGCTTTGCTACAGGGAATATATTGTCCTGAGCCACTTCTATTTCTTGCGGCTCTTCAAGCGGCTGACCCTCTTCATCATGCCCGTCTTCTAAGACCACATCCATGCAAGACGGGCAAGCACATTCTGCCGGATGAACTTGAAAGGTTGTTTCGGGAATCGGTGTTGATTCGCTTTCTTGGACAAGCCGTTCCATATCTGGCACAAAATCATCGGGCATATCGCGCATCGTCGCTTCAACATAGAGTTCTCGCAATTCATCATCGCGGAAGCCGAAGCGATGCAAAATGGGCAACAATGTTTCTTCGGTTGCCTTATCTTCTTTACCGATGACATATTTATAATGTTCTCTGAGGCAACGCCGCCATTCATCACTGAATACACTTGCTCGTTTTGCCATGTCTACTTTTCCAAAATAACGTTTGCTTTTATGTATAGGTAGTCGGGCATGTGTTCTTAGAATCATAGGGGAGTGCCTATGTGCGCTCCCGAACGGGCGACCACACAGGGTTCGCCCCTACACATTGAACTTCTTTCGACCACCTGCTTAAGTAAGAAAAAATCCTCTTTTCCTTACTATAAGAATATCACATTTATCATCACTCAGTCCAATGAGGTCATTAACTTGAGCAAATCAGCGCCATATTTTTCTAAGCGCCACGCACCAACACCCATAATTTTGCTGAGTGCTTTTTTATCTTGTGGCATTTCGCGTGCCAGTTCCCACAAAGTATGTCGTGACAAAACAAGACTCGAATCAAGATTGCGCTTTTCGCCAATTTCTTTGCGCCATGTATGAAGGGCGGCATACCGTTCAGAAAGAAGTGGCTCAGGGCGTTCGCGGCGCGGTGGGGACGGTAAGCGATTATCGCGTCCATGCTGCACAGCATCTAATAAATCATCGCCCCACTGACGGACATTACGGGGTGATAAGCCTCGTATATCATATAGTTCGTTATAGTTTTGTGGCTGCTGGATTGCGATTTTCACCATCACATTATTAGAAAAAATCTTGAACGGTGGGACATTTTTATCACGAGCAAGGGCATCACGTAATAGATAGAGTTCGCGCAAAATCGCCATTTGTCGCCGCGATAGTGAATTTGGCACGCCAATTTTCCAATAACCATCGGGGTCGAAGCCATTCTCTTTGCCCTCGATTCGCAAGACATCTTCAAATACTTCTTGCGCTTCATTTAAGCGATTGAGTTTGTCTAATTTTTCAAGCAGCATATCGCGTAATTCGGGCAAATAGTGGGTATCCATCTGGGCATACTGCAAACTATCTTGATTCAGTGGGCGTTTACCCCAATCATCTTTCTGATGCCGTTTATTGACTTTGACATCAAAAAATCTCTGGAGCAAATTTGCCAAGCCAAACTTATTCATATGGCACAGCCGCGCTGCATACATGGTGTCAAAGAGATTATTGACCGAGAAACCAAAATCGCGCTTCATACAGATTAAATCGTACTCTGCGGCATGAAAAATTTTCTCGATACGCTCATCAGCGAGTAGCTTGCCTAAGGGCTGCATATCAACAATCGCCAAGGGGTCAATAATGAAATCTTGCTCGCGTGTCGAAAGTTGTATCAAACAGGTCTGCGTATGATAGGCATAGAGACTGTTGGATTCGGTATCTAATGCCAACAACGATTCGTCTTTGAGTTCTTTAACCAATTGATGCAGTTTTGCATCACTATCAATATGACTTGCAAGCGGCAATTTGGGCTTCACAACCAGCCACGCCTCCGAAAATACACTAGCAGACTCAGTACGAGTCCTATCATCAATAGACTTAATATCCAAAAGGGTTCGTCATGTACCAAAAACCCTTCGTTCCCCGGTAATGGAATATTCATCCCGTAGAAACTGGTCAACAATGTCAACGGCAACATAATCACCGAAATGACCGTTAAAATCCGCATTACTTCATTAATACGATGGCTTGCCAATGTATCGGCGGTATCGGCAAGGATGCTGATAATTTCAAAATTTTCATCAATAATATCACGCGCTTTGTATAAATGATCGGCAATATCGCCAAAATATTCTTCTAAGTCATCATGGATGATGGGATGCTCCACACGCTCTAATTGCTCAATAATGGGAACTTGCTGGCGGATAATGCGACGTAGTGCCAGCACATCGCGTCGGACTAGCGAAATCTCACGGATGGCAGCCGGTGTATCGGCGGTAAAAACATCTTCTTCTATGCGCCGAATATTACCATCGACTTTTCGTAAAATCGGAAAAATATAATCAACCAGTTGGTCAATAATGGTATAGAATGTGTGATTTGCCCCTCGTCCGAGTAATTTCTCTCGATAAACACCCTCTTTTTCACACTTTTCCCACAAATTAAGCAATGGACGCAAGATACCATCATGAATCGTCACGACATAGCCTCGCCCAACAAAAATATCGACCTCTCGCGCCCGTGACAGTGCGTTGGTGACATCCCAAAAGGGAAAGTGCATGACAACAAATAGATAGTCTTCGTCTTCATCAATTTTAGGGCGTTCCATGTGACTTTGCACATCTTCCAAGTTCAAGGGATGAATATAGGGATAAAGTTCACGCAATTCATCGACATCTGCTGGACTTGGATGTACAATATTGACCCATGTGACGCGACCATATGTAAGTGTTTGCAAAGCCATAGTCAGTATTATGGCTTGCAAACAAAGGACTGGCAATGGTTGGCATTCGGTTTTTCTAGCTTTGACACTGTAAAATGATTGTGTTATATTTGTCGGCAGTTGTTTGTGACATTTTTCGCAACCACATTAATGTAAAATGGATTTGAGTCATATAGTGGTCGTTTTGGCGGCTACATCGTAATTTTTATACGTAGTCGTTATTGGAGGAGTGTACAGTCCATGGCTACTGCAAATCCCGCTAAGGGTAAAAGTATTACCACCCCAACGCAGACGCAAGCCGCGCCTGCTATACAAGTTGATGCGCCCAGTCGTCGTGAGTTTATGTACTATATCTGGGGTGCTTCGATGGCGATGCTCCTAGGTCAGTTTACGATTGTTGGATTATGGTTTGCCTATCCGCGCTTCCGCGAAGGTGAATTTGGGGGTATCTTCCCGTTTGACCCAGCAGAAGTCCCATCGCTCGGTTCACCACCTATTAGTAATCCATCAGGGCATTTCTGGGTTAGTCAGACAGAAGAGGGCTTGATGGTCATGTATGATGTTTGTACTCATCTTGGCTGTTTGCCGAAGTGGGTATCCACCAATACACGTTTTGAATGTCCCTGTCACGGGTCAAAATATCGTATTAACGGAACTTGGATTGAAGGACCGGCTCCACGCGGATTGGATCTCTTCCCGATAGAAGTTACCTATGAAGATGGTACCGTTGTAACCAATGAAACAGGTATACCCATTCCCCTTGATCCAGAAAAAACAATTATTAGTATTAGCGTCAATACCGGAACTCGCGTTTTAGGACCGGCGCACGGTATCGTTGACTTTCTCTAGCACCCTGAGTGTTGCTATTCTGTTTTAGGAGAGCGTGTTTATGTCATTACTTCCTTTCCCCTCTTTCTTGGACGATGTTCACGAAAAGGGTATCCGTAAAGCCATCGCAGAGGGTGTCAACGAAACTGTTGAACGCATTACTGCGGGAATGAACATTCAGGATGTTCGTGAGGCATTGCGTGGTGAAGACCCCAGCCGCCGCCCCAACCCACGCTTGACCCCACACGCGGACGGTTTTTGGTTACATATGCGTCCCGGTTACTTCCACAAAGATGTCGTTGGTGTCTATCCAACGTTTCGCTTAGGATGGCTATCAACCTATTTTGTCTTCTTTGAGACGATTACCGGCGTAATGCTCATGTTCTGGTATACCCCATCACCAGAAATCGCCTATGGCAATATGTTGAGTATTCTCGGCAATGTTCCATTAGGGCAATTTATGCGTGACTTGCATCGTCTTGGTGCAGAAGCCATGGTGGCTATTGTCGCCCTCCATATGATGCGAACGTGGATAACGGGGAGTTATAAAAAGCCACGTCAATTCACATGGTTTACGGGTGTCTTGCTGTTATTATTTACCGGATTGTTGAGTTTCTCCGGTTATTTATTGCCGTGGGATCAACTCTCGCTATGGGCGGTGACAATTGGTGCGTCGATGGCAGAAGCCTCGCCATTTATTGGTGAGCAAGCCAACCTATTGATGCGCGGTGCGCCACAACTCGGTGCGAATGGTTTGTTACGTTTTTACATGGCACATGTCTTGGGATTCCCCCTGATTCTCTTCATCTTTTTGGGCGTGCATTATTATAAAGTGATTATTCATGGTCACAGTTTACCCCCACAAAAAGAGAATATTGGCGAAGATACTGCGAAGCGTGTCCCACTTGATAAGCGCGTCTACTTCATCCCCGATGTCTTAACAAACGAAATGCTGTGGGCAGGTGTGACAACGTTTGTCATGGTGGTTCTAGTTATTTGGTTCTATCATGCCCCACTTGAACATCATGCTGACCCACAAAAAACCCCACTCGGTACAACCGCACCTTGGTACTTCCTCTGGATTCAAGGGGCATTGAAACTTGGTGACAAATTCATCTGGGGAATTTTGTTCCCGACAGTGCTAGTGGGCGGTTTGGCTGTGATGCCCTATATTGATGTGACACCTAGCCGCCGTTATAAAGACCGCCGTGTCATGCTATCACTTGCCATGTTGCTGATTTCATTCTCAACTATTCTCAGTTATATGGGGCTGCCTGAGTTTGCAGTCGCGACTTCGGCGGAACGTGAAATTGTGCATGAATTGACTTTCCCACCTGCTCATAGTCGTGTTGGTATAGCCTTGACCATTCCCTATGACCAACTTGCGCCCGGTGCTTACACCACTGCTCAATTTGAGGGCGATGACACGCAACGTGCTGTGGCACAATTCAATGAAATGCTGGGGGCGGTTGAGGGTATTGATGCCGAAGCAACTATGGCTATCTCAGACGACCTTGATAAAGACGATGTGCAAGAATGGGAATTTGAGACACCTCTGGAACACCTACGGAATGAACTTATTTCCGTCGGAAACATTGATGCTAACAGAATTCCTGCCCAATTCCGCGTTGTGCCAGATGATGCCCCTGTATTGCTGGCTGTATTGGAAGAGTTGAATCGTAAGATTGAACAAAATGCCGAAGAGTTACCGGATGCTTGGGGTGCGCTCATTATCAGCGAAAACCAAGATGGGTTACGACGGGTTGATTTGGTTATTTTCTGGAATGGTGTCCAAATTGAAAATGGCATTGTACAGATTGATGATGATGGCGAGATTGTACCACGCCTGATTCACCTGACAGAAGTTACCGATGGTGATAAAACGGAATTGGTTGAGGTTGAATTAGCAGAAGATGGGTCATTTATGTTGAATGGCGAAGCAGTAGCAGCTGACAATGTATTGACAGTGCGTGAACAGCGTATGCACGTTGAGCATATCTTCATTCATGAAGATTCAGCTTACTTTGATTAAGCGACGAAGGATGGAAAACGAGACATGAATCGTTTGATTATCGAATCAATCGAAGGACGCATTACATTAGGTATCACTATGTTTGTTGTAATCATGATTCTCATTGGATGGGTCATGATTAATGAACCGTATCGTATGGCTTCCTTTGAAGAACAAGAGCTTGGACGGTCAACTGAACAAGGCGCAGAATTGTTTGCTGCCAACTGTACGAGTTGCCATGGGACAAATGGACAAGGTTCGGGGCTTGCTCCGGCACTCAATAACCCACAACTGTTTGAATATGATTTCACGAACAGTGTGCAAGTTCGTGACCCAGATAGTCCCTTCTTCGGTAAACGTATTGCCGATTTACAGCGTGCGATTCGTGACCTCTATCTGCTACAACAAGACTTAATAGTAGAGCGGCAGCGTTTAGAAGGTGAACTAGGGGCAGAAGATATTGACCCCGTAGTCGCTGACGAATTAACCTTTGAACTTAGGATTGTTAACGCACAGTTGGATGACAATGCTGAAATCGGTGAAACAGAAGGACTGACTGAGGCACAAGCAGAAGCACTACAAACAGCCCTTTCCAATAATATCCCTCTAGGTGTTGCAGCACGGATTGAAGTCTTGGAAGTCGGTACAGACCAGCAAAATGCACTACTTGCAGAGCGTGATGCCCTCTTAGGACAATTTGAACTCGCCATGATTCGGGGTTATCTACCCAATCTGGATACGTTCCGTGATGCTGTACCAAGCCGTGATGAGGCTCTTGCAGTAGCAGATGAGGCTGAGAGACTGACAGCACTCCTCGATTGGATTAAAGGTGAACTTGCTCTGACTGATTACATCGAAACAGATGCGAGTCGGCTCCAACAGGTAGCGTGGGGTGGCGATTTACGCGGCTACATCACAACAACCCTCATTCATGGTCGCCCCGGTAGCAACAATGTCTGGCCTGGTCCGATGGTGTCGTGGTCGCAAGAAGGGGGTGGTCCCTTGCGACGTGACCAAATTGACAACATCGTCAACTATATCATGAACTGGGATAAGGGCGATGATTGGACAATCGCAGATTTAGACAACGTACAACAATTCGCTCGTCTCCATGCCGATGCAGCGCAAATTGTGGCAGCAGATAACAGTGGTGATGGCAGTGCAGCACTTGACAAACCGGATATCAGCGCCTTACCAGAAGGCGATGCTGCAAATGGCGAAGCACTCTATGCCACGCAAGGTTGTACAGGATGCCATGTTGGAGGTCTTGTTGGACCCGCTACGGCTGGCACATGGTCGCGTGTGGCAGATGACCGCCTGAGCGAATCACAATTTGACGGTTGGACAGTAGCAGAGTATGTCTACTTCTCAATTGTCAGCCCGGGTGATTATCTGGCTGAAGGGCTTGGAAATATCATGCCTGCAACGTTCGGTCAAACCTTATCTGACCAAGACATTGCTGACATTATGGCCTATCTGGAATCGCAGTAATCTGTAATCACATTTAGCTTTTTCACGGGAGAGTTGCGGCTCTCTCGCGCTTTATCACACAAAATAGATACAAAATTGGGGCGATTCATGAATCGTCCTTTTTATTTTGAGGAGAACAATAGATGTTAAATCGCAAACCATTACTTGTCTTCGTTACGATAATGTTATTTGCGTTTGCAGGGATATTGATGGCACAAGACTCGTCTCCATTGCCGGACACACCGGACTGTAACCCTGCTACACTTGCCGAACAACAAGCCACTTTTGAATCTCTACTCACCTTTGATTTTGAAGCCGATGCCGAAACTGCCCGTGACAACCTGTTTCGTTTAGGTGCAGCCTATCAAATGCTGGCATTACAGTGTGGTTATGAAGCAACTGATGTTGAAGTCGATGCTATGATTCAGCAGATTTTAGTGTTTGCAAGCATGGCAGATATTATCACGGCAAATAGCGTCGGAGGTGATATGGATGCGATTCTACTCGGATTAGATGATGTACGCGGTGATTTGTTCAATGGGCAATTACTCTATAACAGTATCGAAAATGGCTTAGATGGTTTCCCGTTGGGGTGTTCGGGATGTCATGGAGGAGAGGCAGCCCCACTCACAGAAGGGACATGGACACGAACAGATGAAATCCGCCTCAATGATGAGGCTCTAGCTGGCTATGATGTGCAACGCTATCTAGTTGAAAGTATCATCCATCCTAATACCTATACTGTGCCGGATTACTTGCCCAATCTGATGCCTTCAAATTTTGGTTCGCGCTTAGATATGCAAATGTTGGCAGATATCGTAGCTTATCTGGAAAGCCAAGACCAGCTATTAGAAGAGTGATTTATGTGGGCGAATGAGATATTTCGCCCTCAAATCTATGACGGCTTGCGGAGAATAATCATTGTCCCTTCGCTATCCATGATATATTGACCATCATCGCAGAGAAGGTTATTTTTGACATACTGTGAGCGATGCGCGATTTGGGCTTCTGTCTCGAATGGCACTTGTCGTAATAACAAGAAGTCAATCAGCATTTCCATAGCATGATGTGATTCGACAGTGATTTCTGCTGGGAAAATGCGCTCTTCTATATGAGGATAACGCCCCTCATCGCGCAACAATGCAGCCATCGCTTCACCGGAGGGCATTGCCTCATACTCATCTTGCGGATAAAATTCTTTATAGACTTTCCGAATACCGCAACCTTCGGAATTGAGTACGATGACTTGATAGCCACCCGGTTTGAGCAAGTCATAGGCTTTACGGATGAAGCGCGAACGCTTATCGGCATCAATGTAATACAGCACATGCGACATTAACACCAAATCAAGTTGCACATCGCCCAAAGTAACCTCAAGCCAATCCCTATTATAGCCATTGATATTGCGTCCCTGTGCGCTTATCCAAGCTGTCACTTCATTGAAATAAACCTCATTGACTTCGACAACCGTTGTCTGAGTGAAATACTCAGAAAATGGACGCGCATAATTACCCCGTCCACAACCGACATCAAGAAAATGCCCTTGTGCTGGAAGATGCGGAAAAATCTCGTTTTCAAAAAATTTCGCCATATACGGATATTCAGTCGTGCCGATTGAAAGCATATCGAACTGTTCTTTATACAATTCGTTGCGTTCGGTTGTGAGTTGTTCTTTCACCATGACTACCTTCTTGATTTTAACAAAGTGACTTCAACGAGCCTATGAACGCTATCCCACCTCACACAAAATCGTTAGGTGGGATAAACCCCGAAAAGAACTTACTCTAGCGGTTTCGTCACCGTAATGAGGCTGCAATTACTGTTGATTGCATAGCGCCCCCCGTGCTTGAGGTAAGTTTCGGTATAATCAACACGCTTCTGCTGTTTTTCGGGTGTATCAAATGTAGCACGTCCGAGAAGCAGAAAGTCTATTAGCTCATGTGCTTCGTGCGCGGTATCTGCCCGAATAAATGACCGAAAGTTAACCGATTGTAGCGGATAATCGGCTTCAAGCAATGCCTCTTGCATCCCCTCTGCTGATGCAATTTCCCACCAAGCATTCGGCTCAAGGAAATGATGATACAAATCCGTGACTCCGTTAGACAGTTGGTTGAGAATAATGATAATGCTGCCGCCGGGATTCAAGCTGTCGTAGGCTTTCGCAACAAAGGGCATCCAAGTCTGCCGAGGAACATAATACAAAACATGTGACAGCAAGATGCAATCTGCCTTGTCAACCTGTGCGTGTCTCCACGTCCCACTCACACCGCTCATATTACGTCGATGGTGCAACGCCCAATCCAAAACCTCATGATAGAAGTGCTGGTTGGGTTCGATAATCGTTGTATGCTTGAAGTGTGCTGACAGTGGTTTCGCTAAATTACCACGACCCGCGCCCACATCAATAAAGTGGTCACGTTGCGGCAATTTATCGACGATATGACTGACAATATACGGTACAGTAATATCATACTCTTTGGTATTCTTCGAGAGGAGGTCAAATTGTTGCTTGAATTGTACTGTTTTGTCATTGCTTATCATTCTACTTGTCCCTTTAGCACTTATGGCTTTTTATAGTTCCCCCACTCATGAAATGACGTATTACTTGCTTAGTTTTATTGCTTGTAGATAGATAGCACTCCGATATTACTATTGATGTTATAACTCGACTCTTTTTCGAGATAATCACGGATATATTGGTCACGCTTGGCAAGCATGTCATCGTTATCGAAGGCAACTTTGTCCACAACCAGAAAATCCATCAGTTCGTGCATCTCTTCAACTGTCGGCAGATGAATATCCGCATCAAACATGGTCAGGTGCATATTGTCATACCCTTCGGCACGCAAATCTACTACAACACTTTCAATAGATGGCATCTCTTTGTAATCTTGTGGCGCTAACAAAGTACGATAGAGGTGATTAATACCGCTTGTTGCCGAAATAAGGATTATGACCATATAGCCGCCGCGCTTGACACAGTTATAGGCTTTACGAACAAATTGTGACCGATTAGCATAGGGTACAAAATACAAAACGTGCGATAGAACCGCTAAATCGGCTTGTATAGGACTCGAATCAATTTCGAGCCAATCGCCGTTATGCCCATCAAGACTGACACCCACCCCTTTCGCCCAATCCAAGACCTCTTGGAAGTAAACGGTATTCGGCTCCACAATCGTCGTGTGGTCAAAATGACGCGACATCGGCATGGATATTGTGCCACGTCCTGCACCCACATCTAAAAAATGTCCTTGTTGTGGTAATTTGGGAAGAAGTGTTGTTTCAATAAATGGGATTGATTGCTTGTATTCATCAGTATGGAAGGTTAATAAGTCGAATTGTTCTTTATAGGTTTGGTCGTATTCAGACACAAAAGCTCCTCTTTCAGTGATGGTGTAATGGACAATAGAAGAATTTGTCATATTATAGATTATTATTAATGTACTACTTAATAATCATCCTGATTTGATTATACACAGTTTATGTTTTAGTACAAGTAGATTATAGAGGGATTTTTGCACTTTTTTATTATTATAACTGATTCCAAATATAAGCCCCTTTCGGGGTTTCACCGCGCCTCACACAAAATTGCAAAGTGAGACCGGTGTTAGAGAGTTATCAGAGATACATTGTTAAACAAGTAGTACATGACCAATTTAATTCTTGATGATTGGGCGAGGCACGCCTAGCCCCTACGAAATCCTTAAAAACTTTTTTGGTCATGTAGTAGTATCAAATGAGGACATAATAAAGCTGTAAATGAACCGCCAAAATACAGGGCTATCAAGAAAAGCTGTAAAAAATATCATATTTTCAAAATTCTAGCAATTTTTATCAACTTTCAAGGCAAAGTTTTTTGTTTAGCGAACTATTCACAGTTCAGATTATGAGTCAACATAGTCATAGATAGTAGAACGCGGTAAAATCATACTATGTTCGATACATTTTGGAGTAAACATATAACATGGCGATAAAATTCAATACGCTGATATGGCGCAGCGCAGTACTAATATTGACACTGGTTTTCTGGGTAAGTCTTGTCGCAGCACAGGAAGAGGTTGAAGTCGTAGAAGAAACGACTAATTTTGGTCCCATTTGGGTGATTTTACTCGCCGGACTAGGGGCTGTTGCGATGCTCGGTTTTGCGATGTATTCACGCGATGCGAGTGACCGCGAAGATAACAGTTAGTTACTCAAATGTTACGCAGAAACCGTAAAATAAGCTGAAGTGCTATACAAATACAGACATTTTAGCGATTCGTAAGTTTCACTCTCTAAAATTACTCTGTTCGCACTATTGCACAATTGGCTATTCACAGCGAGAATACAAACATCAATTGAAAAGGATTGTGATATTCATCACAATCGACTATAATATTACATAAAGTAGGCAGCAAAATTATCGGGAGTGAACAAAAGTATGACAGAAATGACTTGGGAAAAGTCTCCCGCACAAGAAAAGAATAAAATTGAAGAAAAGCTCAAGCGGCGCAAGAGTGAACGTCTGAAATTTATAATTGGCGGTTTGCTGATTTTAGGCGCAGTGGGCTATCTTATTTTCTCTAGTACCCTCGGCGGCGCAAGTTACTTCAAAATGGTTGATGAAGTCGTCAATAACTCGAATCTTGTCGGACAATCTATTCGTCTGACGGGGGCTGTATTGGGCGATACGATTGAATATGATGCCACAACCGGAACACTTAGTTTTATCGTTGTTCATATTCCGAGTGATTACGAGAATCTAGCCGAAACCCTGCATGAAGCGGTGACTGACCCTTCGCGGACACAACTTGTTGTTCAGATGGAAGACACAACCATGCCGGATTTATTGCAACATGAAGCACAAGCTATCTTAACGGGTGAAATTGGTGAAGATGGCATTTTCTATGGGACAGAACTCAATCTCAAATGTCCTTCGCGCTTTGAAGAACAAGCACCCGAACAACTTGCTAGTCAGGAATAGTATATGATTGCAGAAATTGGATTAGCAGCACTAGCATTTGCCTTTGCTGCCTCGATTTATTCCATTCTTGTCTCCATTTATGGTGAAATTCAGCAGTCCAGTGGGGCTATGATAAGTGGGCGTAATGCGGCTCTTGCAACCTTACCATTATTGCTAATTGCGATGCTTGCCTTACTGGTAGCGCTTGTCACCGAACAGTACCAACTGAGTTATGTTTGGAATGTCAGCAACCCGCAAACGCCCATATTCTATCGAATCACAGCTTTATGGGGTTCACAAAAAGGGTCGCTCTTATTTTGGTGCTTCACGACGAGCCTCTTCACATTTGGCGCAATCGTGTTCAACTGGCGCAGTGAGCGTCATTTAATGCCTTATGCCATTGCCGTTATGATGGCGACACAGGCATTTTTTATTGGCATTACCTTAATATTGGAAAATCCGTTTGCACGTTGGTGGGTTGATGCCATTACAGGTGACGCATTCGAGTCGATACTGATTCCGAGCAATGCTATCATCCCCGATGCTCTGCGATTAGCTGAGAGCGCAAAGGGCTTGAGTCCTCTCCTACGACACTTCGGTATGATTATTCATCCACCCATGCTATATCTTGGCTTTGTGGGCTTCCTTGTGCCATTTGCCTTTGCGATAGCGGCACTAGCGAGTGGTGATTTATCCACCAACTGGATTAAGGCATCGCGGCGCTGGTCGTTGATTTCGTGGGTGTTCCTCAGTTTAGGACTCATACTCGGCGGACGTTGGGCTTACGATGTGCTAGGTTGGGGCGGCTATTGGGGCTGGGATCCGGTAGAGAATGCAGCCTTCTTGCCATGGCTCGTCGGAACAGCCTTCATTCATAGTGTCATGATTCAGCAAAAA
The DNA here is from genome assembly GCA_030950085.1 of Anaerolineae bacterium. GTDB lineage: Bacteria > Chloroflexota > Anaerolineae > Aggregatilineales > Phototrophicaceae > JAUZRW01. The sequence goes on from JAUZRW010000139.1 coordinate 29,880, forward strand.
CGAGGGATGCTCAAAGTATGGAATATGGTGCTTGTGATTGGCACATTTTCCGCCGTTATTTTTGGCACATTTGCGACCCGTAGCGGTGTGATTTCCAGTGTCCATAGTTTCGCCCGCTCATCTGTTGGTTTCCCAATGCTCACTTTTTGGGGAGCAATGACTCTCATAGGCGCTGTTCTAACATTCCATCGTTGGAGGCGGGGCGAATTGCGTGATGAACACGAATTTGCGGGCTTGCTCAGTCGTGAAATGTTGTTTGTGTTGAATAACATCATTTTCATGGCATTAACGATTGCCATATTTTGGGGTAGTTTTGGCGCACCCATCACATCAGAATTGTTCTTTGGTACAGAAATCACACTGGGCAAAGATTACTTTATGGGTGTGACACCGCCCCTCTTTGCTGCTTTGTATATTCTAATGGGCATTGCTCCCCTCGCTGCATGGAGTAGCACCTCCATTAAACGTCTAGGGAAGGCGCTACTCATTCCATCAATTTTAACCGTTATCACGCTGCTACTACTGATGGTGATAGCACCTAGTTATAGTGACCCTGTACGCTTTAATCTGGCAGGAAGTGATAGCGGTTTTTTCCTCCCAGCGCAAGCTGTTGCGGCGTTTTCCTACGCGATTATCCTTTTGGCAGGCTTTGTGGCTATTTATGAAACTTATCGTGGGACAGCCGCACGGGTTCGCGCTCGTAATGAAAGTTGGTTGAAGGCGACAATCACACTCTTTGGGCGCAATCAACGACGCTATGGGGGCTATCTCGTCCATCTTGGCATTGTCATCATTGGCATCGGTGTGATTGGTAGTACGCTGTTTCAATATCAGACGCGACGCACACTCGATCTTGGTGAGACGACCACCGTACAAAATTATCAACTACGCTTCGATGATTTCCAACAAGGTGCAGCAGCAGATGGACGCTTTATTAATCGTGCCACATTGTCTCTGAGCCAAAATAACCGCATAATTGCGACCATACAACCGCGTGTCGATGAATACCCACAAATGGGGATGATGATAGCTGGCGCACATAGTACAGCCGCACGCGATTTTTATGTCTTACTGGATGATTTTGATGAAACAGGCAATTCAGTATCATTTGCCATCTATATCAATCCACTGATTAATCTCGTATGGTGGGGGGGAATTGTCCTCGTCTTCGGCACGCTCATCGCGGCATGGCCCAAAGAGGTTTTGCCAGCCCATCTGCGCGGCGCAAAGCAAAAGATGTCAGGAACAAATGATGTTGAATAAGCAATTTTCGGACGTGATAGGTCACGTCCCTACAATTCAAAGAAGGTTATTTGTAGGGACAACATCCATGTTGTCTGCCAATAAAATACAAAATCGTGGTTTGCTGAATTTAACCACCTGTAGAAATGTCCTGATGTCTGTATCTGTTTCGGCTTTCGTAATCATTTTGATTCTCTCGATAGGCTTGCCCGTATTGGCACAAGAAACTGTAACCTATAATGACGTTATCCGCGTTGCCGAGCGAATGTATTGTCCTATCTGTGAAAATGAACCTTTGGACGAATGCCGTAATGCGACCTGCCTCGAATGGAAAGATGAGATTTATCGCAGACTGGAAGAGGGACAAAGTGACCAAGACATTATTGACTACTTTGTCACACGATATGGTCAGAAAGTGGTCGGCATTCCTCAAGACACTGTTCTAAGATGGCTCTCGTTTGCCGGTCCCATACTCGGTACACTGATTGCGATTGCTATCGGTTGGTTCACATTCCGACGCTGGCTACGCCATACCCCTCTGACAGAAAAAGTTGATGCAACTGATACAATACCTAGTGGCGATGATGATTATCGCAGCCAATTAGAACGTGACTTGACAGGATAATTTCATAGAGTGACTGATGACAGAAGAACTCGATTTTTTACTAGATGATAAACCTAAAAATGACGATGAAATCCCAGAGGGTATCACACGCGGTACACTAATTTTGATAGTGGGTATCGTTGCTGTCATTCTTGTTTTGGGTGTCCAGTTATTCCGCCAAAATCAAACCCAACCAGAACCCGGACAACGTGCGCCCGATTTTGCACTCATATCTTTTGATGGCGAATTGTTCACGCGAGATTCCTTGCGCGGGCAAATCATCATCCTCAATTTTTGGGCGAGTTGGTGTCCGCCCTGTCATGCCGAAGCATTAGATTTGCAAGCAATTTATGAAGACTATGCCGATGATGGTGTCTTGCTCTTAGGTGTGAATTATCTCGATATTGAGGAAAATGCACTCGGTTTTATTGACCAATACGGTATCACCTACCCTAATGGTCCCGATATTGCTGAACGTATTGCCAACGCATACAATTTTCAAGCTGCACCAGAAACTTTCATCATTGGGCGTGATGGTAAAATCACGAATTTGTTTATTGGGCAAGTCAATTATGAAACGCTTGCCACAGCCCTTGATAGCATCTTAGCAGAGGATGAGCAATGAGCATTTGGGGAATTATAGCAGCCTTAGCCATGCTATCGGTCTTGTTATTGTATATCTTACGACCTCTACTCCAGTCAGCAACGAGTGGGAGTACGACGCAAGACCGCCAACGAGACCGCGCTCTCGCCTATTATGAACGGGTGCTGACAAATATCCGCGATTTGGACGAAGACCACATTACAGGCAAAATCGCTGACGATGAGTATGCTTCAGAGCGCGAAGTATGGGTTCAACGCGGCTCTAAATTGCTCAAACTAATGGATGACTTGGACACACAGCAAACGATTGTTGATAGTGCTGATGATGCTGATATTGATAGGGCGATTGAAGCTGCCATCGCCGCACATAAACAGCAAGTACAGGAAGTGAGTTAGATATATCTTATGCTGAGGCAACATTTATTCCGCTTAATACCGATTTTTATACTCTTGCTGCTGGCTACCGCCTGTGGCGGACTCGCGGGAGAAATCGAAATTGTCGCAACATCTGCCCCACAAACAGCATCCACTTCGGACATTGAACAACGTATCCCTATCAGCGAACCTATCACGATACCCGATGTGCGGAATGGTCAGCGCATTTTTGCCGAAAACTGTACGCAATGTCACGGTGTTACAGGTGATGGGGGTGGCGAATTGGTGCAATCCGGTGAAGTGCCACGGATGCCCTCTTTCTTGGAAGCAAGCTATGTGCGCGAACAAACACCGGCTCTCTACTATGACATGATTACCAATGGCAATCTCATCAATTTGATGCCGCCATGGTCACAAGCATTGAGCGAAGAAGAACGCTGGGATGTTGCGATGTATGTCTATACACTGCAATATAGCCCCGAACAAGTTTTACAAGGTGCAGACCTATATCCTGATGCAAGCGAGGCATTTTCATTAGAAAGTGATGCTGCCTTATTAAGCGAGATTGGCGTAGAATCCGCTACAGCCGATGATGCAGCATGGGCAGCCATCGCTTATCGTCGCTTACGGTCACTCAAAAATTATAGCCTGCTGACAAACCAAGAGATAGTCGGACTCCTCGATGATGCCCCACCACCGACATTTATGACCTTCACAGGCAGCGTGTCAAATATGACAGACGGCTTTGACCTGCCAGAAAATCTTGAGGTGATACTGCGCTATGGCAATTTTGCAGATGGTTTCACGACAGAAACAACAACTATTGATGCCAATAATATCTATGTCTTCGACAATATTCCGTATGTCGAAGATGCTTTCTATTTCACGGCTGCTATCTATAGCGATATCCCTTTCCAGAGCGAAGTTCTTGTGCCGAATCAACTGGCAGCGTTGAACGAGTTACCCCTGAACATCACAGAAAGAACCGAAGATGCGTCTGATATCAGCATCAGCAATATCAACATTATCATTGACCGTACCACTGTTGATGGCGTGGGGTCTGGGATAATATTTCAGCAAACCTATACTTATGTTAATAATTCAGACCGCACTTTATATCGCTTACCTCAAGAACAAGACCTTGCTGTATCGCTATTGATTCAATTACCGCCCGGCGCATTAATTCTCAATGACCCAGAAAATCCGCGCTTCATCATCGCACAAGATTTCTACTCGCTGATTGATACCAATCCTGTTTATCCGGGTGAACATGTTGTCGAAGCGTTGTACTTCTTGCCGCATACTGAAGGCGACGCGATAATCGACCTTGCGATGAATAATTCATTTAATGGTACATTAGATATTGTTGTCGCAGTACCCTCTTTAACGGTCTCTGGTGATGCGATTGAATTCGTAAACGAAGAAACCATCCAAAACGCGAGTGGCAATGTTATCGTAAAAAATTATCAAGCCGGCTATGCCATTCCATCCGGCGATAGTCTTGTATTTACAGTGAGTGGCACACTATTCGCTAGCCAGATTACCAGTGAAAATACCGACATCATAACCGGCAACTTCTTAATTCCAGTGTTGGCGATTGTGATTGCCCTCTTCATCATTGCGATTATCGGTTTGACCATGTTGCGCCAGCAAGACAAAAATGCCAACCGTAATCAGGCAGAGATTGACCGTTTATTAGCTCAAATCTCGCAGATAGAAACATTGCACGATAAGGGCGAAATTAATCATGATGTCTTCCAACGGCAGCGCAAAGAACTCAAAGAGAAATTAGCAACGTTGATGAAAAGCAGCACGGTCAATGAATAGTGATTACAGTGGGCTGCGGACGGCATGTATGCCGTCCCTACACACCTGTTATAACCTGTAGGGACGAGATATATCTCGTCCGCCATGTCACAGGGTATCTATTCAGCTATCCATGAGATTGTGGAGAGCGAAAGTGAATAAAAGAAGTATACTAAAGTCATGCTGACAAAACGAGAAGAACTGGAACAACTGAATAAAGAAAGGCTTATTGACGACTATTTGCTACTGGAAAA
>JAUZRW010000014.1 GCA_030950085.1 Anaerolineae bacterium
AGAAGTTCTTCATTTTGAGGGATAGTTGACATTAGAGATAGACTTTCTACTCGCTGTTATTTACTAACTCAGCTTTTTAACGAAAGTCTTCTCTTTTTGCAAATATAGCCAAAGTCTAGGGACGTGATTTTTCACGTCCGCGATAACACAAGTTCATGGATAGGTGAACTGTTACGAAACGATATTCGCGTTACCTATAACAATGTTCGCCTCTACACGACCATGATAAACCCTGCTAGACTAGCGCCTTGTATCCGTTGGTAGTCTGATTTTAACCCTCTAATGCCGCAGCGATTTATTATTCCAATCTTTATTCTTATTTTTCTGAGTATTTTTAGTCGTGATGTTCCGCTACTGAATGCCCAAACTAACATTCCCGGCGTATTGAGCAACCCACCTCAAGATGGTTATATTCGCTCACAACGACTCGGCGTTACCTTCATTAGTTCAGCACAAATTCCGGTTGATGAAAACCGCTATCGCAATGGTCTATTACTTGGCGCGGGTTGGAATCGTTGGCCGCTCTACTGGAATGAAGTAGAAACAGCACCGGGTAATTTCAATTGGGCAGCTTATGATAACCTCGTCAGAAACGATATCGCACATGGTCTCAGTATCGACGCAATTTTACTAGACAGACCTGATTTTTTCGCGGATGGCGCGATTATCGCCGGCTTGAATCAACCTGTATTTTCTGATGGCTCGGATAATCCGGGACCGGATAAAGAGATTAATGCCAATAATCCGTGGGCTATTTTTGTGTTTCGGGCGGTGCAACGTTATAAACCCGGCGGAGAACTAGCACGCGAACAAGGTTGGATTAATGGCGAGGGAATTAGCTTGTGGGAAATCTGGAATGAGCCGGATTTGGCTCTGTTCTGGCAAGGGGGCATGATTAATTATGCGCGTTTGTTAAAAGTGGCTTATCTTGCTGCACATTTTGCTGACCCAACAACAACCGTTATGTTCGGGGGCTTGCTCTATAGCACGCCGGATAATTGGCTGGCACGGGTGCTGGCAATTTATGAAAATGACCCTAACCGAGCCGCTAATAATTGGTATATGGATGCTGTCGCCCTCCATAGTTACAGCTATCCGTGGCGCACGGGTTGGTTGACCCTCTTTACGAGCGAGACGTTACGCGCTTATGGCTTAGACCGTCCGATTTTCGTCAATGAAACAGGGATTAGTGTTTGGAACGATTATCCGGGTCCTGTGTGGGCGGCTTCATCTGCTCAACGCTATAAATTGGGAACAGCCGAACAACAAGCATGGTTTGTGATTCAAAATACGGTCTATGCCTACTCAGAGGGGGCGGATGTCGTCTTCTTTCATCAGCTTTATGATGATTGTGGCGACCAAGCGGCAGGGACGAACTTTCCGCCAAATAATGGCGAACTTTGCACAGGTGGAGCTGCCTGTTTCGGTGATGCGTGGGGGTTGTATCGCAATACATCAGAGTCGATTTGTTATAGCCAGCACCCCAATCCCGGTTCTCCCCGTCCATCTGCCAATGCTTATCGCTTGCTGGCATCGGTCTTTGGCACTGAACCCTTTTCTGGTGGCACAGAAGTTCGTGCTAATGGCATCACCGATATCACCTTTGACCGTCCTATGACAAATGAACGGATTCATGTTATCTGGAATCGGCGTTTTGAGCCCAATATCACTGAAATTCAAGCAGAGGGCTTGTCAGCGACACTCTATACGCTCGGTGGTGTGACTCAGATTGCACCAGAAGGCAGCATTTATCGCCTTGAGCTACGCGCCGCCCAAGCGGATAATTTTCCAGAATTAGAAGCGGGAGATATTAGCGCCATTGGTGGTGAACCCGTGATTTTAGTCGAACGTATCGAAGCGGGTAGCGTTGCCCAACCACCGCCAGCAGTCCAAGCGTCGCCTACCGTTCGCATTGCGCCGACTGTCCAACCCTTGCTTTCGCCGACACCGGGACCTGTGATTGCAGCCCCTATTCAGCCCACAGTCGCGCCCGAAAATGATACACAAGCGCCCACAACCGCCATGGATACCCTGTCAGAAGTGAGTGCGCGAACTTTTGTTGTGCGTTGGCGAGCGCAAGATAATGGTGCGATTGACCGCTACATCGTCTGGGTACGAATCAACGACGGCGGCTGGACTCCATGGGTCGAAACGCAACGCACAGAAGGCATCTATACCGGTACGCCCGGCAATTCGTATTCCTTCGCAGTTTGGGCAGTCGATAGGGCAGGGAACTGGTCGCCGAATACCGATTTACAGCCCCAAACCCAAACTCGCGTCGAATGATACCATATCCTTGTTAGACTCTTAGTCTTGCCGTAATTTTGCAAACTGGCGAAAACCTAAAATGAGCAGGACGAAACCTGATAGTACGATAAGGCGATGGCTGAGTTCTGTAAACTCGACACTCAGGTTGAACAGGTCAAGCATAGCCGTTTCGATCATATGCGCCAAGCCTAATAAGACAGCCCCGATTGTAATCAGGCTGAGTGTATTTCCCATGATACCGCCAAGTTCTGCCTTACGAACGACAAGCACCATCCATACACTGGTGATGACCAGTACAATATCGAGTACCAGAGACAGATTCCCCATTATGATACCTCCTTGTTTAACAAAGCAACTGTGGTGAGCCTATAGACTTTATCATATTTTGCAATCTTATGTGAGGCGCGGTGGAAACCCCGAAAGGAGCTTATAGCTTTTGAAACCAATTGGGGTCGATAGATTCAAAGACAATATCGGGCGTATTCTGGTTAATACTTTCAAGGTGCGGTGTCACAACTCCCTTTCCGAGAACCATAAACGCATAAGCTGCCGATTTGTCGAGTAAGGCAAGTAAGTTATCAGAAGTAATATTCTGACCAATATGAATACTTTCATGGGTTACATCAATATCCCAACCTTGTCTCTGCGCGGTATATGTCGTCATGTCACTGAGGTATTGTGCCAGCGATGCCCCATTCCATTGTTCAATAACAGTCACGATAGCCTTGATTTGTTGCTGGAAATAAACCTTCACGGCTTCCTCTGCTATGTAATCTTCGATATCAACATCGGGCAGTGTATCCGGCTGTTGTGGCGCTTGATAAAGTGTGAAATCTACACCAAAAACATTGCGGTGCATATCTTGGTTAACAAACACATCTGCAACAACAGGAAGAATATCGCCTGCTTTTGAAATGATTCGTAGAGGAATTTCTTGTGTTTGCGTTTGATGCTTGGACTGAATGCCTGTGACTAGCGCCGAATATTGCTCTGTATCGAGGTCAATCACTGTCTGAAAGGGCGAGCCAATCAGCTTTCCTAACTGAGCTACTGGGTAATCTAAGAATTGGCATATATTCCTATCGAGGAAGATGATACGGTGTGACTGATTAGTCATGATAATCCCAAGTTTTGATTGTTCCTGCTGCATTGATTACCTCATTTTATATTGTTAATCGAGAATTGGGTTTGAAAATCGAGATTTGTATCTGCTTATCAGGATTGCACCGTCTGTTATTATACGTAATACTTGATAGTGTGTCAAGAAAATAACAGGGCAAACTTGTCACAAACCTATAAAAAATTTGGACATGCCTTTTTTGTGTTAAACGCTATAATCAGTGTTGGATAGCAAAGCATTTGTAAAGAGGCATCAATGAGTCGCAGCACAATTCGCAATATTCTAATGGGCTTTATTCTGTTGACTATTCCTTGTTATATTTGTGCGATTGTCATTTGGGCATTTTCGCCAGACCGCAACGCGCCGCAAGCAACAAATACGCCGATTAGTGCGGTAACGAACACGCCGATTGATGTTTTTGGGCAAGTAACAAATACACCGATTGATGTCTTCGGACAGGCGACGAATACGCCGATTGATGTCTTCGGACAGGTGACGAATACGCCCTTTGCTATTTTCGTAAGCGATACTCCTGTGTCGGGCTTTGTGCCGATTGTGCCATCATCACAGCCATTTGTCACCTTCACGCCTGTTGCGACAATGACATCTTTACCGACGAATACGCCATTGCCTTCGGCGACACCTTTACCCAGCAATACACCTTTGCCGACTAATCCGCCCCTTATTTTGCCACCACCCTCCGATACACCAAATCCGTAGGAAGCCGCTCAATTCCCAGCGACACCGAAGCAAACACTTTGTTCACAGGGAATGCCATTGAGAACATTGTCTTCATCATCCAACAAGAAATTCCCAGCATCGTAACACGCCTGCGCTTCCTCACACGTAAAGAAGTCGTTGCACGTAAATGATAACGACGGGCAGACAGTCGTTGGAGAAGTCGAACCGCCTGTATCAACCACGGGTAAGCCATCGGGTCCAATCGTCGTTTGGCTTGTCTGGACTGCATCTTCTAATATCACAGAACCTGTCGCTGGATCCCACGCGAGATTTTGTGTCCCTGTGCCAAAGGTCACATCCGATAACAAGAAGGCAAATTGTCCGATAGGCGCACGTCCCTCACTGCCTAAGTCAGCAATGATGAGCAAATAAGTGGTAGAGCGTGTCATTACTAAGGGACCTACTGTGAGAGATTGTCCATCACTCGCTTGATTAACCAGCAAGAAATTACTGGGGTCATCTAGTGCGCTAATGGCAACAAAAACATCTAAATCCGATTCTGGTATGGGTAGCGTTTGTAGTACGAGAATCTGCGTTTCAATGGCATCAAAACAATAACCGCGTGCAAATGTGCGCCGATTAAAGTCATCCAGATAAATCGTACCAACACCGATGCGCGGTAAAATCTCGGACTTATTATTGTAAACCAGCAAACATTCATCGGGACCAACGTTATCATCAGGAATCAATTCGGCAAGCCGTTGGAGTAAAGCCGCATATTGTTGTTCGGCAAGGTTAATAATGCCCAATGCACCTTGAACTGTCGCCTGACCCACAGGATTGGCTGTTCCCGGTTGATTACAGACTTGGATGAAGATATCAATCGCTTGCCGTGTATTAAACATCGCATCATTGAAATCAGTGACGAGTGTATCGAGGGGGACAAAGAAAGCGGCTAACATTGGAGTGGGTACATTAATATTGCTGGGTCGTGGCGGATAGGCTTGGCAAGTCGCACGCCCTTGTAAGGCTGCATCTGTCCATGAAGCGCGTATATCATTGAGTGACTCTTGTGCGATGATAATTCGGTCACGCAGTAGACGTAGCATTGCAATATAATCGTCTCGTGATTCGCCTGATGGTGGGGCAGTTTGGGCGACAATCCCCCCGACAGGTGTTTGGAAAACATCGCCACCCAGAATCTGCACAAACGCCGATGATACCCACCCTAATGTGCCTTCAAAGTTGACTTGATACCAATTGCCACAATCATTACGCCCTGTAATTGTAAACGCCTGATTGAAGTTGATATTGGCCAATGTTGGATAAGCACGGCTAGGACCACTGCGGACACGCAATCCATCAGTTGCAGCAGCAGTCACCGCGCCTTGTTGGTCTGTAAAGCCAGAACGTGGCGATTCGAATCCGCCAAATGGGACGCTGCGTGGGTCAGCAGTTGGTAAGCTATTGATATCACCGTCCAAAATGACCAGTGGCGCGAGATTAATCCAGCCCTCACTACATTGATATTGTATTCGTAGCCATTGGCTATCGCCGCTACGGGCATCTATGGTATCGAAAACAAAACCTGCATTGACGGTATCAATGACGGTTGCACCGAGCGCCGGAGAAATGCGAATATTCTGAAACTCATTGACGACAACCACCCGAATCCCACTTTGGGCAGAGATGACCTGTGCCACTAATAGTATCAATAATCCCACGACCCATCTACGCATCGCATTCCCTCTTCAAAGTTACAAATAATACACTTGACATAGAAATTTTCGTTTTTAATTACTTAGTTGAGGACGACCAACTGCTTAACATCCTAGCAGATATTGTAGCGTATTTATGAAAAAGGGCGAACGCTGCAAATTGTCCCGAATTAGATTAATCACTTGTCGATTTATCAGGCTTTCGCATGACAACGATACTTAGCACAGAGTCGTCAGCTATCAGTTTACTGATGTTCTAATTTATTAGACTAATCCACTGTGAACTCAATATACTACGGGCAGATGCTCTATTCGTCTGATGACCTGCGATTAATTATTGTCGTCTTCGTCGTCTTCATCTAGTGCCGCAAGCTGGTCAAGCACATCGGCACTAATCGGCATTGTGGGGTCAACATGCTTTTTCTTGGTCTCATCGAAACCAGCATCAATCCGTTTTGTACGCACTTCACTGGCTTCATCAAGATGTTTGTTCAACATCCGGCTGGCTTGTTTTTTGGGCTTCTGGCTCGGTTTCTTGATGGTGATACCGGATGCTGTGGTGGCAGGTGCATCTGGGGTATGGCGACTCACAGCCTTATTTGCCCCAGCCTGTGCGAGTGCCTTACGCGATGCTGGCGTGCCGATATGCTTAAGTGCTGCACGAGCCGTCCGCCGCACCACAGGATGGGCATCATTGAGAGCGCGTGCCAATGGTAGAATAGCCCATTCTGCTTTAAGCTGACCTAAGATGGCAGCACCATTGCGTCGTATATGCCAATCGGCATGGCGCAAATTTCCCAGTAAGGCGACTTCGACTGGGGCAGCTTCTAGTTTAAGTAAGGCTTCGGCGACAGCTAAACGAACTTCAATCGTCTTGGTGTGGTCGCTGAAGAGTAAAATCAAGGGTTCAACGGCTGATTTATCGCCTAAATCGCCCAATTGCTGGGCTGTCTTGGCAATAATTTCGGACTTGTCAGAATATAAGCGTTTCGATAAGCGTTCCACCAGCGATGCCCCCGATAAGGCACTCGTGGCGATACGTGCTGGTTTTTCCTCTTTTTCACTATCAATACTTAATATCTCGATAGCCGTTGCAATAACCATGCGCGTATTCGTATCTTCTTCTGCCGTAAATGCAACTTTTAGCGCCGAGAGAGATTCCTTCGCGTTCATTGTCCGTAAAGCAGCAGCGGCTCGCTTACGGATATTCTTATCGTCACTGCCTAACGCACGAATGAGACCCTGAATGTTGAATTGTGATTGTAGTTGCCAGATATCTGGCTTGTATTCGTTAGTCACGACTCACATCTCAATCATAATACCATTTTATATACTTTGTATTGTAGCATATTTCAACGATTTGTACTGCATTTCTCGGAATGCGGTTGTTACGCTACTGTCATGAAGCGTTAGGATTGTGTTAAATACAGATAGCAACGAGCCATCTTGTCGCAAATGATGGTTGAATATTTGTTACAATATCTGTCGCAGCGTCTCTAAATCAACATTGCCCCCACTAATCATTGCAGCAGTAATTTTCCCATCACGCGGCACAATATCATGCAGTAATGCCGCCACACAAACACAACCACCGCCTTCGACTAACCAACCTTGCGTACCGAGCATGAAGCGCATCGCCGCCGCAATTTGCTCTTCACTGACTAAGACGATATCATCAACACTTTCTTGGACAATCGGTACAGTCATTGACCCTTCTTCAATGCCCCCGGAAAGGGCTTCGGCTAGTGTATCCCAATTTTCAGGGAGCTTGGTTTGCTTAAAAGCGTTGTACATTGACGGTGCTGATTCCGCACAGACACCAATCACAGTGCAATCAGGACGCAGAGCTTTAATCGCCAGTGCGACACCGCTAATCAAGCCACCACCGCTCACACAAACTAACACCCGTTCAACATCGGGCAGTGATTCAACAATTTCTAAGCCGATTGTGCCTGTTCCAGCAATGATAGCCGCGTCATTGTAGGGCGAGATATACGTTTTACCCTCAACACGAGCTCGTCTGAGGGCTTCGGCTTCGGTTTCATCATAATTATCGCCATAGAGAAGCGCCTCGCCACCATAGAGTTGCACCCCTTTGACCTTTTTCTGTGGGGTATGCTTTGGCATCAGGATTTGTGCTTGTGCGCCAACAAGATGTGCAGCATAGGCGACTCCCTGTGCATGATTGCCCGATGATGCGGCAATCATGCCTTTTTCGCGTGCTGCATCATCCAGTGCAAGAATCGTGTTTAATGCCCCACGAATCTTGAAGGAATGGGTTTTGTTAGCATTTTCCAGTTTAAGCCAAATATCTTTACCAAGATGGGCGGCTGCTTCTAGTGGTGTCGGTTTCAGATACGGCTTTATGCGTTGTTGTGCGTGGAAGATGTCGGTGAATTGCACCATAGCTTACTATCCTTACTATTGGCTTGGATATGATTATGAAATTCACTATATCGAATTTGTAGCCCTTCAAGTAGTCCAATCTTGACGACTAAAGCAAAAAGCCCCTTTCGGGGTTTCATCTCTCCTCACACAAAATGACAAGGTGAGATAGAGTCTATAGGGTTTTATTGTAGAATCTGGAAAGTAATTGGCAATATAATCTCGGTTTTGTAGGGGCGTACCCACGTGTGCGCCCGTTGTTACTAGCATCGGGATGACACATGGATCATCCCCTACAATTTATGCACTAGCATCCTATTCCCGTGACCACTCAAAAGCCCCGAAACGTAGCGTGTCTGTCCCCGTGCTGTTCAGATAGCGTTCTCCTGTATTGAGCGAATACTGCCCGACATCAACATAAAATGTGCCACTATCTTCGCTAGGGGTAAAGGCAGCAATGGCAATCAGTCTATCGCCTTGCTGCCACGAGAGCGTCAGTTCGATATCGTCAATATAAGCCAGTTCATCCATAGCGCCATTTTCAACATCCGCCGCATAACGCAAATGCGTAAATTGTCGCAGCGACGCATCATCGGGTGGATTGCTGATAGCCTGATAAAGCATCGAAACCCGTACTTGCCCGTCAACATGGCGCGTATACCATCCGAGTAATTGTAAGCCCGAATCGAATGTCACAGGTTCATCCAGCATGATTGCTTGTGGTGGCAGAGTTTCGCCATCATAAGGCTGCATATAGTATGGCGGCGCTCCTAATAGGGGGTCATACTGAATTAAGTTGTCATCCATAATGCCTGTATCACGCATTTCTTGCCACGCATGAATCCCGTCAATTTCAGTCATCAAATAAGAGGGTTCATTCGGTAGCAGCAACACTGACCAGCCGTTCGTAATGCGCTGTGGACGATTCCAGAGTAGCACCTTCCAGATAGCGGCTTCTCCACGCTGATAATAATCGGGACTCTGAGTGTGCATGACGACGACTCGCCCATCATCTGGCAGACTATAAGCGACAGTGCGCGGTGCTTTTAATGGCTCATTGATGCCCTGTGGCGCAGTTTGCTGATTCACAATGGCGAGACTACTCAAAATTTGATAGCTCCAAATAGCTACTAAAACAATAGCGATTCCAGTCGTCGCAATGTGCCAAATTCGTCGCTTGAGCAACATAGCCGATGCCCCACTAATGATTGCCAATGCGGGGAGTGCTGTCAAAATATAATGCAAGCGCACAGGCGCACGATGATAGGTGAACAAGAGTGTCGGCGTAAGCAATAGTAGCGCGGTTAATTCAATGATGGTTCTTTGATGTTCAGTTTGTAGGGACGCAATATATTGCGTCCGTGTGAAAAACCAGCGCATCTTAGCAATTGCCATCATGCCCAAAATTAGAATCACCGCAGTCAATATTTGCGGAAAAATCGCACTGCCATGTTGAGTCAAATTACCTGCCGCTAGATAATCCCAGCCGCGATTTAGTGCCGCTTGTATCGTATAGAGCAATACTTGGCTATCTATACCACTTTCGCCTGTTGTGGTGCTATATTCAGACAGCAATTCGGGCGAGCAACAGACCGCTTCGTATAAAAATGGAATCAGAGCTAAAGCCGCAATTCCGCCGCCAATGAATACTGGAATCCACTTGCGCCACCATTGCCAACGTACAGTGACATAGAGCGTTGCCAGTCCGAGTGTTGCCCCTGCCAAATGCACCTGAAAAGCAAATCCAGCGATAAACCAAGCGAGTCCGATACCAATATATTTATGGCGTGAATGATGGCTTGTGATAGCAATCGTGGTCGCCACAAGCCATAGCACCGTCATTGGGAATAGCAGATTTTGTGTCCAGATGTTGCGCGAGAAAAATACAGCAAAGGGCGCGGCTGCCGCAATGAGTCCGCTAATTGTGGCTGACCATATACCAAATGTACGCCGTGCCAGCCACCATAGGCTAAAAACAGCGACTAGGTTCAATAGTCCGACGTATTGTGTCGCTAATAGAGGGTCTGTCGCGAGCAGATAGGGCGGTACAAAAGCATAAACCGATGCTGGCAAATTACGGCTTCCAGCAGAATTGGGAATCCCTGTGCGGATGACTTGTCCGTCGCGTGCAATTTCGAGCGCCAGCACACTCAGACGCGCTTCATCGCTGGCAAAGGGATTCACACCTGCATAGCCGAGTCGCAAGAGTGCCGCCAGCAGTACGACACCTATCAGAGACAGCCATTCTAATTTTGTGAGACGCAACACACCTAAACCTCATCTGCAATCAGCAAAAAACGCGCCCAATCCTAGCACACGCTATCGACTCAGAATAGCCCAGATTGCGAAGCATCGACTCAGAGCGAATCATTTAGTAGACTAACTATCTAACCTGAGTTATGGAGTATCTATTCAGCTATCCGTGAGAATTACAACGGACAGTATGGATACTGTCCCTACAGACCTGTTATGATTTGTAGGGACACAATCTATTGTGTCCGTCGCACGCTAGATCATGGATAGGTGAACAATTACCACAAATTGAACCGCCAAACCGCCAAGAAAAGCAGTGAAGAAGACGCATTTAATTAACTCAATCTAGGCACTCAGCACTTGTTTAGAACATCAGGAGAAGAATACGATTTCTATGTGGCAACCAACGAATAAACTTGAAGAAGAACGTCTGAATAAGGCGCAAGCACTCAAAGAACGCGGTGTTGAACTCTATCCGCGCCGCGCTACTCGCACGCATACAACAGCCGAAGCGATTGCTGCTTTTGAGGCACTAGAATCCGAGAATCCCGAAGCAGCCGCAGAACTTGAAGTCACGGTTGCCGGACGTGTTCGCCGCGTGAATGTGAAGGGCAAAGTATCCTTCATGCACTATGCCGATGAACAGGGGCGCTTGCAACTCTTCTTGCGTATCAATGACATGGACGAAAACCAATATATGCTTGTCAAAGATAAACTCATCGAAATTGATGATTTTGTGCAAGCAACAGGTACTATGATGCGGACGAGAGCTGGAGAAATCAGCGTGCGCGTCAGTGACTTTCAGCTATTGTCGAAAACCATGAGTCCACTGCCCGTCATCAAAGAAGTCACACAAGACGATGGCACAGTCAAAGAATATGGCGAATTTAGCGATAAAGAAGCACGCTATCGTCAACGCTACGCTGACCTTGCTGTCAACAAAGACGTGCGCGATGTCTTTCGTAAACGGGCAAAAACAATTCGGGCAATGCAAAATTTCCTCGATGATGAGGGCATGTTAGAAGTCGAAACGCCGATTCTGCAACCGATTTATGGTGGGGCGGCGGCACGTCCATTTACGACACACCACAATCAATTGCACCAAGATTTGTTCTTACGCATCAGCTTTGAACTCTATCTAAAACGTTTACTGGTCGGGGGCTATGATGCAGTTTATGAAATTGGGCGTGATTTCCGTAATGAGGGTGTCAGTTGGAAGCATAATCCTGAATTTACGATGCTAGAATTTTACAAGGCATATATCGATTATACAGGCGTGATGGATATCACCGAACGCATGACAGCGTATGTCGCCGAACAAGTCACGGGCAGCACGAAAATCATTTGGCAAGACCATGAAATTGACCTAACGCCGCCTTGGGAACGGCTGACAATCCGTGAGGCAGGCAAAAAATACGCCGGAGTCGATTATATGGACACGCCCGATGCCGAATCGATGGCAGTGATGCTAGAAGAGAAATTTGGCGAAAAAGTCGCACCCGGCGAATCATGGGGGCGCATGGTGGTTGAACGCTTACTCGGTAATCAGATTGAGCCGCATCTGATTCAGCCGACGATTATCATGGATTATCCGCGTGATATGTCGCCTTTTGCCAAACCGACAGAATACGATGTTAAGCATACCGAACGCTTTGAATATTTCATCGGTGGTATGGAAATGGGCAATGCCTTCACAGAGTTAAATGACCCCTTTGACCAAGAGCAACGCTTTGTTGATATGGCGACTCTCTATGGCAAAGGCAAAGATGAAGAAACGCCTTTTGACGAAGATTATCTACGGGCAATGCGTTATGGGATGCCGCCGATGGGGGGCTATGGTGGCGGTGTTGACCGTCTTGTTATGCTACTGACCAACCAACGCAGTATCCGTGATGTGGTCATGTTCCCACACCTTCGTAGCCGTGATACTGTCGAAAGCGAATCCGACAGCAGCGAAGTATAAACAAGCATCAGCAATTTCCAAAATTATTTACGGTGGGATGGCACATAGTACATGACCAGAAAAGTTTTTATGTAGGGGCGCAAGGCATTGCGCCCAAAAAACACATAATCTAATTTTCAAAGATTAAATTGGTCAAGTAATAGTCATAAAGATGAACCGCCAAAACGCAAAAACGCCAAGATTTCTATTCAAAATAATGCTCTGCATCTCTGATTCTCCGTTTCTCTGTGTTACGCTTTTTCTAAGCACCTATCGGACGCTACAGATGCAGAATCTGTAAGACACGCTATACTGTTATTGGATTCGATACAATAAAGCGAGGGTAGTCCATGCGTCGTTTGCTGTTGATGGGAATTCTAGTGCTGATGCTGTTGCCAACACAGGCACAAGACGGCTTAAACCTCCCGACTGAACTTTATATTTTATTGAATGCAGGTGCCGTTGAACGTTATGGACTCGGTACGGCTGGTGTACGCCAAATCACCCCTCAAGACTCATTTGTCCTAGATTTTGGAGTCGCGCCGGATGGCAATTGGTTCGCCTATCGCACGACAGATGGCTTGTATATCAGCAATATGTTCAGTGATGAAGAGCAGCAAATCGAAGACACACGCGCTAGTATTCCTAATATTCGCGGACAAGGCAATACTATCGTTTGGTCGCCCAATAGTGATGCACTAGCCTATACAACTGAATATGGCGGACGTGTTGCTTTTTTGGAAGCCGATTTATTTGCGGATTTACTGACACCGGGCTTGCTCAATTTGCGCTGGTCGCCGGATGGTCAATATCTGGCAGCAGAAGCGCTTGAAGGGGTGTGGTGGATTTTTCGGCGACAAAGCACAGAGATGATACTCACGGCGGCTATTCCCGGCGCACAGGGCGCAGATTGGCTCAGTCCAACTGAAATTATTTATGCTCCCGTTGAAGGTGGTGTCACGATTATTGACCTCACAAACAATAATCAACCCACGATAGTTCTCGATAATTCTGCCATATACCATCTGCCCTATGTTCTCGATAATGGACAAATCCGTGTTTTTGTGGGTGACGCAACAGCCGCTCGTTTGATTGAAGTCATTAATGCAGGAACAGGTAACATCGTCGGTGAAATTAGTGTTGGCGAGGTCGATTTGACAGGGGTTCATTGGTCGCCGCAAGGACAGCTATTAACAGCATTTCAAGGCGGCGCATTAGCTTTGATTGACCCAGCAAGTGGCGCAGGATTCACACTCCCGATTGCAGGGGCGGCGACTTATGGGTGGGGACCCGATTATCCAGCGTCGGCAGTCGGGATTAACCTCACACACGACGGTTATTTTCTAGCATTGGATACAAGTGGTGTCATACAAGTTTGGCGCTTACCATCGGATGGGACTTTACCTGTTACGATTAGCCCATCTGCCTTGGATATTACGGAATTTGACATTTCACCGGATGCTTCGCGGATTGCCTATGTGAGCAACAGCAGTTTATGGGCATTTGCACTCGGTACAGATAACGAGCCAATTGAAGTTGTTCAACTTGGCATTAGCGATAATATTGCACCCAGTTGGGGCCCCGATAACGAAACACTGTATTATCGCGATGAACAAGAAGACGCTACGGGCATCTATCGCGTCATTGTCGGTCAAGAGCCAGAGATATTCGTGCCAGATACAGAAGATAGTCGTTTCTCCAATCCACAATTAGCAGGTGGCGTGGGTGCAATGGTGGTTAATCGCAATAGCGAGCTGATGGTTGTTGATACCACATCGGGCGAACAAACCCTACTCTATGCGATTGGCACAGGGCAATGGATGTCCGGCACAGAATTGCTCATTAACGCCAATGTACTGCAAGGGGCACTGACAGGTCATGGCTTATTCGCCTATGATGCCAATGACCTCACTACCGATCCACAACTTATCATGCCCATCTTAGGCAAGTTGAGAGTGCTCGATTATCAAGCACAGGGCGATGTTATACGGATACTCGTCCAGAATAGCACACCTAGTCAGGTACAAATTCTCGATATTGCACGCGATGGCAGCGCCCCGACAGTGATTGGCAATGCAGGCTATATGATTGACCCCTTGATATCGCCAGATGGCAATACGATTGTTGGCTATACCTCGCCCGGCGGTGCATTAATCATCTACGATGTGCCATCTGACCAGCGTACAGTCATTGATACCTTGCCGCAAGTCAGTCATTTTGTGTGGGAATAACTCTTCTCAGCGTGCCAAAGAGGTGACAATTAGCATAGTTTTTTGTGGCGATTGGATGAAATAGCCATCACTACTCGTGTTATACTTTGTTCTATATGTCATCCAAGCGATAGAGGGAGACAAGTAAACAATGTCTAAAATTGGCACAGAAGGTAATCCATTACGAGTAGCGATTATTGGTTCTGGTCCGTCGGGTTTTTACGCGGCACAAGACCTGCAAAAGCAGAAAGACCTTGTTGTAGAGATTGATATGTACGAACGCTTGCCAACTCCCTTTGGGTTGGTGCGCGGCGGTGTTGCCCCAGACCATCCCAAAATCAAAAGTGTCACCAAAGTTTATAGCCGCATTGCCCAACACGATAGCTTTCGTTTTTTTGGCAATGTCGAGTTTGGTACAGATATTAAACGCGCCGATTTGCAAAAATATTACCATGCTGTCATCTATGCGGTGGGGTCATCATCAGACAAACGTCTCAATATACTCGGCGAAGACTTGCAAGGGAGTTACCCCGCGACTGAGTTTGTCGGTTGGTACAATGCCCATCCCGACTACCGCGACTTGCAATTCGATTTGGATGCCGAAGCGATTGCCGTTATCGGTGTTGGCAATGTGGCGATGGATGTCACGCGCATTATGGCACGCTCACAAGCTGAGTTAGATAAAACCGATATTGCACACTATGCCCAAGCCGCCCTTCGTCATAGCAATATCAAGCGCATTTATGTCTTAGGACGACGGGGCCCGGCTCAAGCTGCTTTTACCAATCCTGAGATTAAAGAATTGGGCGAAATGGACGAGGCGGATATTATCGTCGCGCCCAAAGAGGTGGATTTGGACGAACATAGCAAGGAATATCTCACATCTGACCGTGTGGTGAGTAAAGATGTCAAAAATGTTGAGATTTTGCGCGAATATGCTAATCGCCCTCCATCTGGCAAGCCCAAGCAAATCATCATGCGCTTCCTTGTTTCACCTGTCGAAATCATCGGCAGCGACAAAGTAGAAGCTATCAAAATTGTCAAAAATGAATTATTCGTTAACGAGCGCGGAGTCATTCGTCCGCGTGCCACGGATGAATATGAGACAATTCCAGTACAAATGGTTTTCCGTTCGGTAGGCTATCGCGGAGTCCCCTTACCAGATGTACCGTTCTATGACCGTTGGGGAACGATACCCAATAACGAAGGGCGTGTCTTGACTGAACATGAGACGGGTGAACAAGTTGTTGGCGATTATGTCGTCGGCTGGATTAAACGGGGTCCATCGGGTGTGATTGGCACCAATAAGCCCGATTCTGTTGAAACGGTGAAGCGTCTACTGGAAGATGTCGAAACAGGCAAACTTTGGTCGCCAGAAGCAGCACAACGTGAGGCTGTCGAGAACTTCCTCAAGGCTAAGAATATCAACGCTATCTCGTTTGCAGACTGGCAAATCATTGATGAAATGGAAGTCCAATTAGGCGCGGCTGAAGGTCGTCCACGCAAAAAATTCACAGAGGTTCAAGCCATGCTAGAGGCACTGTCAGAACATAAACGGTCTCTAATAGCAACTGATTAAATCCACAAAAACAAACCAAAAAGGCGAGCAAGCACTCGCCTTTTTGATTACACTTAATATCAAATGCGATGATTACTCGCTAGTAGCAGGTGTATATTGCACGCTATTGAGGATAGCATCAAATGTGGGGCGCAGGTCATCGCCTTCACCGCCGGCAGTCACTCCCATAGCGATGAGATATGCGCCGCTCTCATCAGACAACACCACCATCACCATCGAAAGGCTATCACTATCGCCGGTTGCAAGCACGCCCGCACGCCCGCCAATTGTAACATCTTGAGACTCACCGAAGCCGTCCGGTAAAGTTTCCTCATCGGCCATAAGCCCTGAGAATATCGTCAGCAGTAATGCTGGGGTAACTTCATCAGCACCCGCCATGGCACTGGCTGCATCGGCGGGTATAAGTGTTACCAATGTCATCATTTGACCCGACTCAATATCTGCGGGTGAGGCGATAGCTGATGTATCTTCAACATTAGTGAGAGTAACACCACTATCGGCATCGCCCTCTTGGAACCAACCGTCAGGGTAGTTAACTGTGATTGAACCACCACTTGCATCGCTGCCTGTGTAAGTCTGTGCGAGTTCAATCGAGGTGTCTTCTGTCGTATCGTTATCAGAATCTGCATCGTTATCAGAATCGCCCGTGCTACCACAAGCGGCGGCAATTAAGGCGACGACGATAAGCGACAATAGTAATAATGTTTTGCGTTTATTCATAGAAAACTCCTGTTTTGGAAAATGAAGGTGTCAAAAGCCCTTCTGAGACGAGCAAGCAATGTATTCTTGAACGAATCATTAAGGATGGATGATGGTATGGATGTTTTATCTGTCCAAGCGATGGATTGCTAAACTACGCAACCCCCATTTATTTCTACTACAATTATTACAGAATCCTTGCGAAAACACAACCAAAACTTGTAAAAACGCGGTAAATATCGGCTTGCGACAAACAATCATCAGTCTTATTTTGAATTGACATATCTATGAAATATTTATTTTGCACACTGAGAGCCAAAAGGGGTACAAGCACCCAATATTGTGATGCTGAGTAGGCTGCGGACGGCATGTATGCCATCCTTACACTTCAGCGATGACCTGTAGGGACGAGATATATTTCGTCTGCCATGTGTTTTTATTGAGTGTCCACGCTTTCTGTAATGCTACCCCAAAAAGCGACTTAAATACAAAATAAGATAAAAGGGCTTGGTCATGGAAAATTCAGTACGGAAACCATCAATATGGATGGGAACACTTATCGGAGCATTGCTAACACCGCCCCTCATGGCGATTATGTTTATTGGGGAACGCTTCGCCGGATTGCCATTTTTGCCGTTTGATTTCTTTAATTGGATAGCACGGGTATTACCCGGTGGTTTGCTGACCTTCGGCATTGATTCAATGGTCGATACACTGATTGCCATCGGCTATGGTGATAATCTGGATTCAGCCGCCAAAAATTCCGAGCAATTGATGGCATTAATGATATTTTGGGTCATGGGCATCGTTTTTGGCACACTATTTGTTGCTGCTATGAATCGCATTCAGATTAAGCAGATTAGCTATACACCGGGCATTATTTTTGGCGCGATTGTCGGCTTGCCTTTGTTGCTGATTAGTCTTAGTGTCAATATTTCGTCAGTTGCCCCAACTTATATGCAAGTGACATGGCATATCTTGTTGTATGTCGGTTACGGTATTGTCTTCGGCTGGGCTTATCACGAAATAACTTCTCCGCTATTGGAAAAAGGCAAAGTTGATGCCCAAGTCCAAGGCATTGACCGTCGCCAATTTATGGTGCGCGTCGGGGGGGCTTCCGCCGTGCTGACTGTTGTGGGTGCTGGCTTAGGCTCACTTTTGACGGGTGGTTCAGACTCGACGACTCCGGCTTCCGGTGGCGAAATTGCCCTGAGTACAACCGATAGCAGCAATTTACCCAATGCCGATGCGTCGGTTATCCCGGCACCGGGTACACGTCCCGAATTGACTCCCGTTGAAAATCACTATCGCATTGATATTTCGAGTGGGCTGCCAGCAATGCCTGTAGACTACACCTTGCCGATTAGCGGTCTTGTCGCTAACGAAGTCGAATGGACACTTGATGATATTCGTGCTATGCCCTCACGCGAGGACTATCTGACGATGGCATGTATCTCTAACCGCATTGGCGGCAGTTTGATTAGTACCGTCAAATGGACAGGTGTATCCTTCCAACATATTCTGGAGCAGATTCAGCCCACAGAAGATGCGGTTGCGCTCAAAATCACGAGTGTTGATAATTTCGATGAATATGTCTCACTTGATTTAATCCGCCAAGATGAGCGTATTATGTTAGCTTATGCCTTTGATGATGCGCCCTTGCCACTACGCAATGGCTATCCCCTGCGGATTCATATCCCAGACCGCTACGGCATGAAACAACCCAAATGGATTACCAATATTGAAGTGGTCGCTGTTCATGAACCCGGTTATTGGGTGCGACGTGGTTGGTCAGAAGAGGCGATTGTGAATGCAACCTCAGTTGTCGATACTGTGGCAACGTCGGCAATTTATTCTGATGATAGCGGTCAGATGTTTGTGCCGATTGGCGGTATGGCATGGGCTGGCGATAGAGGCATCGCTCGTGTAGAAGTCAGCATTGATGACGGCGACTGGGTGGAAGCTGACTTGCGCGACCCAATCTCTGAACGGACATGGACAATCTGGCGTTATGATTGGGCATTCACAGAGGGACAACATACCTTTGCGGTGCGCTGTTATGAGACTCCAAGCGACGGACAGAGTGACCCAACATTGCAAATCACGACCCAACGTGGCGTGCGTCCAGATGGTGCAACGGGTATTCATGCTGCGTCTGCTTCCGTTCGTGCGCCAGAAGAAGATGCCGATACAGTTGAAGGCTAGTTATTGATTCATCTTCAAGAAAAAACGTAACGCGAGAGAATCAGAGGCACAGAGAATCTTGAAGTGGATTCTCTGTGCCTTATATGTTAAGCATTTAACGGTTATTCGTCCCACAAACCTTTTTGTCGTAGTGGAATATCATCTTCATCAATGCCATTATCAATCGCAGGCGGCTTGGCTGGTTTTGCCTTATCATCAGATGAGTCAATTTCATCTGCCAAATGGTCGGGCAAATATCCATAAGCCAGTGCGAATTCCAACAAGTGGCGGATTTCAGCATCCATCACCAGCACACGGACTTCATGTTCAGCGTTGACTGCTTTGTAGTACAAAGGCCAGTAGTCACGGCGCGTATCTTCATCGGTTTCTCTCGTTGCCCGTTTATGGGGTTCTTTCTGCAATTGTGACAAGTGATAGCTGCTACGATTCTTCATTGTCATCTCCTATCCAGCCATCGCGTTTCAGGCCCGCTTCAAATAACTCGTAATCCATACGCTCCTCAAAAGGCATGGTAGCGAGTTCTTGCTGCCATTCGTGCTTATATTGGGCATTGTTAGCCTTACGGTCTGCCTCTTTTGCCTCAAGTTGTTGCAGACGCGCCATTTTCGGGCGCTGCAAGATTTTCGCCAGCAGAACACCTGCCAGCAGACCGCAAACAAGAAAGAGTAATTTTTTCATAGATGAGTCTCCATTTGAAAATAAATAGTCGGTTCAATATTCAATTTTGCATGGTACTTCTTTATAATATATTTGCCTAAAAGGGCAGGGCTAGGATTCGATTCCTAGTCGCCAGCCATGTCAGTGTAAACACTGTGGTAGGTGAAGTTCATTGGCATGGCTACCCCGCAACATTGCATCTGTCCGACAATTGTGAACAACTCCTTGTTTTGTTATGCCCAAATTGTCATGTTATGATGCAATTATGATTGTATCACTTATTTCAAAAGATTACAAGCAAGCAAAAAAATTAAATAAATTCACATAATATGATTCAATTCAAGGGAGATTGATAGAATGGGGAAACTCATAAATAAAATACCTGAATTGCTAATTTATAAGGTAATGCGCGACAAACAGCGTTACTCACAACGCGCTATGGCTCAAGGTACTGATTTAACAGATTCCGCCATTTCACGAATTCTTCGTTACAAAACATTAGATAATGTGCCTCTTGGTAATATTATCAAGATTGCACAGTGGCTAGAGGTCAGTCCTTTGGAGTTGTATGAGGAAAGCGATTCTGAATCTTAGATGCTAAAAAGCCCCTTTCGGGGTTTCATCTCACCTCACACAAAATTGCAATCTGAGCGAGTGTCTACAGGTTCAACATAGTCACTTTATTAAACAAGTATCTAGCAACACAATTTGTAAGTACCATCGGTCATTTCCTACAAAATCTTAATTGTTAACGCGAATATCGTTTAAGGATTCCATCGAAAACGAGAGGTATAACATAGTCCGTTGTAGGGGCGCAAGGCCTTGCGCCCGTACGCCCGAAAACCCATAATTTGCCGAAAAAAATACGTTTTCTACGCTTATCCATGATTCGTAATTGTTATTGTCTAAGTAACCATTATATCCAATCCAACGGTGGATATTGCTGATGAAAGTCCGTGGCATCTTGGTATGCCTTCGCAACAGCTAATGTTTCAGCTTCTTTGTACAAGCCACCGATAAATGT
>JAUZRW010000140.1 GCA_030950085.1 Anaerolineae bacterium
TGAGGTTTTCCATGAAACGTTTACTCCCTTTATTGTTTGTATTCATTCTATTCTCTGTGGCGATTGTACTTGCACAGGAAGAATGTCCTGAATTGGTTCAGACAGCCTTAGAATCTGCCGAAGTGCAATGTGCGGATGCAGGACGCAACCAAATTTGTTACGGTCATACTGAACTCAGCTTTGAAGCACAGCCGGACGCAAGTAACCTCACATTTGAAAATATTGGCGATATTGTTGATGTCGCCTCCATCCAGAGTTTGCAACTAGCCGGTTTAGATATCGATAATGGTGTCTGGGGTGTGGTTTTGATGCGCCTACAGGCTAATATCCCCAACACGCTACCCGGCCAAAATGTAATAGTGATGCTTTTTGGCAATTCAGAAATTCGGAATGCAGCAAGCTCTATAGCACAGCAAGTCCCACCCGAACAAGAACAAACGATTGCCGCACGCCAAGGTGTAAATGTGCGCGAATTACCGACAACAGGCGCACGGATTTTAGGCAGTGTCGTATCTGGCACTGTTATTACCATGACAGGACGAACTGAAGATTCTAATTGGGTTCGTGTTCGCTTTGGAGAACGGACTGGCTGGATATTTGCGCCCTTGCTGGCAGAAACAGATATGGAGACGCTGATTGCTGTTGAACCAGCTGCACCGCAATTTGGACCCATGCAAGCATTCTATTTTTCATCCGGTATTGGACAAACCAGTTGCTCCGAAGTTCCCGGTGATGGGATGCTTATACAAACACCTACGGGGGTGGGGTCAATTGATTTAACCATTAATGAAGTCCAAATCAATATGGGTTCAACGGTTTATTTTACAACGACTGAGGATCATGAACTGGCAGTCTATTCGCTTGAAGGTGGCGCACGGGTGATATCGGGTGGTATGACGAGAACATCGGTTCAAGGTACGCGGGTACGTATTCCATTGAATGAGGGCAATATTGCAGATGGTGAGCCATTTGAAATTGAAAGCTATGATGATGATTCGGTGGAATTTCTACCAATAAATGTCCTAGAACGCGAAATCGAGATTGAAACCCCACTTGATGATGAAGCACTAGAACGCTATTTAGAATATAACGAGGTCTTCAACAACATTGATATTGAAGATGTTGACGAGACTTTCGATTATATTGATGAACATTGGGATGATGAAGATTTTGATATTGTCAACTACCTGATTGAAGAGTTGGATTATACCGACTTCAATGACGATCTTAAAAGCTACTTTGAGGATGAACTCGGTTATGACTTTGAAGGTGATAGCCATGATCATGGTGGTGATGCCATCAATGATAATGATAATGTCAGCGACGATGCCAGCAACGACAGTGATAATGTCAATGATAATGTCAGCGACGATGCCAGCAACGACAATAGTAATGACAATGACAATGATGATGACAGTGGTCGCGGTGGTGGTAGTGGTATGGGCGGCGGCGGTTAGTTGAAATTCGACTTTTGAGTTAAACCACTTTGTTATGGGCGCAACCGATTATGCGCCCATTTTGCTTCAAATAGCTGGATGATGTTTGATAGTAGATTGTGCTTGTTTTTTTGCGTCGTGTTCGGATTTCGCTTCTTCTAAGGCGTTTTCTAAATCATCAGAGAAAAGACGTTTGCGGAATAATAATCCGACCATCAAACCGACTAAGACACGAAACCACTTATGGAAAAATCCTTGTATCAGTGCAGCAGCGGCGGCAACTGCCCCTGTCACAATTGGATTGATAGGCGCAACGAGGGCTAATAACATGCCCGTATTAGAGATTTCTGTGACTCCTGCACCATTCGGTACAAAACTCAATGCACCAATTGCCGATGCGACACCCACAATAAAGGCTGATTGCATGATGACTTGCCATGTGATGTCTAAGCCAAAGCCATACAGTACAACCACGAATCCCGCAGCACTCGATATATAAACGCCGACCCCAATAATCGTCATCGGAATCACATGCTGTAATTTGAAGATTTCACGGCTGCTCTCGTAAAACTCAACCAATGGCTGATGTAAACGATTTACTAAAGGAATTCGCCTCACGATATTTAGGCAGAAATAAGCGAGGGGTTGAATTTGCACGACGATTAAACCTGTGACGATTATCGCTAGTGAGGAGTAAATAATACCTTCGCTCAAAATTTGGTAGTTGATACCATTATACGTACCCAAATTGAGTTTATCACCTGCGGCATACAGCGTGATTGCCATAATGACTATCACAGCCAAACCATCAACGATACGTTCTGCTAGTACAATTGGCGCACTACGGGCAATAGGGACACCCGATTTCGCTCGCAGAAAAACAGATTTTAGCAATTCAGCTGCTTTGCCCGGACTCACCACCATTGTAAATGTGGATACAAAAATCACAAAGCTATCGAGCAAGCTAATTTTATCGCGTGCCTCAATGACTCCTAGATAATAATGCCATTCCAGAAAGCGAAAGAAAATCACCAATGTCTGGAAGAAGATGAGGGGCAGAATTAAAATGATAGGGAAGGCACGTAGTTGTTCAACAATACCCTCTGTTTGCAAGCGCCCCTGACTATCCGCCAATAATAGCAAGCCGATATAAATAGCAAGTGCGATGAAAAGTCCAATGAAAATCTGATTGCGATATTTCCGCATATAATGACTCTCTCCATGAATGCAAGACGCGCATTGTATCATGACTACAATTATTCAAAACAGGGCATAGCGTTGGGTAAGCGTCAGGTAAATGCTCCTGCATGTTCAAACCCGTATATTTGTGGCACACTGTTGACAATTGATGGCAAGTATCCGTCATTATTATGCACCGAAAATTAATAAGCAACTCGTAAGGTTTTAGCTGTAAAACAGTTCCCAGCAGTAAATTATCGCGCACGATAGCGACTAGGACGATAAAGTATGACAAATCCCAAACACCCCACTGAGCCAAATATGAGACCTGTTAGTAGTGGTGTGCCGGCACCTCCGAAATTTTTGTTGTGGGGTGTGATTACCCTATTTATCTTGCTGATAGTTGGTTTTTTCTTTGGTATCTGGGCATTCAATAGTCTTCTCACGAGTGGACAACAGGTGCGTGTGATTAATCGTTTCGCGTTCATGGAGAATTTCCAAGATAAACAACCGACACCGCAGGGTGGTATTTTGCCAACAGTAGACCCTAATACAACAAGTAGTAATGATGCCTCTAGTCTGCTCGATATGGATTTAAGTGGTGGTTTAGCGACTGCTACTATAGAAGCGACTCGTGCTGGACTGCTGGTGTCAACTAATACGCCAACACCTTTACCCACCGATACCCCAACGATTCTTCCAACAAACACCCCAATTCCAACGATGGCGGCGACATCTGCACCGACATCTGCTGGGGATGGCTCAGATGAATCACTACAAGATACGCAACAAGTGAGCATACCTGCCACATCCCGTAACTTTGGTTTTCAATGGGCGCGTCAAACATGGAATAATTGCGGTCCCGCTACGATTACAACAACTTTATCTTACTTCGGCTGGGTACAAGACCAAGAGTATGCCAAGTCGTTTTTGCGTCCGAATCGTGAAGATAAAAATGTGAGTCCGCATGAATTGGTTGGTTTTGTTACCGAGCAATCTCAAGTCAGTGCGCTTTGGCGGATGGGTGGTAATCTTGATTTGCTGAAATCACTAATTTCGGCGGGTTTTCCAGTGATTGTTGAGCGCGGCATGATGTTTGAGGCGAATGATTGGCTAGGTCATTATCAGGCATTGGTCGCTTATGATGATGGGCAAGGTGTTTTTTACGCTTACGATAGTTTTCTCGGTAATGGTACAGGCGAAGGTGTACCGATGCGTTATAGCGAATTGGATGAAGATTGGCGAGCGTTTAATCGTACCTTCATTGTGATGTATCAACCGAGTGAAGCGGCACTTTTACAGTCGATTTTGGGTGACTATTGGGATGCTGACCGTGCGGCAGAAATTGCATTAGAAGCAGCACAACAAGAGGCGCGTGCTAATCAAACGGATGG
Organism: Anaerolineae bacterium; assembly: GCA_030950085.1. Lineage (GTDB taxonomy): Bacteria > Chloroflexota > Anaerolineae > Aggregatilineales > Phototrophicaceae > JAUZRW01. The sequence continues at coordinate 4,010 of JAUZRW010000140.1, forward strand.
CTTTGCATGGAATAGTATGGGGACTTCACTGGTGGCGCTTGGGCGTTATCAAGAAGCGGCGGCAGCTTACGATTTGGCACGACAAGCCGGTAATTTGCCATGGCGTATATTGTGGTATCAGTTTGGCATGTTTGAAGCCTACTACAATGTCGGGCGCTATGATGATGTCATTAGCCTCGCACAGAGTAATCTCAACCAAGCCGAAGAATTAGAAGAAAGTTACTATTGGCGTGGCATGGCTTTAGCAGCACAAGGGAATAATGGTGATGCAGCAAGTAATTTCCGTTCAGCATTACGTTACAACTCCAATTATGATGCAGCGCGTGAGGCATTGGATTCACTGAATGGCTGATGATGGCTTTGGCGGTTTTCACTGTGAAATAGCTGTGAGGGGCAATTAATGACCGATACTGAAACGTTGGATAGTGGCACAGGAAAACAAAAGCGCAAACATACAAAACATATCATTCAATCCACAATGATGTTGATTGTGATGTTTGCTATATCAAAAGGGATTAGCCTCGTACAGACCTTTCTCATTGCACGCGAGTTTGGCATCGGTGGTGAATGGGATGCCTATGTTGCGGCGGCACGGATTCCAGATACGATTGTGTTGTTGATGAGCGGCGGTGCGTTGAATTTTGCCTTTATTCCGGTGTTGAGTGGTTTATTGGCAAAGGGTGATACAGAACGGGCATGGAAACTCGCTTCGCATGTTGCCAATACGATATTCGTATCTGCTTTATTTGCGAGTATTCTCTCGTTTATTTTTACACCGTTTATCATCCATAATGTGATAGCCCCGGCTTATTCAGCCGAAACAGCCGCTTTGAGCATATCCTTGATGCGTACTCTGCTCATTGGCACAATGGTTTTTTCCATTAGCTTCATCATGACAGGTATTTTACATAGTCACCACCATTTTTTGCTGCCAGCCCTCGCGCCAATTATCAACGATATTGGTATTTTGTTCGGTGTGTTATTTTTGGTTAGTAAATTTGGTGTACGTGGCATGGTTTATGGCTCGATATTAGGAGCGATTTTGCATCTGCTCATCCAAATACCGGGACTGCTGCGCTTTAGAGCGCGTTGGTACATGGAATTGGGTTGGAATGACCCCCATTTGCGACAGGTGATTAAGTTGATGCTACCGCGTGTGGCTGGTTTAGGCGTGTCTAACATCAACGTTATCATCATGACGAATCTTGGGTCGCGGCTAGGCGAAGGGGCAACTTCTGCCATTGATTGGGGATGGCGCATCATGCAGATTCCGCAAACCCTGATTGGCACTGCTATGGGCATTGTCATTTTCCCGACATTATCCGCATTAAGTGAAGTACAAGATGAGCAAGGAAAGCGTACAGCTATGTCTGGTGCGTTACGCTTTATCATGATTGCGACTATTCCCTCCGCTATTGGCATGATTTTGATTGGACAACCTTTGCTGAGTTTGCTTGAAGGCGGTGCATTTGATGCCTCATCGACAATGATTGTCTATGGGGCATTACGCGCTTTTACGCTAGGCATCGTGGTTCATAGTATGATGGAAATAGTTGCTCGCAGTTTCTATGCCGATAAAGATACCGTGACACCCCTCATGGCGGCGATTGTTGGTGCAGTGATTAATGTGATTCTTGCCTACATCTTGACAGGTCTCGCTACGGGGCAATCCGATATCACTAAGGTTTGGGGGATTGCAGCCGCGAACTCAATAGGGGTTTCGGTAGAAGTTTCGATTTTGATATGGATTTTACGACGATGTTGGCGCGGCATTGATGAAAATACCATTGCAGTCACGACGTTGAAAACGATTGCTGCCAGCCTCATTATGGGATTAGCGGTTATTGCTGTGGAAGTTGTTTTCTCGATGCTTGGCTTGTCGGGTCGCGTGCTTTATACTGTTGCCTTAGTGGGTGTACAAACCATTGTAGGGGGTATCGTCTTTTTGATAGCTACATTGCTACTAGGCATTGGTGAAGTGCGTGATATGCTCAAGATGATTTTTCGGCGTGGACAGAATGTTGATTTAGACTCTGTAGAGCCTGTTGGATAGGATAATAATGTGACAATAGAAATTAAACGCCTGACACTGGGCAAAATATCGACTCATGCTTATATCGTAGGCGATACAGAAACAAATGAGGCACTTGTGATAGACCCCGTTGATGAGGCAGATGTCATCATCCAAGCAGCGACAGACTCCAATTGGGAAATTAAACTCATTCTGGCGACTCACGCTCATTTTGACCACGTATTAGCGAGTAAAGAACTTAAAGAGAAAACAGGCGCACCATTCTGGATTCATGAAGAGTGTGTTACTTGGCTGAAAATGCTGCCGCAAATGGGGCAGATGTTTGGCTTAGGTGAATTTCCCGAAGCTGCCGAACCTGACCATCTGTTAACAAGCGAACCTGAAACGATTGAACTTGCTTCAATACAACTGGAAACCTTGTACACACCGGGACATGCGCCGGGACATTTAGCGTTTTACCTGCGCGACCAGAGCATTGTTTTCGGGGGAGATACGCTCTTTTTCAGTAGTATTGGACGCACTAATTTACCGGGTGGCGACCATGAATTGCTATTGCAATCCATCCGCGACAAGTTACTAACGTTACCCGATGACACACGGGTATTGGCAGGACATATGCAAGATACGACGATTGGAACTGAACGTGAGCATAACCCTTTCCTATGAGACGCATACTCTTTATTTTTGTAGACGGCATTGGACTAGGGGATGATAATCCAGACATAAACCCCTTCGTGGTGGCGAAAACCCCAATTTTGAATGCTCTCAGCAATGGCAAAAAGTGGATTCGGGGCATTGGACGACAAATCAGTGAACGGGCAGTCTTCATCCCGACAGACCCCCGACTCGGTGTGGCAGGTCGTCCGCAGAGTGGGTCATCGCAAGCGGTGATTCTCACAGGGAAAAATGTACCAGAAATACTGGGGCGGCATTATGGACCCAAACCGGATAAAACGACACGTAATCTTCTCGAAAAAGATAATTTTTTCAAGCGTGTGATTCAACAAGGGAAACATGCGGCGCTACTCGATGGCTATCCGCCGAAATTGCTAGCCGATATTGCCCGTGGCTATACGTTGCCGTCAAGTATCCAATATGCGGCTATTCATTCTGGACAGAGTCTATTTACTATAGATGATATCTTAGCGGAACGGGCATTAACCGCAGAATATACAGGTTATGCGTGGCGCGACTATCTAAAACTTGATAATACGCCCCTTTTTTCGCCACAAGAAGCCGGCAAGAAAATGGTTGAATTGGCGCGAAAGTATGACTTTGCCTTTCATTCGCACTGGATGACAGATTATGTGGGGCATCGGGGTCCGTTTGAGCGCGGAGTCGAACTGCTGGAAATTCTTGATGGCGTGCTAAGGGGAATTCTGGATATTTGGAATGATGATGAAGGGCTGATTATCCTCACAAGTGACCATGGCAATATGGAACACATTGGAGACCGTAAACACACCGAAAATGATGTTCCGACGCTCATAATTGGCTCTGGGAAAGAAGCCTTTGCTGAAGGGTTGACCACGCTAATGGATTTTGTGCCGCGTATGGAAAAATATTTATTTGCATGAACTAAAAGCGGTCTTGGTATATAGACCTTTTTTGCAATATCTGAATTGAATTAACCAGTTGTGATTTCAACAATCTTCTTACGCGAATATGATAGCGTTTCTAAGATTATTGCATTACTCTGATAATTGGGGGGTCGCATCTTGAAATTCACGCTACCCTCATTTACAATTCGTCGTTTAGTGTTACGTATGGGAAAGCAATATGTTCGAGAGTCTCGGTAAGCGTCTACAAAATACCTTTGATAGCTTAGGTCGTGGTGGCAGAGTCACGGAAGATGATGTGAAATCGGTTATGCGCGATGTGCGTATGGCACTTCTTGAAGCAGACGTTGCCTTACCGATTGTCAAAGAATTTGTCAAAGCAACACGCGAAGAGGCTCTTGGTGCAGAGGTTCACAAATCGCGTCGCCCAGACCAAGAGGTTATCACAATTGTCCGTCGCCAGTTAATTGAGACGCTTGGTGAAGCCGGACGCTTGGATTTCTCGCGTAGTCAGCGACCTCATGTCATTATGATGGTGGGTTTGCAAGGGTCTGGTAAAACGACGAGTGCTGCAAAATTGGCGCTTCACCTGCGTAAAAAAGAAAATCGTAAGCCGTTCATGATCGCTGCGGATACTTACCGTCCAGCCGCCGTTGACCAATTGGTGACGCTTGCGAAACAAATCGGTGTCGATTATCACGAAGAAGGGACATCTGCCAAACCGGAAGATATTGCCAAGCGTGGTGTTGAAGCAGCTAAAAATGTGGGTGCTGATGTCGTCATTATAGATACAGCAGGTCGCCTCCAAATTGATGATACCCTCATGGGCGAATTGGAAGAAATTAAGCGCCGCACTAAACCAGCCGAAGTATTACTGGTGGCAGATGCCATGACCGGGCAAGAAGCTGTGAACATCGCTACGGGCTTTAATGAGCGTGTCGGGATTACCGGACTCATCCTCACAAAAGTAGATGGCGATGCGCGTGGCGGTGCGGCACTTTCGATGCGTTCTGTAACGGGTGTGCCGATTAAATTCATGGGTATGGGCGAGAAAATCAGCGAAGATACGCTCGAAGTTTTCCATCCTGACCGCATTGCAGACCGTATCCTCGGCATGGGTGATTTAGGCACTTTGCTCGAACAAGCCGAAGAACTTTATGAGGAAGAGGAGGCGATGAAACTCCAGAAGAAAATGCTGGAGAACAATTTCACCTTGCAAGACTTCCTCGAACAAATGCAGAAAATCAAGAAAATGGGACCTATCACCAAGGTTATGGGCATGATTCCCGGCTTTAGCAAATTGCAAATGCAGGGCATGGTGGATGACCAAGAAGTTGAAGGTCGTATGAAAATGGTCGAAGCGATTATCAATTCGATGACTATCAAAGAACGCAATAATTACAAGATTCTCAAGGCTAGTCATAAGAAGCGTATCGCCAATGGCAGTGGTGTTACGGTGAAAGATGTCAACGACCTGATTAAGCAATATCGCCAGATGCAGAAGATGATGGATCAACTGCGGAAGGGCAAGTTCCCGAAAATTCCCGGTATGCCAAATTTGGGATTCTAGTTTCACAAATAAAAATAAACTCAAGGAGCAAAAAACACATGGTTCGTATTCGACTGACTCGCGTTGGCGCGAAGAAACAACCGTCCTATCGTATTGTAGTGACTGATAAGCGCAAACCGCGTGACAGCAACTATCTTGAAAATATTGGTTGGTATAATCCTCGCACACATCCTTCAACCGAAGTTGTGGATGAGGAACGGGCGCTGTACTGGCTCAATGTCGGCGCACAACCGAGTGAGGCCGTCGCTCGTATTTTGACACGTCTCGGTACAATGGAACGCTTTGAACGCCTTAAAGCCGGTGAAGAATTGGAAGCATTGGTACAAGAGGCAGAGTCTAATCGTGCTGAATTGCCTAGCCCTAATACCAATCACCCGATACCTGTGGCGGGACAATCCAAGCAAAAATTGCGTGAGGCAGCCGCATTAGAAGCCGACAGCGCAGAATAACCCTCAAATAAGGGATAAGCAACGGACGGCATGTATGCCTTCCCTACAGTTCGTAACATTAAGTGTAGGGATGTGATATATATCGTCCGTTATAAGTATTTATATTTTAAACTTCATGCAGGGGTTTTCATTATGGAAGAAGAACTGATTCGTTACATTGCCGAAAATCTTGTTAATGATGCTGAGCAAGTCTCGCTGAATACCAAAGACAAAGGGCGCACACTGATTGTTGAATTGAATGTCGCGCCGGACGATATGGGGCGTGTGATTGGCAAGAGTGGACGTGTTGCTAATGCGATGCGAGCATTACTACGGGCTGCCACCGACTCACGACGTAAACGGGTTATTTTGGAAATCGAATAGGGTTCTATGGTCGCTAAACGCATCGCAAAACCGAATTATCTACTCATTGGGGAAGTTTTGCGTCCACATGGGATTCGTGGTGAATTACGCCTCAAGATTTTGACGGACTATCCAGAGCGTGTCTCTAAAATTAAGACAGTTTATCTTGGCAGCGATGCCAATCAAACCGATGCGACACCGTATAGCGTGCAATCAGCGCGTTTGAACAAGCAATTTTTACTACTCATGCTGAAAGAAATCCAAAGCCGTAATGATGCTGAAACCTTGCGTGGGCAGTTTGTCATGATTGATACTGATAATGCTATCCCTCTTGATGATGATGAAATTTACCTCTACGAACTCATTGGTCTCACTGTCAAAACGGATACAGGGCAAGAACTCGGTGCAATCAAAGACGTGATAGAAACAGGTGCCAATGATGTCTATGTGGTGAGCAGTCGTCAATATGGCGAAGTGTTGATTCCTGTGCATGATGAGACACTGATTGAGATTGATACTGATGCCGCTATTGTCACCGTGAAATTACCCAATGGCTTGTTGCCAGAATAGAATTTTTGGTTTCATCTGCTTGACAAAAAATTTCTTCCCCTGTTATCCTGTGCGTATTCACCGAACAGGCATTTCATTTTGAGCGAGACAAAATACTGGTTAGGGTTTTCACTGGTTCAGCATATTGGCAGTGTGCGGATGCTGCACCTTTATAAGCATTTCAAATCGTTAGCAAAGGCATGGCACGCGACTGAGAATGACTTGCGCGATGCTGGATTAGCTGCCCAACCGCTTACTGCTCTACTACAATCGCGTTCTCATCTTGATTTAGATGCTGAAATGCAGAAAGTCGAATCTGTTGGCGCACAACTACTCACTCTGGCAGATGATGCTTATCCGATGAATCTGCGCGTTATTCCAGATGTACCACCTGTATTGTATTTGAAGGGCGACTTGTTCCCGACAGACAAACTCGCCTTAGCGATTGTGGGGACTCGCCGTGCGACTCGTTATGGTCGGGATGCAGCCCATCGGATGTCACATTGGCTGGCGAAAAACGATGTGACGATTGTATCTGGTTTGGCACAGGGCATTGATGCCGCCGCACATCAAGGGGCCTTAGATGCAAACGGGCGGACAATCGCTGTGCTGGGTTGTGGCATTGACCGTGTGTATCCAAATGAACACAAACAACTGGCGCAAAACATTATACAAAGTGGTGCCTTGGTGAGTGAATTTCCAATCGGTATGCCTCCTACAGGACAAAATTTTCCACGTCGTAATCGCATTATCAGTGGATTGGCGCTCGGCGTGATGATAGCCGAAGCCCCCGAACGCAGTGGGGCATTGATTACGGCTGAAATGGCTTTAGAGCAGGGACGCGATGTTTTTGCGATACCGGCTAATATCTTTAATCCGATGGGAACAGGCGGCAACAAACTCATTCAAGAGGGCGCGAAATTAGTCATGCGGGCGCGAGATATTCTGGATGAATTGAGTATTCAATATACTGTGCATGAAAGTCGTGAGAAGGCGCAAACGATTGTGCCAGAATCAGATATTGAGGCTGTACTGCTCGATTTGCTGGAATCTGACCCGATTCATGTGGATGATATTATTCGGGAAACGGGTTTAGCCACGCAAGATGTCACGGCTACGCTGGTCATCCTAGAATTAAAGGGGCTTGCACAATCTGTTGGTCACATGCAATATTGCCGCGCTAGATAGAGATTGAATCAAATCTGTAGGGAAGATTAGTCTATATGAAACATTATTACGCATTGATATTGGCTGGTGGTGGTGGTACACGTCTTTGGCCGATGAGTCGCCAATCGAAACCCAAACAAATGCTGCCTCTAATTGGTAAACATTCGATGTTTGAAACCAGTGTTACACGACTTGCACCATTATTTACACCGCAACAAATCTTTATATCGACAGGGCAAAATTATGTCGATGATTTAAAAGCCGCAGCACCGCAAATTCCGCCTGAGAATTTCATTGTTGAACCTTCTGCCCGTAATAATGCTGCCGCAGTTGGTTTAGCCATTGCCGTTATCCAAAAACGAGACCCTGATGCTATCATTGCTATGTTGACGGCTGACCATCATATTGCTAAGACTGATATCTTCCGCAATGTGTTGGCTGCGGCTCATAGCATTGCCTTGACGGGTAAAATTGTCACGTTAGGGATTTCACCCTCGTTTCCATCGACTGGATTCGGCTATATTCAGCAAGGGGACGACATCGGTCAAATAGGCGGCTTTACCTATTGTGAAGCGACACGCTTTACCGAAAAACCCGATGCTGTCCGAGCAACACAGTTCATTGCATCTGGCAAATATAGCTGGAATAGTGGCATGTTTATCTGGCAAGCGAAAAAAGCGATGGCAGAATTTGAACAGCAGCAACCCGCTATGCACAAGTTGTTGCAGACCCTTCAACCGGCTGTGGATACACCGAATTTTGATAGCACACTCGATAGTATCTGGGAGCGTATGCCGCGCATTTCAATTGACTTTGCAATCATGGAAGATGCCGATGATATGGCAGTGATTCCTATCGACATTGGCTGGAGCGATGTAGGTACATGGTCATCCCTCTATGACGTATTAGAACTTGACGGTTTTGGTAATTGTGGTAAGAGTAATGGGGATAGGCGCATCGTATTGGATACAAAAAACTCGCTGGTCTATACCGATAAGTTGGCGGTAGCGATTGGCGTTGAAGATATTATTGTCGTCGAAACAGATGATGTATTGATGATTTGCCACAAAGACCGCGCACAGCAAGTCAAGGAAATTGTGGATTATTTGCGCGAAAATAACATGGAAGACTATCTCTAACACAAATTGCGAGTGTAGTTTTAAGGATGCAGCATGAGTGACAATACCATGCAGGCTTACTGTATGAAATGTAAGACGAAACGGGATATACAAAATCCCGAAGCGACTTATACAAAAGCAGGGACACCGGCAACAAAAGGCGTTTGTCCAGTTTGTGGGACAAAGATGTTTCGCATGGGAAAAACCGATGCCCATGCCAATGTGCCAAAGCCAGAAGTGATTGCCAAGCCCAAAAAATCGACAAAAGCAAGCAAGAAAAAGAAGGATACAAAGGGCAAAGGGCGCAAGACAAAGGCTAAAAAAGCCAAGACCCGTCGCAAAAATGTTGGCAAATTAGTGATTGTGGAATCGCCAGCAAAAGCGCGCAGCATCGGCAGTTATCTCGGTAAGGGCTATACTGTCATGGCATCCAAAGGGCATGTCCGCGATTTACTGAAATCACAATTATCAGTCGATGTCGAACAAGATTTTGAGCCGCGTTATCGTGTGCCAAATGATAAACGTGCGATTGTCAAAGAACTTAAAGCCGCCGTTGAAGGTGCAGAAGTCGTCTACTTAGCAACTGACCCTGACCGTGAAGGTGAGGCGATAGCATGGCATTTGATGGCAGCTGCCGAAATCCCGACGGAATCGGCAAAGCGCGTGGTTTTCCACGAAATCACAAAAGATACTGTCAAAGATGCCTTCAATCATCCGCGTGAGATTGATATCAATCTGGTTAATGCCCAACAAGCACGGCGCATCCTTGACCGCTTGGTCGGCTACAAACTAACGCGCCTCTTGTGGGAAAAAGTACGGAATTATCTATCAGCCGGACGAGTACAGAGCGTTGCCTTGCGCTTAGTTGTCGAGCGCGAACGAGAAATTGAGGCTTTTGTAGCCGTAGAATATTGGACTATTGAGGCTGAACTGAGCAAGCAAGCTCAAAATGGCGAGAAGCCCGAAGTGTTTAAGGCACGGTTGGCAAAGATAGATGGCGAAGACTTTGACTTGAACAGTGAAGCTGATGTTGAACTGCACATTAGAAAACTTGAACAAAGTGAGTATCATGTTAGCGCCATCAAAAAGGGGACACGTCAGCGTAAACCATCACCACCCTTTACTACAAGTAGCTTACAGCAAGAAGCCTCACGCCGACTAGGTTTTAGTACACGGCGAACCATGCGTGCAGCACAGCAATTGTACGAAGGGATTGAACTCGGCGATGGTGAAGTCGTTGGTTTGATTACGTATATGCGGACTGATAGCTTGCATATCAGCGAAAGCGCACAAAACGAAGCACGCGACTATATCACCAAGAATTATAGTCAAGACCATATGCCGAAATCTGCGCCAAAATATAAGACAAAGGCTAAGGGCGCACAAGAAGCACATGAGGCGATTCGTCCGACAGGTGTTTTGCGTGAACCGCGCCAACTTGAGTCTGCTTTGCTAGGTGTTGGCAAAAAGTACAATTCGAGAAGCAAAGCCCAACAAGCGGACTTATATAAGCTCTATGAACTTATCTGGCAACGCTTTGTTGCGAGTCAAATGTCGAATGCAGTCTACGATACCTTACGTGTTGAAATTGTTGCGGGACCTTCTCAAGCGGATAGACCGTATCTATTCCGTGCATCCGGTAGTCGCTTGAAATTTGCAGGTTTCCTCGCACTCTATGAAGATAGCAAAGATGAAGATGATATCGAAGAAAGCGATGAAGGGCGTATTTTCCCTGAAATGACTGTGGATGAAGTGCTGCGCTTGCTGAAACTATTGCCTGACCAACACTTTACACAACCGCCACCGCGCTATACAGAAGCGTCGCTAGTCCGTATATTGGAAGAGTACGGTATTGGTCGCCCAAGTACCTATGCGCCAACCGTTGCGGTGATTCAAGATAGGGATTATGTCAACAAAGAGAATAAACGTTTGATACCCTCCGATATCGGCAAAGTTGTCAGTGATTTGTTGGTGCAATACTTCCCACAAGAATTCGATTATGAATTCACGGCACGCATGGAAGATAAACTAGATGATATTGCAGACAATGATGGTGTTTGGGCACCGATGCTGCATGAATTCTATAACCCGTTTACAGAACGGCTCGATACTGCACGCAATCTGTTACCAGAAAAGCAAGAGGAAAAAGTTGGGCGTATCTGTCCAACTTGCGAGACGGGTGATTTGGTTGTTAAATACGGACGTTTCGGTAAATTTATCGGATGCAGCAATTATCCTGATTGCACCCACCGAGAAAAGATTATCAACTATGCGGGTGTGCTTTGTCCGCAATGTGGTGAGGAACACGGTGGCGAACTGGTTATCAAGAAAACAAGTAAGCAAAATCGGACATTCTATGGCTGCTCACGTTATCCAGATTGTGACTATTCCACATGGAAATTGCCACAAACTGAGGATTCGGCTGATAAAGGACAAGAAGTCGAAGCCCAAGAAAAAATCAAAAATACAGGTTAACGGGGCATATCTGGGCATATGCCCCCCACCTTTCTCCTAATTTGCACTAATCTTAAGCCTCAATGCTTTGCGAGAACGGCAACTTCTATATATACTCAAGATATGTAGAACTTACGGTATGATTTCGGGCGTATACAAATACATCATGACAATTTGTGTGTTCGAGGCGTAATTTCTACATAGGTTGACTTGCGATAATCATCGCACACATCTAATGATTGTGGGCGCTATGTAAACGAAAGGTTTTTCGCTCTTATGACGAATCCAACACCTGAACTCGATATGAGCGGACAAGAATCACCCCCAGAAAAGGGCGATGACGGTGGCGGTGGAATAAAACAGTGGGTCATTGATTCTTATAATGGTCTCTATAAGATTGTGCTTGAACCTAGTATGCCGACTCGCGGTCAGGTTTACTTGGTTATTTTAGGCGCAATTATTGGCTTAATTTGGGCATGGGCATTGTTTCCGGCAGTCTTTACAGGGGCTAATCCTGAACGGCTGAACCAAAATGCACAAGACCAATGGGTCAAGATGGTGGCTATAGCCGCTTCCGTTGGGAATTACAATGATACGGAAGCTATTGATTTGGTCAGTCGCGTTTCTGACCCACTTGCTACTGTTAATCGCCTCTTGAGTGAAGCTACTCCGGATTCAGATGATGTTGTGGCATTGCAACATTTACAAAGAATACTCCCAGCAGAACTGACAGGCGCACCACAACCCGACGCTGGGGGATTGTTGACGAGTATTTGGCAGATTCTCTTATTGATTGTCCTAATCGGCATTGTAGTCCCAATTGTCGTTTTGTTATGGCGGTTGCTTATCCAGCCGATTGTTGTTGCGCCGATGTTGGATAATATCAAGGCGATGACCAATAAAGAATATGCCGAACGAAGAAAAATTGAACACCAAGCTCGGAAAGCTGCTCAAGATGCCGCAGATGCCAAACGTAGTTTGGTTGTTGAGGTCGATGCTGCTTTGGGCGAACCTATCATGAAGACACTCTCTATTTTCGCCTCAAATCGAGAATATGACGACTCGTTTGAAATCGAATTGCCACTAGACCAAGGAGGAGACTTTCTTGGGCAATGTGGCGCGACAGTTGCTGAAGCAGTTGCCCCCGATAAAGTTGCAGTTGAAATGTGGTTGTTTGATATGTTCACGCAGCAAGATAAGAAAAAAGTCTTCATCACAGAAGCCGGTTACAATGACCCTGCTATTCGTGGGCGGATTGAAGCCAGTTTAGAGAATCCATCAGATTTGATTGTGGCAAAAGATGGTGTGAAACTCATTGTCGATTCTGATAAGCTGCGCTTGCAGGGCGAAATGAAGAGTTTACAAGTTGGTGCTAATGGACGCTTTGAGAGCTTCCAGATGCCGATTGCTGCATGGCGTAAAGATGGTAGTGCGGCAAGTGCAGGGGTAAATACGCCTAGCATTGGTGAGTTTGCTGCGCCGCCACCCACCCCCGCAGGTGCGCCAGATATGGCAGCCTATGACGACATACAATTTGACCCACCTCCCATAGCACCATCGGGTGGATTGTCGATGTCTGATTATGATAATCTGACCCTTGACCCACCGCCAACACTGCCGGGACAACAATCATTGCAACCGCCGCCGTTGCAACCCCCCATGCAACAACCGCCGCCAGCATCAACGGGATTGCAGCCCTTACAACCACCGCCATTGCAAAATCCTTTGGGTGGAAACCTGCCACCGTCGGAAGATGACCCCTTTGGTGGCACAGGAGATTTTACTCCTTTAGGAAATGACTAAGATGATGAAGAGTGGGCATTGTTCCCACTCTTTTTAACAACACACCTCATTCAATATCATGAATCGAAAACGCCCTCATCAGATGATAGGGCGTTTGAAATCAGCAAAATTAGGTGTTTTTACTTGATTTTTTTTATTTTGAGGGTGATTGTGCCATTCGGTGTTTCAACCTTGATTTTATCGCCTTTCTTTCGGTTCAAGAGTCCTGCCCCAATTGGGCTTTTTGAGGAGATTTTGCCCTCTAGCGAATTAGCCTCTGCCTGACCGACAATCATAAATACTTCGTCTTCGTCTTCTCCAACTTCGCGGATAGTGACTTTTGACCCAATGCGAACCATATCTGACGTGCCATCATTTTCGACAACGATAGCATCCCGTAAAACGGTTTCAAGTCGTAGAATCTTACCATCCATAAGACTCATTTTTTCGCGGGTATCGTGATAATCTGCATTCTCTTTGAGATCGCCCATTGCCACGGCTTCTTTGAGTTTTGCGGCTAGTGCGGGGCGGTCATATTCTTTGAGCCGATGCAGTTCTTGTTCCAGTTCTATTTTGCCTTCTGGTGTTAAATAATTAACATCTTCAACCATCATTATTTTCCTTACATTCACTAATCTGAGTTATTCAGTTTGCAATAGAATCATTTCGTGCCGTTGTTCTGCTAAGGCGAGAATATTCTGATAATGTAACTGCTCCACAGCACCATTTAACAAAATATGACTTTTACCACAAGCACCCACTTTGATGGATGCGAGGGCTTTGTCGATTTTGGCAGGAGTTGTGGATGATACCAATGCCTTATCAACTGCAATCCTGAGTTTTTCTAAATAATTGATATCGCTCTTAATTTTTTTCTCCACTTCGCCGCGTAAGATAATTTCGCCATGACCTTGCACAATATTTTCAAAGCCTCGTCCCTGTAATCTCTTTAACGAAGCTAGAAAATCGTCGTAACTACCATCCACAAAATAGGGGATTGGCATCACAGTATCAGCAGCAAATAGCACATTTTCCTCTTCTATCCACACCACAATTGAGTCGGGGCTATGACCGGGCGAATGCTCAAGGTGTAAGGTTTTTCCACCAATACGCAATGTCATTTTGTTGTCAAAAACGATGGTTGGCAAAACCAATTTAACATCTGCCATATCCGAGGCTTTTTCTTTAGACCGTTGTAAACTCTCACGTCCACGAGTATTTAGCAATTCACGACACTTAAGATGCGAAATAACTGGAGCATCGTGGAAAAAACTCGTGCCTGTTGTATGGTCGGCATGATGATGCGTATTGATGATATATGCCACTGGTTGGTTGAGACGTGTTTCGATAAAATTTCTGATTTGCAGCGTTTCTTCTGGGTACAATAAGGTGTCAATGAGGACTAAACCTTCGCTTGTAGCGATAACCCCAGCTGTGACGTGTACATATAATTCACTGGTGAAAATATAAATATCTTCAGTAACTCGCTCACGTTGCATCATCTATAAATTCGTCCTATGAATCCGTGCAGAAGCATATGATTAACGAGTATAGTGATTTCACATCGCAAAATCAAGACATGGCAAGTAATCTGATGCTGTGGAATGTGATGAAGTAGACAGTTTTATTCCAATATTGTATAGAGAGCTAAAAGTTTCTTAGAAAATGCTAATTGCAAAGAATGAAAGCCGCAAAGAAAAATTTTGAACTGGAATTGTTGTGTTCTCCATGTTCTTTGTGCTTCATCTTTTCGTGATTTATTACCAGATATTTTGCTAGTCAATGATTTGTAATTCTTGGAATCCTGATGTCAGGGGTTCGCCACCCTGCGGACGTACAACAACCACATCTTCGACTCGCGCTGAGAACGTGTCAAATTGTGTAATGCTAGGTTCAACTGTAAACAACATGCCTTCTTGGATGACTGTCTTGTTGCCTTGTGTCAGAAAAGGGGGTTCGTGAACATCCATGCCAATGCCGTGTCCGAGTCGATGCCGAAATTCTTCTGCTTTACCGCCATCAATGATAACTTGTCGGGCGGCTGCATCAACTTCCTCAGTCGTGACTTTTCCGGCACGCATCGCTGCAATACCCGCCGCTTGAGAATCCATGATGAGTTTGTAGATACGCAAAAATTCAGCATCCGGTTCACCAAAGAACACGGTGCGTCCATAATCATAGCAAAAACCATTATAAATTGCACCAAAATCAAATAGGATTGATACAGGCGGTGTTAGGACACGCGACCATGTTGCTTCGCGCTGACCAAATAATAAGGGATGATTTGGACCAGAATTATAGAGCGATGTTGTAAAGGAAGGTCCCAATGAACCATGACGGCGTAATTGGTAATCAACTTCCGTGACAATATCGAGTTCGGTCATGCCATGTTTCAACTTCGTACAGACATCAGCAAAGGCAGCTTCGGTGATTTCCCCTGCTTTTTTCATGACAGCAATTTCTTCATCAGATTTGATGACACGCATTTTTCGCAATATATCCGTTGCGGATACGAATGTCGCTTCGGGCAATAACTGATGCAGATGAGATGTCGTTTCGCCTTCGGTTTTATCGCCAATCGCAACATGCACTTTCCCTGATATGCCAAACGAATCGAGAAAACCTTGTACCATAGAAGCGGTGTCGTCCCAATCGCCCAAAATACGCATTTGTATGCCGCTTAGTCGCTCTAAACCCCCGAATTCGGCTGTCATACGCGGTAGCGCAAGGATTGGCTCATGCTTAGGGTTAAACCATGCCCCTTCTAACCATGCGCCGGGGTGCATAGTTGCCCCGAAAGAAGGCGTATCACGCGGCACACCCGTTAGATATTCCAAATCTGCCGATACAGGGAAAAATGCAATGTCAGCCACTGCTCCTAATAATTCTTGAAATTGATTGATTCGATTGCTGTAATCCATCTGTTTATCCCTATCACTGCTGTCAAAACCGAACGATAGTACACAATATAGCAAACTGTCGCCGCATTGTCATTGAATGGTATACATCCAAAATTTGCTTACTGAGGGGATTCCACTTAAAATCTATCTTTAATATCTATAACTGTGTGTTACTGCTATACTTTAGGCTGAAAAAATACATTAATTTAGAAATATAATAGAGGAAGGAATATTGTGATGGTTGCTAACCGTAGCTTACGACTTATTGTTTTGCTGCTTGTTTTTGTTTCACTGGTATTCAGTGTAAACGCACAAGATGAGCAAGTATTGGTTATTGGACATTCTGAGGTGACAGAGTCGTATGACCTTGCCTATGCCTTTAACCCGACTAGCGGTATTGTTCACCGTGCCACCTATGACACATTGGTGACATTCCCCGATGGAGATGCCAGTTCTATTGAACCGAATCTCGCTTCATCATGGTCAGTGTCAGATGACGGTTTGGTCTATACATTTAATCTGCGTGACGATGCCACTTTTGCCAATGGCGACCCCGTGACGGCTGCTGATGTGGTTTTCTCATGGACACGTCTACAGAATGTACAAAGCAATCCCTCATTCTTGGCAGATGCGATTATGGGTGTCACGGCTGTTGATGATTTAACAGTTGTGGTGACACTAGCAGAACCGCGTCCCTCATTTTTATCTGAGGTTGTGAATACGGCATTTTCGATTGCTAATGATGATGAAGTTCGTGCGGCAGGCGGAACCGATGCTGCTGATGCTGCCGAGATGGATACAGCACAAGACTTCTTCAATCAAAATTCGGCAGGCTCTGGACCCTATATGCTAGAGAGTTGGACACCACAGGAAGAAACAGTGCTGGTTCGTAATCCTAATTATTGGGGTGAAGCACCATTTTTTGACCGTGTGATTATTGTCAACATTTCTGAATCGGCAACGCAGAAAGTGGCGCTTGAATCCGGTGATATTGATATTGCGACTGATTTGACACCTGACCAGATTTCGACGATGGGTGATAATGCCGATATTACGATTTATAGTGGAACTAGCACATGGACACACTTCATTTTGATGAATCGTGACCCCGAAATTGGTGGTCCAATGGCTGACCCTAATGTTGCTTTAGCCGTGCGCTATGCCTTGGACTACGAAGGTTATCGTGATTTGTGGGGCGGTAGCGTAACACCGGGTACCAATATGTGGATTGGTCTACAAGGGGCATATGGACAAGACCAAGCCTTTACCCGCGACCTAGACCGAGCGCGTGAACTTTTGGCAGAAGCTGGTTATCCCGATGGTTTTGAAGTTGAACTCAGTTATCCTGACTTCACATTTGCGGGTGTTAACCTCAGCACCAATGCCCAAAAGATTCAAGCTGACTTAGCAGAAGTTGGTATTGTTGTCAGTTTGCGTCCGGGAGAAGTACAAGTTTCACTGGAAGAATACCGTAATGGTCAACAAGGATTTTCTTATTGGTTCTGGGGTCCAGATATTCTTGACCCTGTAGATTTCTTGTCGTTCTTGCCAGGTGGTAAAGTGGCAGCAGAACGTACTAACTGGACAGAAGATTCTGTGCCACAAGAAATTTTGGATATGATTGCACAGGCGCAGTCCGAATCTGACATGATGGCACGCCTAGCAATCTTTGGCGAACTGCAAGCATGGACACAAGAAAATGGCGCATATGCTCCCTTCAATGTGCCAGCGATTCAGACTGCTTTCCGTTCGGATATTGAAGGTTATATCTGGCATCCGGAATGGGGTATGGACTTAGCGATACTGAGCCGTTCAGGATAGTTATCACCAACTAACATTAAGATTATGGGGAGTGTATTTATAGTACACTCCCGTCATTTTTTGTGGGTGAATGTAATAATTCACTCGTATGATTGCACTAGCGAAATTTGCACCTATGCCTTTACATAAATACATTGTTAGACGCATCCTTTTTGCCATCCCTCTGATACTCGGTATTACCGTAGTATCATTTATTATTGCCAATGCGGTACCAGCAGACCCGATTAATGCTAATTTGCCGCAAAATGCGCTCAATAATGAAGAATTGGTGGCTGCATTTCGGGCGCGGTGGGGTTTGGATAAATCGCCGATAGAACAGTATTTCACCTATCTAGGAAATTTGCTGCAAGGTGATATGGGTGTTTCGATTAAATCGAGAAATCCCGTGCGCGAAGATATTCAACAATTTTTGCCGGCGACAATTGAACTAGCAACTTTTGCGATTGTTATTGGTCTTGCAATGGGTATCTTTTTCGGTGTCATATCTGCTGTTTGGCGCAATTCTATTTTTGATTATGTCGTCCGTATATTTGCTTTAATCGGTGTGAGTTTCCCGATATTTTTATTGGCTTTAATGGGTTTGACATTGTTTCATGCCAAATTAGGATGGGTCGCGGGTCCGGGTCGTTTGGACTTTCTGGTAAGAGACCCACCGCAAGTCACTGGATTTTTGACCATCGACAGCTTATTGGCTGGACAATGGGAGACTTTTCTCAATGCTGTTTCGCACCTCATTTTGCCTAGCTTTGTGCTTGGAAGTTTTGTTTCTGGTATTATTGCACGTATTACACGCTCATCCTTATTAGAAGTGCTTGGTCAAGATTACATCCGAACGGCGCGTGCGAAAGGACTCCGTGAAGATCGGGTCTTGTTTCGGCATGGTTTATCAAATGCGCTCATTCCTGTCGTCACTATGATTGGTTTGTTATATGGTAACTTGATGGCCGGTGCGGTACTGACAGAATCGATTTTCGCGTGGCCCGGTATTGGGCGCTATGCGTTTCGTGCATCGACATCGCAAGATTTCCCTGCCATTATGGGCGTGAGTATGTTGATTGCACTCATCTATGTGGTGGCTAATTTCTTCGTTGACATTTTGTACTACTTCCTTGACCCTCGCATACGATTAGGATAGCTGAAATATGTCCGATGTTGCCCAACTTTCTGAGCCTCTATCAGCTAGTGATAACACGCGCAGTTTAAGTTCTATCGTTATCCGAAATCTACGCCATAATCCAGTTGTCGTTATCGGACTTATCGTGGTTATTGCTTGGATAGGCTTGTCCTTACTTGCCCCACAAATTGCCCCTTTTAGCCGCCTAGAACAAAATGTGCGAGACCGTCTCCAACCGCCGAGTTCCGCCCATTGGATGGGAACAGATGAATTAGGGCGCGATATTTATAGT
>JAUZRW010000141.1 GCA_030950085.1 Anaerolineae bacterium
TTTATAGTTTTCAGTTCACAGTTTTCAGTTCAGGATAATTGTTTTTCTGACAACTGATGACTAAAAACTGATAACTTTTCACGCTTATTCCCAAACTGTTGGAACAACGATTGCTAGAGTTATTTAATTTCTGTTCCTAAGGACAACAAGACCTTGTTTCACTTGGCAACAGGAAGAAGGGCTTTATCACATGGCGTATCAATCGCAACTATTTTGAGTGCATCGGCAATCTGTTGCGCCCAGAATTTTATGGCGTGCCAATTCCGAAAATCGCCTTTCGGCACATTTGCCGCTTTAACAATAAGCCGTTCATCCTTCCGTAAGCGTCGCAAGTCAATCTTGCCGCCAAACACAGCCACATCACGCGGCTGTATTTGCTTGATGATTTCTTCTACACTGAGCGAAAATAGCACACCATCCAGAAGTTCAATCGGATTGCCTTCTCCTGTTGGTCCACTTGAAAAAATCCAGACATATTGTTTTTTCAGGATTTCAGCGTGTTCATGTAAAAATGCCTTCGCTAATTCCATCCATTCGCCTGTGTAAATTGCACTGCCTAGTACAATGGCATCATATTGATTTACGTCTTTAACCCCCTCAATCCGCGTGACATCAACGAGCAATTGGTTCTTTCGCAGTACCGTACCGATGGTCTGTGCGATTTCTGCCGTTGCGCCATGCGAACTGGCAAAAGTCACAAGCACCTTTGTCATGACGCACACCTTTCTATTAAGATTGATTCTCTTTATAGAGATAGTGTGACACAGGATTATAGCCTTCCAATAAGGTCATTTGTCCTGATTCGTAACGATGAACATCACAGAGTTTTGGCAACAGTTCATCCAAGTTTAGACTATTTCGGCATGACACATTTTGAATTCACCCACGCCACCGTCATAGCGAATGCTGATACGACGTTGGGCTAAATCAAAACCTTCTGATTGCCATACCTTGCCTTTTTCCAGCATATCCGACTTTGTGATGCGTTTCAGTGAGTCGGGTACTTTCACAGAGCCGATTCCGCCTTCTGCCATGACTTGTACAGCATCATTTGATGACACCGTAACCTCAATTTCACCCACGCCGCCGTCAATATTCAATATGATATCAGCGTTATCAGGAACGTAGATTTTCGTTTGTCCTACACCACCATCAATATCGGCTTCAATTTTCTTGTCTTGTGGCGGCAGAATCATGTCAAGTGTGCCGATGCCCGTATCCACCTTGAGGTTGTGCAATTGCAAACGTGATAAATCAAGTTTTGTGGGACCAATGCCGCCATCAATATTGAGGCTCAGAGGTACATCGGGCGACAGGTTAATATCCCACTTCAAATCATTGCGATTGGAAAAAGCCGTTAAGCCTTGTTTGAGGGGGTTAGCAGAAAAACCAAATTTCCCTTTCTGCTTGACGGCAATCGTTTTGCTTGTGTCGCCCTCATCTGTAAATTCGACTTCGCCGACATGATGAATAGTTGCCTTGAACAAATCATCGCTACCATCTTCAAGGGCTTGGACAAATCCCTGCGCTACAGAGAATTTCACAGTGACATGGGCAGATTCTACATCAGCTTTCGGCACATTGAATTCGCTTATAGTGAGTTCTTCTTCACTCCGCAACGATTCCATCACGTTACTGAAACTTTCACCAATATTGGCAAAATCAAATGCCCATTCCACCTTACGTTTATCGTTCTTCACTTTTTTGTCAGACATCCTGATGCTCTCCATATTCTAATCGAAACGTTCTATCTACGTTTACGCAGTTCACACCAGAATGGTTCTAAAGGATGGCAATATATAGAATGATTCTTATGAACTTCTACCACGATGAATCTCCAAATAGCGATGTCAGCCACACATTTTGCTCAAGTCTCAAGGATGATGCCATCAAGCGACTTATCGTCACGGTGCGTCAGTGACCATAAGCGATAGAGTAGCGCCCGTTGCCTCAAAAATTGTGCCATCAATACCATCGACAAGCCCATCAATGCCGCAATGAGGATGAAAATCAAAGGATGGCTGGCAAAACTCAGGGGTGTTGTTTCAACAATGTAGGGGACGAGATATGAAGCCCAAATGGTGATAGTCGCCAAGACAAGCATCGTGACGACAACGCGCCATTGCTGGATAAAACTTTTGGGCTGGTAAAAATCGACCCCCATAATCGTCATGACAATATAGGCATTGAACAAAGTCTGGTAAATCATGGAGGCATTGCGCGCTAAATCGACATTACGCCCTGTGCCAAAATAAGTGACAGTAAACAGCAAAGTAAATGTGATACCGCCAATCATACCCCCGATAACACTATAATCCAAGACATCATCACGGAAATTTCGCATCAATTGTGGACGAAAAATAAGCACAGTGATCAATGTCGCTGGGATGTTTAGACTGCCAAGCGTTAACCAAGCGATTTGAACAGGCGTATTGGGGAAAGGCAGTGCCATGAAGAGAACAAGCACAAATAAGGAGATATGCGATATAGCGCGTGTCAGGAATAATTTTGTTGCTGCAAAAATCGTTTGTGTGATGACTGTCCCCTCGCGGAAGGCAAGCGGCAAGGTAGACATGGCATTATTGAGCAAGACAATATCGGCAATATCTTTGCTGATTTGCGTCCCATCATTCATCACAATAGCGAGTTCAGCCTGTTTCAATGCCGGCACATCATTCACGCCATCACCGACCATTGCCACATAATCGCCACGTCGTTGTAATGCCTTCACAATGCGTTGTTTGGCATGAGGGTCAATCCGTGCAAAGACCTGTGCCTCACTGACCGCGATTTCCAAATCAGCATCGCGCATGGCATTAATGTCTTCACCTGTATAAGCAATCGTCGTATCCATACCCGACTGTGCGGCAACTGCTTTGACGGTCTCTAAGTTATCGCCACTGATAACCTTCAGTTGAATATTTTCGTTGCGGAAGGCTTGCAAAGTGTCTTGAATATCGTCGCGTATAGTGTCACTCAAGACAATGAGTGCTATCGGGTTTCCGCGCTCAATAAGGCGGTTGCCGGATGGGGCAGCATCTATTTTTGCAAAGGCTAAAACGCGCTTCCCTTGCTTGCTCAATTCGATAACTTGCTGTCTCGCAGGATGATTATCTACCAAGACACGTTCTGTCGCGCCGAGAATCAAAGTTTCGTGTTCAAAGACGACTGCACCCCATTTGCGCTCTGATGTGAAGGGGACTTCGCGTACTTTGCGTGCGCCATTAGCGGCTGTACGGCTATCGGTATACTGCTTGATGGCATCGGCTGTCCGATTGTGATGGGCTAAGTTATCAAGATAATCCGCAAGGTGCTGCGTGATTTCGGCTTCTGTTTCGCTGTTGAGGGGAATAATCTCATCGACTGTTAATTCATTTTTTGTCAGTGTTCCCGTTTTATCAAAGCACAGTACCGTCACATTTGCCAGTGATTCAACAGCATTGACTTTTTGCACAAGGGTTTCGCGTTGGCTGATTTTTATCGCGCCAATCGTCAGCGAAATAATGCCTGTCAGTACCAATCCTTGGGGAACAAGTGTCGTCACGAAAACAACGACATTACGAATAGCATCCAAAATCGAGAGGGGCGGTTCTTCGACCAATAAATTACGAACAAACAATAGGGGAACAAAAATTACCATGACGATAACTGACAATTCGACAAAAATATCAAGCCGTTTTTGCGTTGGTGTCCGAACATTCTTGTACGTTTTGGCGATTTCGCTCAATTGATTAATATGACTATGCTTGCCAACGCGAGTCGCACGCATCAGCCCTGTTCCTGCCACACAAAATGACCCACTCAATACTTCGAGACCTGCTTGCTTAAAAACAGCATCACTTTCTCCTGTGAGCATCGATTCGTCCATTTCGAGCGCGTCACTCAGGATTACTTCGCCATCAACAACCGCTTTAATACCGGGTTCCAGAATCAGAATATCGTCTTTGACGACTTGGCGCATTGGGATTTCTTGCTTTTTGCCATCACGCCACACGAAGGCATTTTGTACAGTCAGCGCCGCGAGATTATCCAGCTTGCGTTTGGAATTCATCTCCTGAATCATGCCCAATATCGTGTTCGTCACGACACTCATACCCGCCACAAGAACAGTCCCATAATCTTGCATAATCAGGACAATCACCAACAAGATAAGCAGTACAATGTTGAAGAGATTCAGCACATTGTCACGGAAAATATCCCAATACGTGCGCGTGACTCGTGCTTGATACTGGTTCGTTTCGCCACGTTTTACCCGTTGTTGAACGTCATATGTGCTTAATCCCTGTGGTAGCGTAGTGATGCGCGTGTCCGATGGTCTTACTGCCATGTAGCGTCCTTCTATAAGTAGGCAATCAGTGGGCAATCGTATGTTATGCGCCAAGTAAATCAGTCGATTAGCCATCATCATACAGATAGATACGACCTCAGTGTAGTGCCTGAGTGTAAAAATTTGATTAGGGGAAGTCTATGTCTCATTACGGAGAACTCAGGGCTTTGTTGCTAATCAATGTCGGGTCTCGAAAGAAATCAAACACCGAAGGGCGACCACGCAAGATTTGCCTTTACAGATTGTAAGGTCTTTCGCCTACTTTTCCTTAAAATACTCAACTCACGATACGCAGGAACAAATCATCAGACCAATAGCACAACTGTATTGAGGATGATATTCGGGTGCTTAGTTTACAGTTCACAGTTTTCAGCAAGATAGTCTAAGAAGTTCACCCAACTGTAAACTGATAACTGACGACTCATCGCTGTGTTAAATACGAACGGCTGATAAATCGACAAGTGCGTAACGTCAGTACTTAAGTCGTCTCCACTTTGATACCACTTTCGCCCAAAGCCACTTGTAAATCAGCTTCCTGTCCATCACGAATGACACACGCCATGGGACCCAGTCGTGCGCCGAGATAACGCCGTAGGGCAGGTTCGTTATAGATTTTTTCCATCACTTCAGGAGATGTCGTTCGTAAAACAAGCAATGTCTCAAATGTGACGGCGGCTGTTGCCCCTGTTTGCCATGTAGCAAGCAATTTGGCGACGACAGGCGGTATCGGTTTGTCACCTAACTGCCGTTTGAGGAATGTCGTGATATGTTGTGTTGTAATGCCCTGTGACGTTGCCATCTGAATACCATCGCCATCTAAGCGATAAACATAAGGGTCGCCCCCTTCTAGCCATGTGCTAAACCGTGCAACTTGGAAACGGTCAACCCGCGAGACCTTGCGCGAGACAAGAACTGTGCCATCGTCTTTCACATCTACAGTGTCAGATTGTTCAGGGGGCTTGGGCCAATCCACAGCAGCAATAAAAGCACGCCCATAAGCGGTCAATCGCGCTGCATCTTCGGCAATATCAGTCAGACCTAACCAGTGCATGGGTCCTTTAATATAAAATTCAATTAAAGCACCTTCAATTGCATCCCAACTTTCAAAGCCATGCAGATACTCGCCGCCATCGTTGCGAATATACCAACTATCATAATTGCCACCGGGACGTTGAAAATCCGGCTCAATCGCTTTCACTGCTTCAATGAATTCGTCCAGTGACCACCAATCTTGCGGCGGCACTAATTTTTTCAGAAATTCAACTAAAGCATTGCGTCCAACAAGTGGGTCATACGGAAAGCCGGCATCGGGGTCGGGGTGTAAACCGGGGACATGCCATAAGTCCTGATAGATTGAACTTGTTTTCCATGCTTCTAGGAGCGCACGAACTTGTTCACTACGCGGCATCGTTAGCCATTTTTGCAAGCCAACACGTTTGGGAAATGCACGCCCTTCTTGCGATGTAATCAAATCAGCACTGACACCGATACCCAGCATAAAATTCATGCGGATATCGCCACCTGTTAACATGAAACGATGAATGCGTTCGACATCAACAGGCAAGAGTACATTATCTTCAACTCCTGCACCTTCAATGCGGAGATAAGCTAACAGCGTTGCCATATCATCAACTATCGAGGTATTAGCTTGTTCAATGTGTTCCAAAAATTCATCTTCAAGCGGCTCTAATTGTTGAATACTCATTTGAGGTGCGTGTGGTAGTGGCTCATTTTCCAAGCCCTCATATTGAGTTTTATGAACGGGCAAACTATCTACCATATCATTGGGAACATAGATGACAGGTTTTGCGCCACTTTTAGCATTTTCAAAACTTGTGCTGATAAATCCCCGATAGAAGAGTCCATCGGCAACAGTTGTTGGATTTTTTTGAGGCTGTTCGCGCTCAATAGCACCGCGCCCCATTTTGGTAATTTTGCCAAATAGCCGCTCGAACATCTTTTGCGGCATAGAAAAATCTTTTTGGCTGAGGAGTGATTGCAACGCGCCCCGTTCGGCATCATTGAGCAAATCCCACACTTTTTCAGCTTGTGTCGGATTAAGCATCGCCTCATGCAAAGTTTCTAGCATTTTTTCGTTGGACAAGTTTTTAGCCTTGATGCCCCATAACTGTGCTAGTGTGGGCAGCAGACCTTCATCATGTTCGCGCAGGGTGATTTGTAAATTGGGCATGATGCTATTTTTTCCTCAGGGGCTTATTCCTATATATGGCAACATCTGTCTATTGTACTCTAGTTTACTGATGTTTCTAGCGTAGCACAAATGGTCGTAATTTGCTTATGAATCGAAGACAACTTAGCGGAAACATATGACAACTGACATGCTCCATAAAATCGTTTGGCACTTTGCGACAAACCTAATGCCTGATACTCTTGTTATAGGTGCGGTTGTACCTGTAATCACTACTAGAGGCAGCTTTCCTAACGGTCTCTTGTGTCCGTTATGCTGTATTTGTTGATAACGTATTTTGGAGGAAACCCCTATGTCGAATGCCACCCTGAATTTGAATGGCAAAACCTATGAACTACCAGTGATTGTCGGCTCGGAAAACGAAGTCGGCGTTAATGTAACAAAATTGCGTGGCACAAGTGGCGCGATTGCTTATGACCCCGGTTATGGCAATACAGGCTCGTGTCAGAGTGCGATTACCTTTATTAATGGCGAAGAAGGCATTTTGCGTTATCGTGGCTATCCGATTGAGCAACTTGCCAAACAATCTAGTTTTGTTGAAGTATGCTACTTGATGGTCAATGGAAAACTGCCCAATCAAGCCGAATATGAAACCTTCAAAAATACGCTGACTCGCCATACGCTGCTCCATGAAGATATGAAAAAGTTCTTTGAAGGCTACCCACGCGGCGGACATCCGATGGCGGTCATGTCTTCTATGGTGACTTCGCTCTCTGCCTTCTACCCTGAATCCGATGACCCCGAAGCGATTAATCTCAACATCATCCGCCTGATTGCGAAATTCAAGACTTTAGCTGCCTTTGCCTATAAAAAGTCTATTGGTCAGCCCTATATTTATCCGCGCAATGACCTGAGTTATACGGGCGATTTCTTGCATATGATGTTTGCTGTTCCTGCCGAGCCGTATGAAGTCTCGCCTATCATTGAAAAAGCATTGGATATGTTGCTTATCTTGCATGTAGACCATGAGCAGAATTGCAGTACCTCGACTGTTCGGATGGTTGGTAGTAGCCAAGCCAATCTTTTCGCCTCAATTAGTGCCGGAATCAGCGCATTATGGGGACCCTTACATGGTGGCGCGAACCAGAAGGTGCTAGAAATGCTGGAAATGATTCAGGCAGATGGCGGCGATTACTCCAAATATATGGATATGGCAAAAGATAAATCGTCAGGCTTCCGTTTGATGGGTTTCGGACATCGTGTCTATAAGAATTTTGACCCACGGGCGCTGATTCTTAAAGAAGCGGCTGATGATGTGTTGAGCGAACTGGGCAAAGAAGACCCCTTACTCGATATTGCGCGTGGTCTGGAAGATATTGCCCTCAATGATGATTACTTTGTGAGCCGCAAATTGTATCCTAATGTCGATTTCTACAGTGGGATTATCTATCGGGCATTGGGTATTCCTGTCGATATGTTTACGGTCATGTTTGCTCTGGGACGCTTGCCGGGTTGGATAGCGCAATGGCACGAAATGAGAAATGACCCTTCGATGCGGATTAATCGCCCACGCCAGATTTATATCGGCGAAGGCGCACGCGATTATGTCTCGATAGACAAACGCTAAAGAGTTTTTAGTCTTCAGTTGTCAGTAGAAATTGTGCTGGCAACTGACGCACTTAATCCAGCTATTCCTCTGCTAATCGCTTGCGATATCTCAGTTTTTAGCAATCATAAAGAAACCCGAATCTGTGGTTTACTGAAACTATCTGCGATAATGCTCTACCTCGGAAGGGGCTTTTTCCTTGAGGATTAAGCATCGACTTTGACTTTGACGTTCAGTGACCATGCCAACCAAAGTGCCTGAAAAAATTCTTTGAGTTCTGCCGTTGTGCTATCGTCAATGGGCATGATTTGGTGCAAAAATGGAAATGCCTCAATCTTCTCAGGAGTCGCTGGCGCGAGCTTCATGATGGAATCAGCTTCTAGTTCGCTGCGTTCAATGGCATTGTAAAATAAGAGCAAGACTGCCGCATGATTGGGGATAATATCGCCGACTGTGAATATCATCTCAAGCACTTGATTGGCATTAATGCTGAAATCGCCCAAAAAGCGCACTGCCGCCTGATTATCTTCAAAATAGGTATCACTTTGTTGGCGTAGTGCTGCCACGGTTTGTCCATCATATTGGAAATTTTCGATACCTTGCTTGAGTAAGAGCCATACTAGCGGCTCTTTGATTGACGGCAATTGATTCAGCAACCATGCTTCTGCCTTGCCACTGATGGGATACTGCACAAATCCCATGCAGCCGAAAGGTGTTCCTGTGCGATTGGCAGGGCAGCCGCGACAATGATGCTCTAGCGGTTTGAGTTCATCAGATTTATCGAGAATATCTTGCACGACAATCAGTTCGGTTTCTTCTTCGCCTTCGGAGGTGCGCCGTGTGAAGTCAAAGCCCATTTCAGACGGCGGACGCTCATCACCATTTTCACGAAATAGTCGAATAATCATCGCGGCACGTTCTTGCCCTTTGATGCGCTCTAAGATGCCATCTGTAGTGAGTTTGCGCTTTGGCTCACAGTCATAATCAATCACATAATCAATCGCCATTGAAATATCCTTGTGTGGATGCTTTTTTAGGCAATTAGTGTAAAGAGGATAGTCGTTCTCGAAAAGTGACAATCTCACTTTCACCTTTTATCTTTGCCCATTCCCACTATATACTGTTATCGTAACTTGGTGAAATTGCGATGTTGCATTGTTTTCTATCGAACAGGCGCACACATGGGTACGCCCCTACATCAAAGAAGGTTATTTTTGGATGAAATAGGTTGGTTTTAGATTTTGCACCAACTTGAAATAGACCCTGTTGCATTGTTTTCTATCGAACGGGCGCACACTACAAATTCGGATAATTAGAGTAGTTGGCACATGGACGCGACATTACAATATATTCCCATACTAATCGTGGGCTTTGCGACATCACTTGGCTTGACACCTCTTTCGCGGCAAATTGCAATGCGTTTGGGTGTGGTTGATAAGCCGAATCAGGCACGCAAAACGCATAAAGACCATAAGCCGATGATGGGCGGTTTGGCAATCTATATCAGCCTGACTGTATCAGTGCTGTTATTCAGTCCGCCACAACATATCAAAGAATTAGCGGCGATTGTTGCTGGGGCAGGCTTGCTAACGATTGTTGGCGCATTCGATGACCGCTATAACCTCAGTTGGCGTTTACGATTCGGGATGCAATTTCTCGCAGCGAGTGTACTTGTCTTCTTCGGGATACAGATTCGCATGTTCGGGTTTGCTTTCATAGATATACCCCTGACGCTCATCTGGGTGGTTGCGCTGACCAACGCGACTAATTTTCTCGATAATATGGATGGTCTCACAGCCGGCTTGTCGGCGATTGCGGCAGGATGGTTTTTGCTGATTGCACTCACACAGGGACAAGTGCTAGTTTCGTTGTTGGCGGCAGCTATTTTCGGGAGTGCAGTTGGGTTTTTGGCATATAATTTCGCGCCCTCAAGTACGTTTATGGGCGATATGGGTGCATTACCATTGGGGTACTTATTGGCAACATTGGCTATCAAGCTGAATTTTGCCACGCAGCCACTCGGAGTCACATGGATGATTCCGATTTTGGTGCTGGCATTGCCGATTTTCGATATTAATCTCGTTGTCTGGACACGAGTATCAGAGAAACGTTCGCCGACACAAGCCGGACGTGACCACACGAGTCATCGTATTCAAGCGATTGGCTTTAATGCTCGCAAAACACTGTTTATTCTATATGCCATGTGTATTCTATTTGGTGGCATCGGTTTTCTCGTGAGTGCCGCACCCGCGTATCTCGCTTGGCGACTCGGTGTTTTCGGGATTGGAACGTTATTCCTGTTATGGGCTTCAATGTGGTGGATTCGGCTGCGTTATCAACAGGAAAAGCAATTATAAGCGTAAAAATGGTTAATTTATTCACACGCAATCATTGAGGAATACATGGCGAAGAAAACATATGTTGTCACAGGTGGCGCAGGCTTCATTGGCTCACACATTGCGACACGATTGATTCAAGACGGGCAAACCGTTCGCATTGTCGATAATATGCTGACAGGCAAACAAGAAAATCTCGATTATCTACAATCATTGGGTGGCGATTTATCCATTCATCGGGTCAGCATCACGGAATTTGAGACATTGCATCCGGTATTTGAAGGGGCAGAAGTCATTTTTCATCAGGCGGCATTGGCGAGTGTCCCATTGAGTGTCGAAACGCCTCTGGAAACTCATGCCCATTGCGTAACCGGAACACTGCATGTTCTCAAAGCGGCACAAGAAACAGGGGTACGACGGGTTGTCTATGCCGCATCATCCGCAGCGTATGGCGACCAAGAAGGTGAGTTCAAGTTAGAAACAATGACACCGGCTCCGATTTCACCCTATGGCGCGGCAAAATTGGCGGCTGAATATTACTGTAAAGTCTTCAATGAATGTTATGACCTTGAGACAGTTGCCTTGCGTTACTTCAATGTCTTTGGCGCACGGCAAGACCCTAATTCACACTATGCGGCGGTGATTCCGAAATTCATTACGCTGATGTTGCAAGGCAAACGTCCCGTTATTTTTGGTGATGGTCAGCAATCACGCGATTTTACCTATATTGATAATGTGGTGCATGGCAATTTACTCGCTGCCGAAGCGCCTGACGCTGCTGGTCAAATGATGAATTTGGCAACGGGTGGGCAAGTTTCGCTCAATGAATTGGTGACAATGCTCAATAAGGTGCTAGAGATAGATGTTGCAGCCATTCATGATGCGCCGCGTGCCGGAGATATTTTGCATTCTCGCGCTAATATCGACAAAGCAGCCGACTTGCTGGACTTCGCGCCGATTGTCACATTTGAAGAAGGCTTGCGGCGGACTGTGGCGTGGTACAAGGCAAATATGGAGAGTAGCTAGGTATTAGGTGTTAGCCTAAGAGAGTGTTGTAGAATCCGACAGATTTTTAGAAAAGCGTAACACAGAGGAACGGAGAATTAGAGGCGTAGAGCATAATTTTAAGTAGGATGCTTTGTGTTCCTTGTGGTCATCTTTTTTCTAACTGATGTTACGCATCGAAGTCAATTTGGGTAGGGGAGTGCCTATGTGCGCTCCCGAACGGGCGACCACACAGGGTTCGCCCCTACGAATAAAATATCTTTTGCGTAAGGTGAGCTACTAAGTTTTTTCCAGATTTCACAAGTAGAATGAATCTCAGATAATACGGGAGCAATATATTCTAATGCGCGTGGCGCACATCATGAAAATCAACAGTATCGCTGGTGCAGAACGCCATTTGCTGACACTTATGGGCGCACAGGTTGAGCGTGAACTAGATGTCCATTTGTTGATGATGGTTGACCCAAAACAACCGATGCTTGACATGCAGCGCCAATCCGAAGAAGTGGGTGCGACGGTGCATCGTTTGGTGATACGCAATCATCTTGATGTGCTGATTATCTGGCGTTTGCGAGGTGTTTTGCGGCGTATCAAGCCGGATGTTGTTCATACGCATTTGATTCATGGCGATACCTACGGTGTTCCGGCGGCGAAATTAGCCCGAAAGCCTGTTGTCAGTAGTCGCCATGATGATAGCGATTTTCGTCGTAATTTTCTAATACGCTTGCTCAATCGCTTGATTTGGCGGCGCATTGATAGAGGCATTGCGATTTCTGAGGCTCTGTCACGCTTTAGCATTGCAGTAGAGGGCGCACCTGAAAAACGAATACGAGTCGTGCATTATGGCATCCCACACTATCGGATGCAATCGAGCGCAATACAAGATGCCCAAAATGCCCTGCGAGATGAACTCAATCTATCCAAAAGTGCCGTTTTACTAGGCACTGTCAGTCGCTTGATTGCGCTAAAAGGTGTTCACTATGCGCTAGAAGCATTCGCTCAAATAGCGAGTAGTTATCCCGATGCCCATTTTGTGATTGTTGGTGATGGACCAGAACGTAACAAGTTGGAACGGCAAGTTGTCAAGGATAAATTGACTCAGCGTGTGCATTTTATGGGTTGGCAAAGTGATGTTGAACGTATTTTCGGTGGATTAGATATTTTACTTGTACCGAGTACCCGTGAAGGATTTGGACTGGTTTTGCTAGAAGCGATGAGCAAACGTGTTGCGGTGATTGCCAGCAATGTCAGTGCGATACCGGAAGTTGTCGAACACGGTGAAACGGGATTGCTTGTTCCGCCGCGTAACCCCGATTCACTGGCACAGGCGATGCGGATGTTGGTAGATGACCGTGCCTTACGTGCTTATATGGGCTTGATGGCGGAAGACCGTCTGGAGCAGCATTTCACGGTTGCGCGTATGGCAGATGAGACAATTGCAGTTTATAATGAAGTTGTTAGCAAGCGAAAGTAGGAGTTTTTGATGGAAAAACCTATGAATAGAACCCAAGAGCATCTCGATAATATTTTCAATCAGGTACGAGAGTACATGCCTGCTGTTGCCAGACGCATTATTTTCAACTATGCCTTGCTCATTGCTGGGGCGTTAGCAGTCAGTTTGATACTTGTGCCATTGTTGAGGAATTTTGTGCCGCCCTCAACAGCCGCTACTATCGGTTTTATCAGCAACATTGCTTGGCTCATTTATGGTTGGAGGATGCTCGAAAATCACAATAAAGCGACCAGTCTCTATATACTCTATGTGCGCTTTAGCCGTGAGCGTCGTGAGCTAGAAACGACGTTGGCAAGCGAGAAAATCAAGTCCGAAGATGTATCTGAGCAAGTCGAAGCTGTTGAAACAAGCGCAGAATCATTCATCCTTGCCGCGCAAGAGCAACAAATTGAACCGCGTCAATCGGCGTAGAGGGTGGATAATTCGCCCTTGCATTTACGGGCAAAATAGATATAATTATCAATAAATTGGGCCGCTAGCTCAACTGGCAGAGCGCCTCGTTGACGTCGAGGAGGTTACAGGTTCAAGTCCTGTGCAGCCCACT
>JAUZRW010000142.1 GCA_030950085.1 Anaerolineae bacterium
ACAGTTCACCTATCCATGAGAAAATGCTAAAAAATTCACCACGAAGGTACGAAGGACACGAAGATAGGTTCAAAAAAGGCAAATTGTAGGGACTGGCTTCTGCCTGTCCGAAAAATCTCACGGATAGCTGAATAGATACTATAGTGTGGCTAGTACACGACCAAAAAAGTTTTTGAGGTTTCGTAGGGGCGACAGCGTGCTGCGCCCAATCGTCAAGAATTAAATTGGTCAAGTACTAGCGGATATCTTTTTAGCTAATAAACCGCGATACAAACTGTCTATATCTTGCGCGAGACGGTCAATACTATAACGACGCAGCATCGTTTCTTGCGCTTCCCTTGTATCCGGTGGCTGTTCCAATGTGTCCAGAATGGCACGACACAAAGCCTCAACATGACCCGATGGAACAAGTTTGCCCCATTTTCCGCCGTCCAATAGTTCCGCGATACCACCCACGTCGGTTGCCACAACCGGACAATTCGCCGCGAGTGCTTCAATAATCGGAACAGGCGTGCCTTCATTGAGACTGCTAATCACCAAAACATCCAAATCACGATAGATAGCGTCCATCTGTCGCTGCCAACCTGTGAATGTCACAACATCGGACAAGCCCATTGCGCGACTTTGCTGCTCTAAAGACAGTCGGTCATCACCATCACCCACAATGACAAAGCGAATCGACGGATTTTGGGCATGAATGTGTTTTGCAGCTTGCAGAAAGAGGCTATGATTTTTCACGGGGAGTAAACGCCCGATAATACCAACCAGTGGCGCATCGGCGAGAATATCCCATGTTTGCCGAAAATCTCCCTGATGCCGCTTGCTATCTGCGAAGGCTTGCAAGTCAAATCCAATCGGTAGAACAGTGATTCGGTTGCGGCTCGTGATGTGGTACGTTTGTGAGAGTTCTTTTCGCAACCCTTCTGATAAGGTGATAATACTATCCGACAAGTACGCGCCCCAACGTTCAACAAAGATGAAAACCTGTGTACGAAAACGATTATAGTAGCCGCGAAAAGGGTGAACGTGCATCGTATGGACAACCACAGGCACACCTGCCATCCGTGCTGCCAAACGTCCCAAGAAACCAGCCGTCGTAGTATGGGTATGAACAATATGCGGTTTTTTTTCTTTGATGAGCCGATACAACTGCCAGAATCCGCGCCAAGCGGTGAGTGGATTAACCGTGCGGTCAAGGTGTTGAAGTTCGATAGTCTCCACACCATAGTTAGCGGCAATATCGACCATATTATCATCTTCGCCCAATGACTTTCCCGCAACAAGCAAACCATCATAGCCCAATTGATTGAGGCGATTAGTGAGTAAAACAGCTTGTAAGGCGGGTCCGCTAATATGCAAATGAGTGATAATCCGCATGACACGAGTCGTATCGCTCATAAAACTCCAAGTATATTTTTGAACCTATCGCGCTTATCTTAGCGAATTGTCTTGTATCATGCTATGTCAAAGTGAAAATAAATTCATCCGTGTATCTAACACAGTGCCATTATCATAAGGCAATGTTGCCGATTGAGAATCACAGGTGGAAATGGTAGATAATATTCAGGTGTTGGTAGTCGCTGATAATTTGTTGGCACGAGCAGGGTTAGCGGCTTTGTTAGATACACAAGCGGCGTGTTTTGTGGTGGGGCAAGCAACAAGCAGCACCATGATGGATGTCATCGACGTAACCGAGCCAGATGTCATTCTATACGATATGGGATGGCGCGTTGCCGATGTACGCGATTCATTATCAGCACTGGCGAAACAAGAGATTCCAGTTCTTGCCTTAATTGCCGATGAAAGTGATAGCCAGACAGCGTTGGCGGCTTTAACCGCGTTTGCTGTCTATGGCTTGTTACTCAATGAGAGTAACCCTGAATTACTCCAAATCGCATTACAAACAACCGTCGCCGGACTGATTGTGATTGACCCTGCATTCGCGGATATGATAGTCAGCAACAATAACACCCCACAAAATCCCTTGCCAGAGCCATTGACTCCACGCGAAAATGATGTGCTGCAATTATTGGCGCAAGGCATGACCAACAAGGCGATTGCCCATCAATTAGGGATTACTGACCACACCGTAAAATTCCATGTCAATGCCATCATGACCAAAATGAATGCCCAAAGTCGTACCGAGACAGTCGTGATTGCGACTCGTACTGGACTCATTATTTTGTAGTATCTTCCAGATTTTAATCGGTCTGCTTGACTCGCCAAAACATAATAAATCTGAGTTTTGGATAAGATTTCAGATGATACTTAATTCACGCTATACATTTTCCCCCAAAACAGACGCTAAATCTTCATCATCAATTTCCCCGCGTGAAATGCGCTCTCGCAATTGGACTAATTCATCATTAGATAAAGTTTTCAAGGCTTTGCTTAAACGGTTACGCTTGCGTTTTTCGTCGTAATCATAGTCATAATCAAACTGTTGGTTTTTTTGCTTGCGCCGTCGCCGACCATCACCCTCAATACGCCCCCAATTCCAAACAAAGCCCGTGCAAAGTACCGCCGCCCCAAATAACATGAAGAAGAAACCCATCGCATCGTTACCCAGTTGCGGCGCAATGAAAATCCCGCCCAGTGCAATGCCGCCCGTTACCATTGTCCAAATGACCATCGTAGCGATAGCTTGCCAGAATGTTGCTGATTTATTGTTATCATTCTTATTACTCATAGAAGCCTGTCTCCTACAGTCGCTATATGATTTACTCGCATTACGCAAAGAATATAATCAAACAGCTATTTAGCACAATGTCATATCGAGTAAAGCAGTTCAGCAGTTCAGCCAAGATATATTGAGCTAAAATAAGCTGAAGTGCTGGCAATCTGAATAGCTAAAGTGCCAATTTAAGTCTCAATATCATGAATAGCATCATATTTTACGACTTCGGCATAATATGAGTTTCCCTAGTACTTGACCAATTTAATTCTTGAAGATTGGGCGCAGCACGCTGTCGCCCCTACGAAACCTCAAAAACTTTTTTGGTCGTGTACTAGTATGGACGATTTTTGGGAGAAGGTCAGCCGGAATAATCAATCAATTCACCATCACCCCCGACAATCTGCTCATACAATTTATCATCATCCACCGTACCATCCCCTAAACGTTGCTTAAGGCGCAACAAATCATCATCACTGAGGTCACGCAGCACTGTATCGAGACGGTCACGCTTGCGTTTTTCGATTTCGCCTTGTGTTGTCGCATAATCTTACCTCCGGTGCTTATTTTCCATCATCACAATTTCGCCGTCATCGCCCAACATATATCCTAAATCATCCGCTTCACTATCACGATTAGCGAGACGAACTTAAGCTGCACCAAATTTTCGATTCTTGCGTAACATGAGATATTGAGTAACGATGAATCACCAAGCCATAAAAAACAAAGAAACCTATTCAAAAAACCTTGCTCTGTGCCTCTGATTCTCTGTTGCTCTGTGTTACGCTTTTTCTGGGTGTGTTAGAGTTTTTCTCATTAACGATACGAGACTAATTCGCCATCATCGCCCACATCGTAATGCACAATCTCATCAGCGAGGCGTTCACGCAATTCTTCGCGCTCGTCATCACTCAAGCGCGATACAATTTTATCCATTTTACTGCGATGCTTGCGCTTCTTTGTCTCATCGTGTTCTACCATCGTTTCTTCTGCACCTACTTTCCCCCAACTCCAAACAGTGCCTGTACTCAGAAACGCCATTATTGAAGCAGCGAGTGCCACCAGAACATGCTCTGCACCCAATGAGCCGCCATTTTGTGTGCTACTAATGAACAGAGCAATCATCGTCAAGCTATAAGCAACCCAGATATACCTTGTTGCTGTCAATCGAATATTCATGACTTCCCCTATATTTGCGCGAGTCGGCTAACAGAATTATCATCATATATACGAAATAGATACGGTTATAGTTGCAAAACCTTGATTTCTACAACATTTCGGTGCAAGTCATTACCGAATGTGGTAAGCTATCTTTCAGATTCTTCAGTATTAACGAAATGTGGGGCTTGGCGGTTCAATAATGATTGGTACAAAACTCAATAATCGATACGAAGTAATAGAATTACTCGGTGAAGGGGCAACATCAACAGTCTATAAAGGACTCGATGACCGTCTTGGGCGTGAAGTCGCATTGAAGGTGCTGCATCCTCATGTGCGCGATACAACACGCAAACGCTTCTTCCAAGAGGCAATGGCAGCAGCCCAACTCAACCATGCCCATATCATGGCGATATACGATAGAGGCGAAGATAATTCTCGTGATTATCTAGTCATAGAATATGTGCGCGGCGAGCCATTAACACACCATATTCCAGCCTCAATTGACCTTGTGATTCGCTTAGGAGCGCAAATTGCCGATGCCCTGCATTATGCTCATGAGCGCGATATCATTCATCGGGATATTAAGCCTGCGAATATCATGGTGACACCCGAAATAGACATCAAAATTATGGATTTGGGCTTGGCTCTCCCACGCGAGGCAAAGCGCGTGACGGCACCGGGTATGGTCATCGGGACACCCGCTTATATCTCTCCCGAACAGGCGAAGGGCAAAGAGCTTGACCGCCGAACGGATATTTACTCTTTGGGTATCGTCTTATACGAAATGGCAACGGGGCAACTGCCGTTCAATGCCGATGATATTACGGCGCTTCTCTTGCAACACGTTCAGCAACAACCGCCGCCGCCGACACTCATGGAGCCTAGTATGCCGAAGGCGCTAGAAAATATCATCATGAAAACGCTGGAAAAAGACCGTGAACGGCGCTTCCAAACGGGTAAAAACTTAGCAGATACCCTGCGGACAGTCAACGCAGCCCATCGCAAAATTCTAGGGGATGATGAAGACATCATGACGATGCCCTCTCGTTCAAAAGATATGGGCGAAATCATTGACGAATTTAATAGTCAAGAAGATATCCATAAGAAAGCAACCGATGAAGTCAAATCGCGTGCAGTACGCGATGGCATGATTCGCATTGTCTTAGCTGATGACCATACGCTGTTACGCCGTACACTAGCCAATTTCCTCCAAACCCATCCGGATATTGTCGTGATTGATGAGGCGAGTAATGGCGATGAGGCGCTTGAAAAAGTGTTACAAAATCAGCCTGATATTTTATTGCTAGATTTGAATATGCCCGGACGCGGCGGCTTAGATGCCCTACCCGATATTCGTAAGCAAGCACCCGATGTCAAAGTGCTTGTCCTGACAGGGCGCGATGATGACCATTACATCATGCGTGCATTACGGGCAGGCGCACATGGTTATGTGCTGAAATCTACCGACGAACACAAACTCGTGGAAAGTATCCGCAAAGTGATGGAAGATGAACTGATTCTCGGCAGTGGTATCGGGGGGAAATTACAGAATTTGCTCATTCCCGACGAAAACCGCCTGACAGACCGCGAATTAGATGTGCTATTGCACGTCGCGGCTGGCATGGAAAATGACGAAATCAGTGAAAAACTGAGTATCGGCATGGTGCAATTGGCAGAAGTCACTGCTCGCTTGCTGGATAAAATGGAGGTACGAGACCGTCATTCTGCGGCACTGAAAGCGATTCGCACTGGCTTAATCCTCATGGAAGATTTACACGATTTACAGACAAAAACCTAATCGCCTTCGGATAAACCCGAAGTCTAGCAAATTGACATCGGCTAAAGCCGACAAATGAGCCATTCTAAGCTGATTGTCCACTTTAGTGGATGTCGTTTCCTTAGCATCACAATTTATTCTTTTTCAAAAATACCTCTGTGCCTCTGATTCTCTGTGTCTCTGCGTTATGCTTTTTCTTGAACAGGGTATCAAGATGTAAAACCGATACGACTCCCCATTTTCATCAATTTTGAGTTCTAAATCCCACAAATACGGTATGATAGTGTCATTAGCGTAAATATTGTGCTTGATAGGACTGCCGCATATGACGGATGAACATGATGAGCAAGAAAATGATATTGATATTACGGGCAATGTCGAAGGGCAGAATATCAATATTGGTGGCGGCACACAACATATTCATATGTCGCCATCCCAAACAGACAAACCGACTGCTGAACACAATTTGCCGATTTTTATTAGCTATGCTCGCCATGATGGGCGCGAGATAGCCGCAGATTTACGCCAAAAATTAGAAAATCTCGGTTTTACGATTTGGCAAGATGTCGTCGCTATGGAAGGCGGCGAAAAGTGGTGGACGCAAATTAAAGAGGCAATTGAAGGCTCGGTGATTATGGTGCTGCTACTGACCGATGCCGCGCTGGAATCGGGTGTGGTGCATGATGAATGGATACATGCCCGTACTGTCGGGACTCATATCATGCCGATAACCCAAAATGATGCGATTTTTAGCATTGCGCCCAAATGGATAGGCAAAGTCGATGTTTTCATTTTGGACGAGGCGCACCCCGACTATGATATAGCATGGACGCGCTTCATCAAGCAATTGAATATACCGCCCGAACGCACACCCCGTCCTTTACGGTGCCGAATCTAGCAGAGCATTTCGTGAATCGCCCTAAAGAATTTGATTTACTCATTTCGCATCTTTTAGATAGTGACCGCCAGAATCCAGTGGCGATTACGACGGCATTACAAGGCGGCGGCGGATTCGGGAAAACGACATTGGCGATTGCTCTCTGCCATGATGAAAATGTGCGCGTGGCATTTGACGATGGCATGTTGTGGATTCAGTTCCGCGAGAATATGACTCCCAACGATGGGCTGGCATTGCTCAATCAGCAGATTCAATTGCTGAAACCAAACGACAATTTCTACAGCGAAATCACGACAGCCGCAGCGCGTTTCCGTGACTTGCTGAAAGACCGCGATATCTTGCTCGTGCTGGATGATGTTTGGCAAGAGAGCTATTTACGCCATTTCATCCATGACGGCACTGCTTACCTCATCACGACGCGCTTGCAATCGGTTGTGACCAGAGCCAGTGCTGAAAAAGTGCTAGTTGATGACATGACAAGCGAAGAAGCGGCTGCTTTATTGGCAAAATGGCTCGATGAAGCGCCAACAGACGATGAACGCGATTTGCTGCTTGACCTCGCCAAACGCTTAGGCGAATGGGCGCTGTTGCTCGAATTGGTGGGCGCGGAATTGCACTCGTTGATAGATGGCGGACGCTCTTTGACCGAATCTGTGAAATACGTTGTGCGCCGTTTTGAGAGACGCGGCATGACCTACCTTGACCGCAAAGACGAAAATAATCGCAACCTCGCTATTACGATTAGTCTCGATGCCAGTGTTTCGCGCTTAAAAGCCGATTGGCAGATGCGCTTCTATGAAATTGGCATTTTTCCCGAAGATACCGATATCCCCTTCGATACGATTGGGCAATTATGGCAGGAGACGGCGCAATATGACGACCTCGATAGTGAAGATGCCCTAGAAGCAATCAGTCGCTTGTCATTGTTCACACGCTATGATGCCCGTTTGCGGACTGTGCGCCTGCATGATGTGATTCGACAGGTAATTATGGGGCGTTTAGATGATGTGACGGCGATTCACAGCCAATTGATTGTGGCATGGCGTGATTTGACACGACTCCCCGATACTTACGCATGGGAAAATATCGCTTATCACCTTGAACATGCCGCCAAACTGGAAACACTGCGCGACTTGCTGCTGAATTTCGACTTTTTGCGGAATAAATTAAACGCCACTCATCCCAATGCCCTGATAAATGATTGTGATATCACTCTGAACCGTTGTAACTTGCATAGTCAAATATAGGCAAATCACCATTTATGCAGGCGTAACCCACAATGGACGCACGGCAATGTCCTCTATCCCATCGGCAAATGCGTTTGGGAATACTTTGTTACTGAGGTGGATCACCTATGGCTTATCGGCGAACCGACGCTTGGAGACATAAACCTCATTTTCGCTGGACTTTTACGCTTCTCACGATTTTTTGAGAACAACCCTATAATTCCCCTTTATGCTTTAACTGTCCGAGAGCGCGTCCAATGGCGGCTCTAGCCTGTGGATTGGGGTCACTTTCTAGGTCAGTCAAGCGCGGAATCCATGCTTCCCGTAATTTCAAGAGGGTTTCGTCAGGTGGCATATCCGCTCCACTGTCTGTTATACACTGTACGACAAGTTCAGGTTGTGCATCCATCAGCCAGTCAACAATAGGGCTTGGTTCATCGCTATACAAACCCGCGAGTAAAATCGCCGCCTCTTCCCAATTAACAGAGATACTTTGTTAAACAAGTGTAATGCAGAGAATCAGAGGCACAGAGCATGATTTTGAACTTGTATCTCAGTGCTTCAAATTGCCTTAACGTCATGACCAAATCGCGGTTAGCGTAGCCTAGTCGTCAGCTAGTCATAGTGCAAGCAACAAGGCAAACTATCGTGGGGTGTGTTAGACTAATAAAATAAAGCAAACTGTGACTTGGGAGACCTTTTAGATGCCCGATAAAGATAGACCCGAATTTGATGATAATTTTGATGATAATGACGAAGAATTCACTGAACGACGTTATCGTCAGCATGACGAACAGACCATGCCACAAGATAACACCACAGGACATAACGAGCCGACGTATGAACAAGACCCAGCGGCGTATCAATCCACACTCTCCAATGATAATGATAAGCCATTTGATGAACCAACCATGACTCAGGAACAGAGTCGCCCATCGAATAAGACTGAAACGGGCGATTTTGATTTGTCGAATTTGGATAAGATGCCCATCCTTGACCCCGATAATGATGAAGATGTGCCATTTCATCTGCCCAAAGCTGATTCATCAGATAGCGGCTCAACAGTCGATAATCGCCATGACCCTAGTAAAATGGTCACGATGCCACACTTCAGAGAACCCGGTGTCCCAGACCCAGCCAAGACATTACTCGGCACGGGCGGTCTTGACCCTAATCCCGATATGATTCCGCCAGCGCCAGAAGATCCAGCGTATTCTGCAAAAACAATCATGAATCTACCCAAAGCCCCAGCCGATGCACAGCCAGCGCGTCGTCAAGAACCCTCAATTCCTGCCGTGCAGGGCGATATGACGATGGCAAATCCGAATGTGTCTGATGCCCATTATCAACGCCCACAGCAAGCGCAGCAACGACAAAATGCACAAGGTTCTTATGTCCCACCGCCGCCACAAAAACAAGCCGGACAGCAACGTAATCAACGGGCGTTACCGAAACGTCGTCGGCGGCGTATTCTAGGTTTACGTCCGGGTTGCCTCTATATGATGATTGGCTTGTTCATGACCTTCTGTGGTGGCGTGACATTGACGACACTCATCGTCGCGGCAATTTTTGTGCCACGCATTGAAGAACAATGGACAGCCGAAGCCGCTAATATTGATAATTATCGTGCCTTTGAAAGCACCTTCTTCTTAGACCGTTATGGTAATGCGCTTTATGAGTCCTTCATTGAAGGGCGGCGCGATACCATCACTTATGACCGTTTGCCACAAAATCTCATCAACGCGACAGTCGCCATTGAAGATGACACCTTCTGGTCTAATCTTGGTGTTGATTTTGCCGCAACGGGTGTAGCAGCGATGAATTATTTCAGCAGTGGACAAGCGCGGGTGGCGGGCGGTAGTTCGATTACACAACAATTGGTACGCAATGTCCTCTTTGATTTTGAACGCCGTAATGAAGTGAGTGTCAGTCGCAAAGTTGAAGAAATCATGTTAGCAGTTGCCTTGACCGCGAGTCGTGATAAAGAAGACATCATCACACTCTATCTCAACGAAATTTACTATGGCAATTTAGCTTATGGCGCACAAGCCGCCTCACAGACTTTTTTCGGTAAAGATGCTGTCGATTTAACCTTGGGTGAAGCCGCTCTACTCGCTGGCTTACCGCAATCTCCACGCGACCTTGACCCACTGAATCCCGACCCCGAAGTCCAAAATCGAATCGAACAACGCTGGCGTTTAGTACTCAGTGAGATGGTCGAAGAAGGGTATATCTCGGCAGAAGAGAGCAATGCGGCTCTACGGCAAGGTTTGAACTTTATCACGCCCGATGACAATAACCTGCGTGCGCCGCACTTCACAGTTTATGCCCAAAATGAATTTGTGGATTTGATGGAAGGCTTGGGGTATTCGCCGGAAACTGTCGCTGTAGGCGGTTATCGCGTCTATACCACCATTGACCAAGAAGTGAATAATGTGGCGTTGGGTGCTGCCCGTACACAAATCGGCAATATGACTGCCAATAATGTCAGCAATGCCGCCGTGGTAGTCATTCAACCGATTAGTGGTCAAATCCTCGCCATGATTGGGAGCATCGACTACAACAGCACAACGATTGACGGGCGTTTTAATGCAGCAATTGGTTTACGCCAACCCGGTAGTACCATGAAACCTTTCACGTATGCCGCCGCTCTCGAACGGGGCATGACACCGGGCGATGTCATTTGGGACACACCGACACAAATTGGTATCCCCGGACAGCCGGCTTATGTGCCGCGCAATTACGATGGTGCATTTCATGGTCCGATGAATCTGCGCCGCGCACTCGCCAACAGTTTCAATATCCCTGCTGTGCAAACCTTACGGCTTGTGGGTGTCGATTATCTGCTCGGCATGATGCAGCGTGTCGGTGTCGAAACACTGGGAACAGATGCGAGCCGCTATGGTCTTTCCTTAACATTAGGCGGCGGTGAAGTATCGTTGATTGAACTGACGAATGCTTATGGAACATTTGCGAATCAAGGGGCATTTGTCGCGCCAACTTCGATTTTGTGCATTGTCGATAGCGATAACAATATTGTCTATCAATACGAAAATGGTTGTCCACAAAATGCCGGAAGTTTCACGGCAAGTACAGTAGACCGTCGCGGCTTCGGCACACAGGCAATCGACCCGCGTATCGCCTATATCATTACCGATATCCTCAGCGATAATACAACACGCTCAGAAGCAATGGGCGCACGGAGCGCACTCCGCACAGATGGTATCGGTACAGCCGTCAAAACAGGCACGACAAACGATGTCAAAGATAATTGGACAGTCGGTTATACGCGCAATGTGGTCATCGGCGTATGGATTGGTAATAACAATGGCGACCCTCTGCGAAACTCATCGGGTCTGACAGGGGCAGCGCCAATTTGGAATAGTGTCATGACTAGCCTCTATACGCGCCCCGGTATGTTAGATGCCTTCCGTGTTGATGGGCAATTACTACCCGATATTCCCAACCCACCACAAGGTTTAATACAACAACGCATCTGCATCCATAGCCGCATCACTGACCCCTCATCGACTTGTCCGGTACAGAGCAATGAATGGTTCTTAAACTCTCCGGCAGGTGTTCCCGATGGCAATGGCAACATGGTTTATCCACAACCCGTCATTGG
Organism: Anaerolineae bacterium; assembly: GCA_030950085.1. Classification (GTDB taxonomy): domain Bacteria; phylum Chloroflexota; class Anaerolineae; order Aggregatilineales; family Phototrophicaceae; genus JAUZRW01. The sequence continues at coordinate 11,362 of JAUZRW010000142.1, forward strand.
GCGACAATCGCAAAGTACGGGTACATTACAAGAAATTAGCCCCGATGTGTATCGCGCCCTAGTTTTCCCGTTGAATCCGGCATTAGCGGCAAGCCTGCAATTTACACTCAGCCCGGGTGATTTACCGCCCCCTGCACCCCGTTATTGCCGTGTCCCGCCGGAATTAGTCTCGCAGGCAGTAGGAGCGCAAGAATTGGTTTTTGTCGCGGGTCCCTCGACTTCGCAGAGTGATGCCGTCCGCGCAGAAGAATATGCACAGACACGAAATATCGCCTTTTTACCAACGATTGATTGTTGGGCGGATGCTTTCAATGCAGGTGTAGGTGCTGGATTTGGTGCGCCTGTGGTGACAGCCGTCATTACCTCTCCTGCTAATGGACAGACTGTGGGCAATCCGGTTTCCATTGCCGGAACAGTGCAATTCGATAGTAGCCAAGCTGAATTTTGGCATCTCGATATTATCGGCGGACAATTTGGCGAGTGGACACCGATGGGCAGTCCGGGCTATAGTTCGGTGATTAATGGAGAGTTTTTCAATGGCGTTTTGCCGCCGGGGTCTTATCGTGTGCGTTTGCGCCTCATTCAAAATGGCAATTTCTTACAGCAACCGTATGAAGTCAGTTTTACGGTGCAGTAAACGCGATTTAGCTTGGCGTTTTGGCGGTTCAATCATTTTTGATAAAGCACAAAAGGTTCATACATGGCAGATATCATTGCTCTCAAAGACACGGTAACAGGAACATCTTTCCAACCCGGCACAATCGAATACTTCAATCCTGATGTGGGTCAGGTGGCGACACTGGATATCTTGTATGATTATGATTCATTGCGCCAAACCCTAGACCGCGATGCCCTGTCGTCTAATCGAGAAACAACCCTCTGGCGCTATCGAGATTTGCTGCCGATTGCGCCCGATTCTCCTGTACCGCCCTTAGCAGTCGGCTGGACAGCCCTTTATCAGACACCGCGCTTGGCTCAAGATTTGGGTATTCAACAAGCATGGGTCAAAGACGATGGTGCGAATCCGACTGGCTCATTGAAAGATAGGGCGAGTACGATGGTTGTGGCTCATGCCCTAGAAAAAGGTGTGAAAGTCGTTAGTACAGCGAGTACAGGCAATGCGGCAGCAGCACTGGCTGGCGTAGGGGCATCGGTTAATCATACTACAATAGAAACTATCATTTTTGTTCCGGCAGCAGCCCCCGAAGCGAAAATTGCCCAATTGCTGGTTTATGGGGCAACTGTGATTCTCGTGGAAGATAGTTATGATACTGCCTTTGATTTATGCTACGAAATGTGCATCAGCGAAAATTGGTATTGTCGCAATACTGGCATCAATCCTTATACATCAGAGGGCAAGAAAACAGTCGCTTACGAGATTGCCGAACAACTGAATTGGCAAGCGCCGGATGTCGTTATTGTCAGTGTCGGTGATGGCAGTATTATCAGTGGTGTGCATAAGGGCTTTGTGGAATTGCACAAACTGGGTTGGATTGAGCATGTGCCACGTCTGATTGGCGTTCAAGCTGCCGGAAGTTCACCCTTAGTTAAGGCATGGCAAAATAATATGGCGGCTGTCGATATGCAAGCAGAAGAAGTCCACACGATAGCCGATAGCATTTCCGCAGGCTTGCCGCGTGACCGTGTGAAGGCGCTGCGTGCTGTCCGCGAAACGAAGGGCGCATTTGTCGCTGTCAGTGATGAGGCGATTATCCAAGCGATTCCGACCTTTGCGCGGCTGACAGGTGTTTTTGCTGAACCGAGTACAGCCGCGATTTATGCTGGGGCAAAAGAGGCACTGAAACAAGGGTATTTGCAAGCTGATGAGCGTGTCATTTTCATCAGTACAGGCAATGGACTAAAAGATGTTCGACGGGCGCAAGAGTCCGTTTCCGGTGGATTGCGCGTTCAACCCACACTTGGAGCGGTACGTACTGCTCTAAAAAACCGCTAGGCACTATTTTTATTCTAATTCAAAGCGTTCACCTGATTCGTCATTGGTTTTGCTTTGCGGCATCAAGTCAGTGGCTTCAAAATCATCGCCCCGACTACGAAACCAGCTAAATATCATAATCCCGACGAAGATAGCCCCGATACCCAAGAAAATCAGGTCATCCCACCAACCTAGCCCACCATGTGCCAACATACCATAATAAGGGAAGTTCATCATCGCTATTGCTTACCTATGCTTTTGCTATCAATATATCATGCCACAAAACAGTCTACTAGACGCATGATGACTCAACAAGAGGCATAGACTGTGCAAGCTAAGATGCGTTCAGTCTGACATCTATCTATAGTCGAAAATCAAAATAGGGACATTTTGTGTGTCCCTATTGAATGTTCTATTATGTGGAGCGAGATTTAGAAGCTAATTTTATTGACCAAATTCGTCACCAGTGGCACGGCAATTCCTGTAATCAGCACCCCTGCCATCGACGCATAAATCGCCATCGTGACCGAACGGGTTGCGCCGGGTGCCGGATTCCCTTCGACATCATCGCGCAGGAACATCTTGACCACCACGCGCATATAGTAGAAGGCGCTAATGACACTCGTTAACACACCAATCACTGCCAGAATAATCAAATCGGCTTTGACGGCAGCCCCAAAAACGAGCCACTTACCGAAGAAACCACCTGTTAGTGGGATACCTGTCAGACTGAGCATAAAAATAGTCATTGCCACAGCCAGAAGCGGCTTACTATTGAACAAGCCAGCGAAGTCTTCCAGATTCGTGCCAGAGCCATCTTTGTTTTCAATCGCTTGCACGACTGCGAATGCCCCGATATTGGTGAACATATACGCCAATAGATAAACAGCAACGGCTTGTGCTGCCGTAGTCGCAATATCCGGCGCACTTGTCACACCGACTGCTGCAACTGCCATCAAGATATAACCCGCATGGGCAATTGAGCTATACGCCAACATGCGTTTAACGTTGGCCTGCGAAATAGCGACCACATTACCAATAATCAATGTAGCAGCCGCAATCACCTGTATTGTGATGACCCATGCCGCAACGTTAACATCGGCGCTCACAGTGGCATGTTGCAAACCCGTAATCATCAGACGCAGCAATGCTCCAAAACCGCCGACCTTTGCTGCCACACTCATATAAGCGGTTATCGGGGTAGGCGCACCTTCGTAAACATCCGGTGTCCACATATGGAAAGGCACAGCCGCTACTTTGAAGCCCAGTCCAACCACTGCCATACCTGCTCCGGCTAACAACAAAAATGTCGCCGATTGGTCGCCTATGACGCTGGATTGAACCGCCGCAAAAATTTCTTGTAAGTTCGTTGTTCCGGTAGCACCATAAATAAACGCCGCGCCGTAAACGAAGAAAGCACTCGAAAATGCGCCGAGAATGAAATACTTCATGCCGCTTTCCTCAGATTTGAGGATACTCGCGTCGATGTCACCGACAGATTTCAAGCCTGATTTACGGCTGATGTGTTCGGGGTCAGTGGCACGGAAAGCCGCCAAAATATACAAGGGGATACTGAGCAATTCGAGCGCGACAAACATCACAATCAGGTTATTGGCAGATGCCATGAACATCGCGCCGGATGTCGTCAAGAGCAGCAAGGCATAAAATTCACCATGCGCGATATTTGCTTTTTTGAGATAATCGCCACTGAGCAAAATCGCCAAAAACGCTGTTCCTAAGGCAACGATACTCAAAATACTGGTGAAAGCATCGGCAGCGAACATGCCGCCAAATGCCGTCGTTTCTTCAGGCGCAAAGTTGAGCATCTGTAGGACAAAGGCAATTACAATCGCCGCGAGTGCCGCTAATGGTGTCCAATGTTTACGCTCTTCTCCCGTGAATAAATCAATCAGCAGCACAATCAGCACACTCGATGCCAGCCAAATTGCGGGAAGAGCAATACTTAAGTTATACCCCCAAAGGGTATCTAAAGTTGGTGCTTCAAACATAGTTACTCCTAATCACCGGAGTCTTCGGTAGCGTCGTTGGTTTCCACCTGCGCTGCGGATTCAGCCTCTAAGTCAGCCTGTCGTGTCTCATAGGCATCGTAAGACTCATCGACATAGGCGACAAGTTGTTTCGCGCTTGACCCCATCGTATCGAAGAATTTTCCCGGTTGAATACCAATCCAGAAGATGGCAAACAAAATTGGGATAAGTACCGCAAGTTCCGTCCAGTGCAATTTATACGTATTTTCATCAGCGTGCGGTGCGGGCTTATTATCGCCCATATACACATGCTGATACATCTTGAGGATATAAGTCGCCGCTAGGATAACACCGATTGTCCCCAACAGGGTGAAGAAGAAATTCAGGTAGACACTGCCTACCGACCCCATCAAAATCGTGAATTCGCCAACAAAGCCATTGAGACCCGGCAAACCCATCGAACTGAGGGCAATCACCAGCGAAATACCGCCGAACAAGGGCATCAATTTCCAGACACCGCCATAATCAGCCATTTCTTTGGTATGCCAGCGTTCATATAAGATACCCACCAGCAAGAAGAGTCCACCGGTGCTAATACCATGATTGACCATTTGCAAGGTCGCACCTTGTAAGCCCTGTGAATTGAGCGCAAAAATGCCGAGAACCACAAAACCCAGATGGCTGACTGATGAGTAAGCGACTAATTTTTTCACATTATCTTGGGCATAACTGACCCATGCGCCATAGATGATGCCTACCACGCCGAGTCCGGCAATCAGTGGCGCGAATTGCACACTTTCCGCAGGGAAGAGTTGCAAATTAAAGCGTACCAAGCCGTAAGTTCCCATTTTCAGCAAAACACCTGCTAAAATGACCGAACCAGCCGTCGGCGCTTGAACGTGGGCATCTGGCAACCAGCTATGGAAGGGGAAAATCGGCACTTTAATAGCAAAGGCGATGAAGAATGCCCCGAACAGCAATGAGCCTGTTACGGTGCTAGAACTTGCCATGCCTGCCGTTTCATTCCAGAGATTGGGATTAGCTTGTACCTGAGCGATGATGTCCGGCAATATGAATGTTCCGGCAGCATTACCCACAAACAAGATGGCAATCAGCATCAAAATCGAGCCTGACATTGTGTACAGGAAGAATTTGACAGCCGCATAAACGCGCTCTTCCGAACCCCAAATGCCAATCAAGAAATACATCGGCACGAGCGTGACTTCCCAGAAGACATAGAAGACAATCAAGTCTTGTATCATGAATACGCCCAGCATTGCCCATTCCAGCAGCAGCAGTAGCGAATAATACAATTTTTCGCGTCCACGCTCTTTTAGCACACTCGCATTGAACGAAATGAGTATCCCAATCGGCATGATAAAAGTTGTCAGCACAATCAGCAACATACTTAAGCCATCGACACCGACATAATAATCCGATGAAATTTGTGTACTACCTATTTGAATACTGAGCCAATTCCATTGCTGGACAAATTGCAAGTCAGGGTTGGCATTATCGAAACCTGCCCACAATGCCAGTGAGAAGAAAAATGTTACGATGCTGAAGCCGAGAGCCACCCATTTAAGGGCTTCTTTATTCTTTTCGCTATCGACAAACAGCAGTACCCCAAATCCTACCATCGGCAGGAAGAGTACGAGCGTTGTCAAAAATCCTGAATCCATCTAAAACCATCCCCTTAAATTAAGAGCCATTCATGAACACTGGCGCAACCATCAAGATAATCACGACCACGACACCGAACAAAATCGCAATGGCATACGTCCGCACAAAGCCTGTTTGAATACGGCGTGTACGACCACTGAACCAATTAATGAGCTTACCCACACCATTCACAGTCCCGTCAATCAAGCCAATATCCACCGGATTCTTGAGAATCGTACCGATGGCATTGAAGCCTCTATGAATAACGTTATTGTGGAAATAATCATGGAAGAAACGCCAATCTAGCACCACTGCAAGGAAGTATCCGATGCGTTCATAGGGGTATAAGAACACCGCATGATACAAATCATCAAGATACAGACGATGCGATGCTGCACTCCATAACATGCGCGTCATGCCACCCATATTCCAGAGTGGGTCAACGCCTAATGCGTCTGAGTCGTGCGCGACAATCGCTTTGCCATGACCATACAGGCTACGTGCCAAGAAAATCGCACCGACAGCAAGCCCTGTCGCCACAATCGCTAATAACCAGATGAAACCGCCCGCCCCTTCAATCGTAATACTCGGAATTGAACTTTCGAGGAAATTAGTGAAGTTGTGGAGGGGGAATAACCAACTCAAGCCAACGCCACTCGGTACATTGATGAAACCCACAAAAATGCTCCCAATAGCGAGTATCAGTAGTGGGATGACCATCCAGCCGACACTTTCCGGTGCATGAGAGGCTGCTTTGCTCCGTGCCTTCCCAAAGAAGACCATTTCCATCTGTCGCCACATATAGAAGGCTGTGAATCCGGCGGCAAGTAGCAACGTAGCGAGTACGATAATGCCACCTAATGATTCAAGCGTATTTCCAGTGCTGAGGCGTTCGTAAGCGTGTGCCAAAATTTCATCTTTTGACCAGAAACCTGCGAAAATCGGGATACCGGATAGTGCCAACATCCCCATCAGGTAAGTGATGTAGGTGACAGGCATCCGCCGCGATAAACCGCCCATATTCCGCATATCTTGAGGGTCAAATTCATCATCGTGATGCTCATCGTCGGCATCATGCCCACGTCCATATTCATGAACGTGATGCTGCCCATGTTCGACACCATGAATAACACTGCCACTGCCGAGGAATAATAGAGCTTTGAAGACAGCATGAGTCGCTAGGTGGAAAATCGCTGCCACATAGCCACCAACACCAATCGCTGCCACCATAAAACCAAGTTGCGAAATCGTGGAGAAAGCTAAAACGCGCTTAATATCCCATTGCCCAACAGCCGCAATACCGCCAAAGAGGGCTGTTATCGCGCCGACCATAGCGATAATAAATTGTGCTTCGGGCGCACCATCAATTAGCACATTAGAACGGACTAGCAAGTAAACACCGGCTGTCACCATTGTTGCGGCGTGCATCAGCGCACTTACAGGAGTCGGACCCGCCATCGCATCCGGCAACCAGACCAAAAGTGGGAATTGTGCTGATTTACCTGCCGCGCCAAGCAGCAAGAATAAGACAATCATCGTGACCACAGTTTTAATATCGAGTGTCCATGTGCCAAGCTGAACATCACGTCCGCGCATGTTACCGTCAGCATCCCAAGCAATCTCTTCGCCGTCTTCGAGATTCAGCAATCTTTCTGCCTGTGCGAAAACACCAAGTTGTGAGGGATAGAATAGGCTATTGTCGAGTTCTTCTTCACTCAACACAAGACCATGCTCTGCTTCGCCTTCTTCACCTGTGGCATGTTCTTCCTCGGCGGCTGAACCAGTTTCAGCGTGTTCTGCTTCACCTTCTTCAACACTTGCGGCTTCTGTTTCTTCGCCAGATGCTTCCTCACCATGACCTTCGGATTCACATTCTGTCGGTAGGGTATAGCCTGCGCCTTCTAGTTGGAAGCAAGTATTCGCCACTTCACCTGCGTCATAGTAGGTCACAGTGCCAAATGTCCAGAACATGAGGAAAATCGCCATCAAAATGCCGAAGTCGCCGATACGGTTCAATATCATCGCTTTACGCGCCGCATTGCCGTTCTGCCAGCCGATTTCGCCCTTTTTATCCCACCAGAAACCGATGAGCAAGAAGGACATCACGCCGACACCTTCCCAACCGACAAACATCATCAGGAAGTTGTTACTCGTGACCAATATCAGCATGAAGCCGAGGAACATATTCAAATAAGCGAAGAAAAGACCGTATTTAGGGTCGTGGCTAATGTAGCCAATGGAGTAGATATGAATCAGCGAACCAACACCCGTCACCACCAATAGCATAACTACTGTGAGGCTATCCACACGGAATTGCCATGGGATGTGGACTGCAAAATCTACCGCATCAATGCGAATCCAGCCATCAAAGAACGGCAGGGGGTCTACCACTTGGGCTATCCCATGATTCGCAGTCAAATAACTATATAAGAGGACAGAGATGATAAACGTGAGGATAGCTGCGCCACTTGCCACATAGCCAGAGCCTTTCACGCCTAACTTCGCGCCCCAAAAAAGGTTAATGATTGCCCCGATAGCCGGAATGAATACCACTAACGGAACCATCTGTACTAAATTAAGCATAAATATCCGAGCCTTTCCCGTTGGTTAACAGGGCAGCCTACCCTTCCATCTGGTGCAAATCGTCAACATTGATACTCTGCTTATTGCGGAAAATCGCCACAATCAGCGCCAAACCGACTGCAACTTCTGCCGCCGCGACAGTGATGATAAAAAACGTAAAAATCTGTCCATCAAGGTTGCCCCATTGCCGTGAAAAAGCTGCCAGAGCCAAATTCGTAGCATTGAGCATCAACTCAACCGACATGAAGATAATAATGGCATTGCGGCGTAATAACACGCCCATCGCACCGATGATAAACAATATCATACTAAGCGCGACAAATGCTTCTATCCCTACGGATGTCATTAAAATTCTCTCCCTACATAAAACACACATCCGTAAGGGCGTAGCGCCTACGTCCCTACAGAGCATGTTCAAAATTACTCGTCGCTATCGGGTTCTTGCAAACGCGGCACATCTTCAATCACATCGCGCCCTGTTTGCTGACTAATCACATTCACTAACGGACGGCTGACCTTGCGGCGACGATTGACTGTTGCCCGTCGTTCGCCGCGTAAACCAGCCGGACGAGTCAGCACAATGACACCAATCAAGGCAACTAGCAGCAAGAAACCGACCAGATTCACAGGCAGCAAGAATGTGGTGAATAATTCGTTGCCAATATCTTTCGGGCTACCAAATTGCTCAAAGGCATTAATCGTGAGCGACTCTTGGCTTCTATCCAACACACGCGGACGATAATTGCCCAATGAATCGGTTGTCGCGCCATAATCCGCCGTGATAATGATGAGTTGTTCTGTACCTTCTGCCACAAGCCAATCACTCAAGCGAACATGTGACACAAGTTCATCGCCGTTCTGTGTATAGAAAGCGAATGTTTTCGTGCCTTCGCGCTCATCAAAAGTTTCTGATGTCGTCGCAAAGTCTATAGCTTCCACAATCACACGGTCATTGATTTCACCTGTATCAACATCCAATTGCTTATTTGAACCAAGGTCAACCAGCATCACCGTCTCGTCAAGCAAATTCACAATTTGTATGCGAGCAGTACTCGGTGAAGTGGGGCTAAGGTCAATCGGGGTTGTCAGTACGCCGAGCGTAGCATCATCACCATAAGCAATTGCTGTGATAATATCATCATTTTCGAGCGTGATAGAGTCTTCGAGTGTCACGCCGCCGGCATCTGTGAATGTCACAGTGTATTCTCCGGCTGTCAGAGTCACAAAATCACTGACATCAGCAAAAATAAGACCGTCTATCACAAATGGCTCATCTAAGTTGTCGCCCGTAACCGTGATATCTACAGGGTCAACAAGATTAGCCGAATGAACAACCCGTAACAGAGGGTCATTACCCTCAGATTCCGGCAAGTCGAGACCAATCAGTGCCATCGTCACTGCTACGCTGACAAATACCACAGCCAGAACCGTTGCCGCACCTGTCACCCATCTAAATTGACCGCCAGCATCCGTTGCTTGTTCCGCACCTAAAAGCATAATGACAAACAAGAACAAGACCATAATTGCGCCTGCATAGACCGCAATCTGCACCATCGAAATAAACGGAGCATCAAGCATCAAGTACAACAGGGCAACACATCCAAAATTTACTATCAGGAACAGGGCGCTATGAACAGCATTTTTAATGTAAACCATCATGGCAGCGCTTAAAATTGCCGTCAGCCCTAGTGCCAGAAATAGGATAGTTTCAAATCCCATTAAATATTTCCTATCCAGATTTAATCCGAAGCATGTGAAGTTTAACACAAACAACGCCGAAGTTCAAAGCCTTCGGCGCACCGATTTGTGATTTTTGCACCCTAAACGATTTTACTCAAGACGGGTCTTCCATATTAGGTATAGATTGTGTGTATACACCGGCTTCAACTTGACGCGGTGTCGCCTCTTGCCCGTCGGCTGGTGCATCAATCAGCATGTCTTTAATATAAATGGCATCGCGCCTATCCGTGAAGCTCAATTGATGCTCATGCCCTAATTGAATCGCCTGTGTCGGGCAAGCATCTTCGCAATAACCACAGAAAATGCAGCGCAGCATATTGATTTCATAGGTTTTAGCGTAACGCTCACCGGGACTATAGCGTTCTTCATCGCTATTTTCCGCCGCTTCCACCCAAATCGCATCTGCCGGACACGCTGCCGCACACAAGGAACAACCAATACACTTTTCTAGCCCATTGTCATAACGGCGCAAGTGATGGCGACCTTTATAGCGTTTCTCGAAATCTTTCACTTGCTCTGGGTATTGCAGTGTCACGGGTTCTTCCAGCACATGCTTGAAAGTCGTCATAAAGCCTTTGATAATATTCATTAATCGTCCCCGTTAAATATTCCACGTATAGATAATCGCATTTTTGCCTGTTGGTTTGCGGACGGCATGGATGCTGTCCCTACCATAAAACCGATATATCGTAATTTAATCGCCGCCTGGGTCGCTTGGTACAATTGCGGTTTCATCCGATGGAGTCTCTGTTGCCGCCCCAAAGGATTCTAGCCCATTGATAAGACCATTCACCATAGCAAACGGAATCGCAATCAAACCACCTAGCAAGTTGAGTCCTATCCAAACCCAACCACTGCGTTCACCTGTAATCAGTGGGTCGTTCGCCATATCATATTCTTCTTCAACGTCATCATCATTTTCAGCACTCAGGAAGTACCAACCACCAACGAGAACAACCACGAAGAAAAGCGCCGAAACGCCGATATACAGTGTCAGGCTGGTTTGGCGCAAGACCACTGCAAAAGCTGTCCATGCGACTGAGACCAATGACAAGGGAAGCAAGACTTTCCAACCCAGTGACATCAGGCGGTCATAACGCACACGCGGCAATGTCCCACGCGCCCAAATGAAGAAGGCAAGGAATATTACGATTTTCCCAATCATGACCAGTGGACCCAGCAAGGGTAGTTCATTCACAAAGAAGAAGTGATAGCCACCGAAAAACAGTGAAACGGCTATCATGCTGACAGCTATCATGCCGAGATATTCAGCCATCATGAACATCGCAAATTTCATGCCACTGTATTCGGTCATAAACCCAGCCGTCAATTCTTGTTCAGCTTCCACAAGGTCAAAGGGTGCGCGACTGACTTCTGCGAAAAGTGCCAATATCAGGATAGCCCCAGCAAGCGGATTTTGGAAAATCAGCCAGTCCCACGGATTGGTCTGCATGTTGATGATTTTGCCAATGCTCATACTGCCCGCAATCATCACGGGGACTGCGATGGTCAACCCCATACTGAGTTCGTAACTAATCATCTGTGCCGTCGCCCGTAAACCACCCAACATAGCGTATTTGTTATTACTAGACCAGCCAGCCAGCACAACACCGTATGTTCCCAATGAAGTAATGCCCAGAATCCAGAGGACACCCACATTGACATCCGAGAAACCGAGTGCGATTTGATACCAATTGCCATCAAACCATGGGAAGAGAATATCCGGTCCCAATGGAATAACAGCGACGACAATCAACGCCGGAATCACCTTTAGCATCGGGGCAAGGTAGAAGACGGGCTTATCAACTTGGTCAGGGATAACATCTTCCTTGAAGATAAGTTTCACTGCATCCGCCGCCGGTTGTAAAAATCCACCGGGACCAACACGATTGGGTCCGACACGTTGTTGCAAGAAAGCCAACACCTTGCGTTCAAGCAGCGTCGTATAGGCAAAGCCCGTGAGGTATATCACGATGAAAATCAGCCCGTAGGTAATCGGATGCGCGATTTTACACGCCGACGAATCACTACATTGGATAATTTTCGATGGGTCATTGGACGATTGCAGCCAACCCCAGACTATTTGATAATTCTGGAATAGCCAAACGCCCAATGCAACAGTCACCGCAAGCCCAATAAGGGCCACAACAGCGATGATAGTGATAATTCTACGATTCAATTTCATATTTTTCTAACCCTCTATCTGCGCGGGTTCGGTCACTTTAGTAATCGTGCCAACAGTTGGCACAAGCGGCGTTGCTTTTTCCGTCAATTTGCGCGGAAACACAGCCGCTCCGACACTCACATCATCTGAGACAACAGCACGCACGCGCACACTGCCACCGTCATAGTTTACTTCGGCATAATCGCCATCTGCAAGTTTGAGTGCTTTGGCATCTTTAGGATTCAAGTGTACGAACGGCAATGATACACGCGAACGAACCATAACTGTCGGTATAAACATATGGCTACGGTCATAGAGCCGTGTCGTCGGTAACAAGACGATTTCGCCCTTACCAGCTTTGAGTGCATCCGGCACAGTCACTTTCTCACTTTTTGCTGTACCAGACAGCGCGATTTGTTTGCCGATACCACCTGTGTTTTGATAAGCATTACCACCGTAATACTTATCGTCGCCCCCCACATCTGGGAATTGACGTTCAGTACGGGCGAGTACTTTATAGGTGATGCCTTCAAAAGCTGCGACATTTTTAGCAATCGCAACCATCACGGCGGCGGCGGATAATTTCGCACGCCCTAAGTCTGCTGCCTGAGCGATATTGCCGACTGCCTTCCATGCCGGAATTGCATCGCCCATAGGGCCCTGTGCCGTATAAAAGCGTTGCACACGGCGTTCGCCATTGGTGAAACTGCCATCACGCTCGGCAAAGGTCTGTACCGGAAGAACAAACTTACTTTCTCGTGCTATGGCATCCATGAAGTAGCCCAGCGTAATCACAGTATCCACTTGGCTCAACCATGTTTTGGCGGTGGGGTCATCATCAAGGATTTCTGCATTCAATACAATCAAGACTTTCGGCGGATTAGCTGCAATGTCTTGCGTCGTTTCTGGCGAGAAACCCATATAATGCAGTCCCATACCATTGGCACCCGGTAGCGGCACAAGCAAACCACTATTGACCTTGCCAGCATGTCCACTATCAATCAAGAAATTTGCCGCCGATTGTACTAAGGCGCGATGACCTTCGAGTGTCAGACCTTCTGCACCTGCCACAATCACCAGATGATTGGCATCAGCTAATTTTTTGGCAATATCTTTATTGCTCTTCTTGAGGTTTGCCATCACAGCAGCCGCGCTACCAGCTTCATAACGAATTGCTGCGCCATCAACGACACGCCCTTTGATATTGGGGTCTTCGGTAGCCAGTTCTTCCAAACGAGTATTGCGCCCATTCGCCACCACCAGATAAGCGCCTCTATCTTGTGCGGTTTTCAGACGCAAGCGCCACATCGGGACTTCTTCTTCAAGGTCAGAGGCAATCACCAGAATCGCATCACCAGCGCCGAGTTCGCCTAGGTTACTACCCTCTGGCAAGCCAACTTGTGCGACTAAATCTGCGCCTGTGTGTGTTGGCGACCATGCACCGAGTTTGTCACCGCCTAAGCCGGTCACCAATTGCGCCAACTCATAGAGGTCTTCGTTGGTCGCTGAACCGCCTGCAATTGCGGCAACACTGCCATTCGCTTCTTTGAGTGTCTTGGCAACTGCTTTGAATGTGCTATCCCAAGTCGATTCGCTGAAATTGCTTCCCTTGCGAATTTGTATTTTGCTGAGGCGATTGTCGCTACGAGTGAAGTGATGTCCGAAACGGGTTTTATCGCTAATCCAAATTTCGTTGACATATTCATTCTGTCGCGGCATGACACGCTTAATCATCGCTTTGCCACCGAAATCACGGTCAAGGCGTGTGCTGAGGCTGATATTCTCACCAGCAGCATCCCATGGGCTAATGCTTGGTACTTCGGTCAGTTCCCACGGACGCGCTCCAAAACGAAAATCGCCTGTTGTTAGCGCACCGACAGGGCAAATATCTGTCGTATTGCCACTAAAATAAGTATCAAAGCCGGGGTCACTGTTGGTAATGATTTGCAGACGACGACCACGCTCATGAAATGCCAGTACATCATCACCCACGATTTCATCTTGGAAGCGAATACAACGCGCACATTGGATGCAGCGTTCGCGGTCAAGATAAATTAAGTCGCCCAAGGGATAATGTTTATTGAGGTGCATTTTGTCGTCGAAATACATGCGGCTGACACCGTTGCCATGCGCCATCGTAAGATTTTGCAGGGGACATTCGCCGCCCTTATCGCAAATTGGGCAATCTAAGGGGTGGCTGGTCAACAAAAACTCAATGACTGATTCACGCCCCTCTTTAACCTGTTCGGTATTGGTCTTGATATACATGCCATCGTTGACCGTCTGCGTACAAGCGGTTTGTAATTTAGGAAACCAGCGAATCTGTGGTGTGCCATCATCATTATATTGGATGTCACCCGTGGCTCGGTCTCGCGCTACGCCCCCCAATTCGATGAGGCACATGCGGCACATGCCGACTGGATCCATCTTGGGATGGTAGCAAAAAACCGGTATATCGTTGCCAGCAACCCATTTCGCCATATCGACGAGATTGCCGCCCTTCGGTACTTGGTAGTCCTTACCATCAATATTGATAGTAACGAGTTCTGTATCTTCTTTAACAGGTGTTACCATTCAAAATCCTCCGTAGGGGCGTATCTACGTATGCGCCCGTTTTGTTTCATCACGGGATGACACGCGGGTCATCCCCTACATCGCCTCTTTCAAGAACATCGCTATTCTAACAAGAATGCCACGATTCGTCTTGTGTGATTCGTGTTTTCATTTTTTGGCAGACGCGACAATGCAGCTTTGTTTTTTATGCACGGGAATAAAACCCCACCCCCTAGCCCCCTCCCCGAATTCAAGGAGGGGGAATCATGTCTCCCCTGAATTCGGGGGAGATGTCGCGCCAGCGACAGAGGGGGTTAAACTCCATATTATTTTCTTAAAGTATTATCTCGTTCCTACATTTTTTGTGCAAATTTATTGCAAATGCTGCATCACATGGCGCAAATTTTCTTGCGCCCTATCCATGACAGATTGTGCGGCGAGTCCCCAACTATCGCTTTCAAATTGGGTTTCTGCGCGTTGAATCGCCTCTAAAAAATCGTCGTGGGCGAGTTCATATTGTTTTTTTTCGAGATAAATTTCGCCGCGTAACATATAATTCGTCGCTATATCAGGATTATTCACAATCGCAAGGTTCAAATCGCTGAGTCGTTGCTGTTGTTCGGCTCGTTTTTCGCTCGGTGTCTGGAAGAAAAAGCGACGTATCATCTGCCAAAAAGAGGCTTGTTGCGCTGCACGTTGAAAATACATTTCTTGTTCCGTTTGCGCTAAGTCATCAACAGTTGTTTCGTCGTCTGCTTCCTCCCAATCCATACGTCTTGTTTTCCTCAATTCAGTGAACCACGATTTGGTGTTTTTCGGCGGACTGTCCCTACAAATTCCAAATAATGATAAACTGCAAATCTGTGATTGACTGCAATTGCCATGCCGCCCTTATGAGCGCGGTTCGAAATTAAAGCCAATCAACTTCCAACTATCATTATTGACGAAATTCAATGTCACACTAAATTCTCTATCGCCAACGGTTGCTGTACCACTCACCTCACCTGTGCTATTTTCGACAGAACGGTTGTTGAAACTCCAACTGTCCAGTGCGTCATCGACAAAGACATTATTGGCAAACATCTCATTGAACTGTTCTGGACTGACTTCATCTTTTAAGGATTGAGTGAACATGGCATAAGCAGCATCCATGTCGTCATTTTGTAGTGCCGTCATAAAGTCATCGGCGGCAGTAGCAACCCCACTGGTCGCAAACCAAGCAACACCCAAAACAACTACAAAAAACACAATACAGACTGCAACTAATCCACCAATAATGAGGGCTATTCGGCGCATTTTTGAACTCCTATTTCTATACACAACAGTTAAAATGTAAACTCAGACTCCTCCCCTGCATCGCTGCGCTTAGCGTCCCCTCCCC
>JAUZRW010000143.1 GCA_030950085.1 Anaerolineae bacterium
TGATTCGCATAGATTTTTTCAGCGACTTGATAGGTGGTTTGCGACTTAAATTCCATGATACTCAGACTATCAGGGCTAAAGCGTTTGATAGTTTCTATAGAAATTTCAAAGTGATATTGTGGGTTATTAATGACTTCTGATAATGCGTGCTGTGAGTCTTGCTCATCAATGGTTGACCATTCAGCATGACTAATGAAGAATAAGGCATCAAATGAGATAGCAGTTGAACCTTTTTGCGCGCCAAGTAACGAAAATTTGAAGCGAGAATCAACTTCGGGAAAGAAACTAAGCACATTAGCAATGCCATACAAGTATTCAATTTTACCGTTATTGAGCAGCATTTCGCGCAATTGCTTGGTGCCTAAATCGGTATAAATCCCTGATGGCACAACATAACCGAGTCGCCCTTCGTTTGCCAGCAAGTGGTCATAGGCGCGTTCCATGACGAGTTTATGAGTTGCCCTATCGCCGCGTCCTTGTTTGCTGTAATCGTCGCTTGCCCGATAATAAGCTGCCTGTGCTTCGATATTCGCTTTTTGCGCTTCCCATTGTGCTTTCAGTTTGGGGTCGGCTGCATCCAATTCGGCAATCCGCGCTTCTGCCTTTGCCCGTGACAGGCGCTGTTCAATATCAGGGTCGAATTGAGCATAAAATTCACGTAAATCAGGTTTCACAATCTCCCACGGTGGGTTGCCGATGATGACTTGAAAACCACTATTGTCCAGTCGCTTGCCGTCTGTATCGACAAAACACTCCGGAAATTCCACTGCCCAATGAAAGAGTCGGACTGCGTCTAAATCGCTAAAATGTGGCTTGAAGTCTGCCTCAAAAACGCTATAGAGTGCTGCTTTTGCAGTCTCCAAATCACGCATAATCCGGTCGTGTTGGGGGTCAGTATTAATGGTACTTTTCAGGTCAAGCCGCAATTGCCGAATCTTAGCCAGTGCTGCGGCGTGGTCAGTCAGGCGCTCATCGTCGGGACGCAAGCCAATCAAGGCATTGCCGACTTTCACATTCTGGTTCAAAATCAGAGGCAGCCGTTTTTCGCTATTTTGCCCCTCTAGCGCCCGCATCATCAAATTGACCACTGCAATTTCCGCCGCTTGTGGGTCAAGGTCAACGCCGTAGAGGTGCGTTTCGAGGATAATACGCGGATAAGGGCGGATGCGTTCGCGTTCTATTTCGTATTGCTTGACCGCAACATTTTCTTCGAGCGTCGTAGCGCCAAACTTCGCTGCTAATGCGGTCACGCCGTCTTTATAGGCAGTATCGAGGCGTTCAAATTCTGACTTGTAAAAATCGCGCAGCACTTGATAAGCATAAATCAAAAATGAGCCACTGCCACAAGCACTATCCAGCACGCGCAAATCCATGATATCGCGGCTTGTCTTGCGTGTCTCGCCGTCTAGGGGCTTGCCATCGGGCTTGCCGTTATCTGTGCCATAGAGATAACGCCCCAAACTATTATCGACAATATAGCGCACAATGACCTGTGGCGTATAATAACTGCCTTGCTTCTTGCGCGTCTCTAGGTTATCACGGGTGATAATTGCGCCATTATCTAGCACCAGCGCCTTGCCGAGATACTGCTCATAGGTATTGCCAAGAATATCAGCAGGCATCGCCCGAAACTTAACTTGGTGCAAGTCATTGAGCAGGGGCATCAAGACATCATCGCTAAAATAAGCCGTATCGACGACATCATGGGCGAAAAGCGCCGAATTATGGTCTTTATCAAAATGGCGAAAATACTGATTCAGGTAGACATTCATGATTTCCGTATAGGGGTTCGTGCGCCGCAACTCATAAAAGCCAAACAGCGTGCCGGGCATAATCACGAGATGGTCTTCAGCAAAACGGGCAATCACCATACGGTCAATCATGCGCTGTACGACACTGCGAATCAGAGGCAAGTCATAGCCGCCCTCTGGTCTATGAATCCACGGGTTTTTAGCGGCATGTTTGACAATATCATTCGCCAGTTCCATGCGCCATGTATTAATCAGCCGCAAATAATTGGGGTCAATATTCTCACGGTAACGCTGGTTACTGAGATAATCTAAAGAGCCAGCGAGAATCCGTTCGTAAGAAATTTCCCATAACAAGTCAAAATCTTGTAAAAAGGCGGCCGGGCTTTCAAAGGAGAGAACCAGCCAATCGCGGCGAGCATTGAAGAGGCGCAAGCGTTCAAAATTGGTCAATATCGCCCACTGCCCACCATTCTTGAAGGCATAATTAATCGCCTGCTGCTCTTCTTTGGTACGGTCAATTGCCATACTGGGCAGCGCCATTTGTTGGGGTCCAATGGCATCGGTCATCCGCATATTGCGAATCGACTCTAGGCGTTGGATTTCTGCGATATAGCGCGGCGCTTCGATTTTCTCTAATTTTTCAATCACACCGAAGCGTTTTGCCTCAACATAAATCACTTCGTCATTTTCAGCCGTCAGGCGCAAATCAGGTCGTCCGACAGCCGTATGGACTTCTTTCAAATAACGGTCACTATCACGGATGGGCCAGCCGAGTACATGCTCTAATAATGGCTCAACATAAAGCTGAACCACACTCGACTCACTGAGCGCCTTATCCTTATCTTTATTAAAGTATTGGTCAATCAGTTTTTTCAGTGCTTCGCGAGCGGCTTCTTGAGTCGGCATGGCATATCCAGCATAGAACATATGATTAATTTTCATTCATTATAGCCGAGTTTCATCACCAAGACAAAGCGTCGAGTTCTTTTTTCTACAGACGGCATGTATGCCGTCCCTACAGAACCATTATGAATTGTAGGGACGTGATATATCACATCCCCCGCCTTGCCCGAACCGATTGCTTGACAACTTGTTCGTAGTCCCGTTCACTCTAAGTCCGTTGACCAGCGCCCGACAGATGCCAGTGCATTCATATTGGCACGATGCTTTAATGCCGCTTGCCCCTGCGTAACAGCCTGAGCGTTGCCTAACCATGCCGCCAACGGTGCGCGTTGCAAGGCACGAGCATAAGAAAAGGTCATCGCCCACGGATTTGTCGTGTTGGCATTCATGGCATTCAAATGGGCTGTTGCTTTTAAGTCCGTTTGCCCCCCTGACAAGAAAACAATCCCACGAATAGCGGGCGGAACAGTACGACGCAATACCTTGACGGTCAAGTCGGCAACAGTTTCGACATCAGCTTGCGTCGGGCAATCGGCACCTGATACAACCATGTTTGCCTTCAGCAACGTGCCTTCTAGCTGAACGCCGTGTTGATACAAGGCATCAAATGTGCGATTAAGTAGCCATTCTGTGACCTCGAAACAGCGTTCAATCGTATGATTCCCAAGTAATTCGACTTCTGGCTCAACGATTGGGACGATTCCGGCTTCCTGCGATAGTGCCGCAAATTGAGCGAGAGTATAGGCATTGGCATCAATCGCATAGGCACTTGGGATATTTTCTCCAATGCGAATTGCAGTACGCCATTTTGAGAAACGAATACCCAATTTTGCATATGTCGCAAAGCGTTCGCGCAAGCCATCAAGACCTGCACCGATGACTTCTCCATCTGCCCCTGCTAAGGGGACAAGCCCTGTACTGGGTGAAATACCCGCTATTATGTCATGGTCACGAATCACATCAACCAGCGATTTTCCGTCATCGGTGGCTAAATCGACTGCTTCGGGGTGCATGATAATCCCACTGACATGCGCGCTGAGGTCAGGCGTTGAAAATAATAAGTGACACCAATCTCGATAGGTGTTTTCCTGTATCGGTTGATTCAGTGCCTCAAGGCGCTCGGCAAGATGCCACGACGGTTGGTCTGCCGCGAGAATCCCTTTTTCAGGTGTGATGAGTTGCTGTGCAATTTCTTCCAATGTGAGTGTTGTCATGTAATCGCAATCAATCGAAGATGATAAATAAGATGGGAGCGAGTGTAACACTTTTGAGGCTGAAAACAATGGTTCTAATGCGTGTCGCACATGGATACCGAGAACGATACAATCTCATGCAATCGTCATCATTTATGGGAAAGGCAAGAGACAAATGTTTAACGGACTGAATATGGGATTAGGCAATTTATCACGGCTATCGAAGGCAGTCACACGCTCAATCACTGCCGAAAATTTCACAGGCGAAAAAGGTCGAGCAGCGATGGCAACAGAAGGCACAGGGGCAAATGCCGCCCGTGAACTCGGTCAAGGCTGGAAAGTCTCGCCGTCGATTCACATTCAGCCCAAAGAAACAGTCACAGTCGGACACATTGAGGGCATGGGGGCGCTTCAACATATTTGGATGACGGTCTTCCCGTCATGGGGGCGAAAAGAGGGCATATATGCCATCTCTACATAATTATTATCGTTTGTAGGGGCGAGATACGTCTCGTCCGTTGCTAAATATGAGTATCTGTTCAGCTATCCATAAGCCGCACTCAATTTGAACACCTGAGAACACAGAGATTGAAGTTCAAAATGCTCTGCTTCTCTGAGTCTCTGCGTTGCATTTTTTATAGACAGATGAACAATTACCAACTATGAACAGCGTTCACTGACCATTGTTTCGATGAGAGGCACAAGCTGGCTTGCGAGTTCACCGTTGCCTTCTGCTGTGAGGTGATAATCCGTGATGCTGATGCGTTGCGGCGGATATTCCAGCAGGGTGACATCATAATCACGGTCTAAGAGCGTATTCGTCACCGATTCCAGTTCAAATGCCGCGAGATAGACTCGTTCGTCTTCAAGCAGGGTATCTAATTCTGAGAAGAAACGACGGGTTTCCGCAGTGTCAGCAACAAGATTATTGGGGTCATCGGGAGCGATATACGCTGTGCCGCCGCCACGAAAGATTGCAAAATTGGTATAGCGCACAAGATAGGGCAAGCCTTCGCCGCCACCTGCAAATTCCATTGTTTCGACATCAATAGCGGTTGCCGTGTCATTGTTGACTATCATATACAGATAGGCATCGCCATCAGGAAAGACATCGTAAGTTTGCAAGACGTTGGTGCTGTTATAACGCGGAATCGCTGTATTCACAAAATGCACATTCGGGAATTGCCCTGCGAGTTGATTCACCCAAACATCCGCATCATCAACACCATACCCAAAGGCGACTGAATCGCCCAAAATCACAATATTACACGCTGCGTCAGGATTGGTATTGGGAATCATGCGCGTCTCATCAGCAATCGTCGCTTCCCAATGGCTATACTCATAATTGCCATCTTGTATCGTATAGCCGCGTTCAGCATCGCCCACAAAATGCTCGTTTCCCATGACCGATAAATCATTGAAGTAAGCAATATCCCATGGGTCAGTGACACGCAGCACGCCTTCTAAGAGTAGCAGTGTCAAGGCGACAATCAACAATGCGCCGCCGATAGATTTCAGGTGCTCAGTGAGGGTTTTGGCTTGTTTTTCTTGAGACGTATCAGGTTGGGTCATGTGTGCCTCTAAATCATGAGTTTGGACAGCGTTCGGCGCGGATTTCGGCGATGAGTGGCGCAATAGATTCTGCAAATTCCAGATTGCCTTGTGGATTCAGATGAAAATCAACATAGCTAATCGAATACGGTGGATAGGGATAGACACTGATATCGTAGCCCATCTCTTGCAGTGTTTCCGCCAGCAAAATATAATCGAAAGAAACCAGCCATGTATCGCCATCTTCTAGCAGCGCATCAATATCACTGATAAAACGCTGCATCCGTATATCATCCATTGATGGGACATTCTGGGTGAAAGTTTCCGGTTTGCGTCCGAACATCATGAAACTGGCATAGCGCACAAGGAAGGGTAGTGTCGTCGGGTTTTGTCCGGGGAAGGCTTCAGGGTCAGGGTTGAGAGTCGCTTCAATATCGTTATCAATCAGCAGATAGATATAGGCATCACCATCAGGGAAAGCGCGTTTGCTGCCGAGAACATTAACGCTGTTATAGGTACTCATGCCTGTATTAACGAAATGAATATCCGGATACATGATGGCAAGCTGGTTTATCCATGTTTCATCGTCATTGATGCCATGCCCTAGTGTGACCGAATCTCCTAGCATGATAAACGTACACTCGGCATCGGGATTGTCATTCGGTGTAACTCGCGCCCCATTTTCTATCGTGACATCCCAATAACTCAATTCATGCTGACCATCGACCATGACATAGCCGCGCACATCATCTAGCTCGAATAGCTCATTGCCAATCACCAGCACATCATTGAAATAGCTCAGTCCCCACGGGTCAGTGAAGCGTACCAGCCCTTCTAGCAAGAGCAGTGTCAATCCAACGATAAATAATGCGCCGCCAAATGCTTTGAGATGGTCTTTGAGTGTTTTCTTTGTTTCAGCTTGTGTGTCTTGTTCGGTCATGATTAAGCAGATTGTCCAGATTCAATCAGTTAAACAGGATGGGGACTTTATACGCCTATACAAAACCAAAAAGCCCTCGAAGTCTATCGAGAGCAGAGCTAAGGCATATTGCCCATAGCACAATGCCGTGTTAACCAAATATTTGTGCTATAATGCCAGCTTTTTGTGCATTCCCTTTTTTCTTCTTGTCTGGGCTTTTGTCTGACATATGTTTATAAGCAGTCAAGGCTTCATCGGTCTCTTGTTGAGAGAAGTCAAGCAATTCTTCAAGTGTGATTTGACCTGCATAGTATGATTCTAGAGCATCTAACACTGATTTGAACTTCGGAATAGGTTTATCCATGTCCATTATTATATATCCTAATGAGGGCAGGTAATCAATGAAAACTGAACTTCTGTATTATAAACTATACCGTGAAAATTGCCATAATGTTACACTCTAATCGTAAAAATTGCTATCAATTCCTATCGAATTTGTTGTACAAGACGTAAAATAACAATATATAAGCAAAAGAAGGGATGAAAACCTTCTTAAAAAATGTCTCATGTTGTTCTGTCAGCGAATGTTTTTCAGAACAACTAATACACAAAACTGCCAAAAATTCTTTATGACGTGGTACACCACTCGTAACAAGTTTATTTTTAATCGGAATGCACATAATACTATTTTCACGAGGGTTCGTAATTTTTATCCATATTTTTTCTGCGTCGTCGCTGTCAATATGTGCGAATCTAATCGTATGTCCTTGTTCAATCGCATGTCCGCCAACTCCTGTGGGTTGAGATGCCCATTGCAGTTTTTCTACCATGGTATCTTTAGCCGTCAAACTCACATGGCGATTACTTGCAATAACATCAAATTTGCCATCTTCCCTGGGGCGTAATAAGGACATCTTAACTTCCATACCCGCATTTGCTTTCAGCAAAATCTCTTCAATTTGTCCAAACAGCACTGAGACCGCATCATTGATTGACGGAAAATTTGTTGGTTTCCCATCTGCTTTTCGGATAAGGTGTAAGAGTAGGCTTTGCGTTTGGCTAGATTCGAGTATATGTAAATGGGCAATTTGCGCTTCCTCATCTTGCCACTCTTGGCGTTGTTTGCCACGTCGATTCACCCAAAAGAACATTAGTGTTGGCGGTACGACAAAAATAGTGGATAAGGTTAAAGACCAATACAAAGGTTTAATACTGAGAAGGAGTAAAACGACCCCTAGTCCGATAGCTAAGAAAATAATTCGTGTATTGGTCGTTGATAAATCGCCTCTATCTACATCACGTTGCAGATTGATGAAGCCAATTAAAAGGGCAAAAATGGGGGCAAGAATCGTAATAGCAGATGTATCTATTTGAAACATATAATCTCAATTTCTGAATATAAGATAATATAAGAGTAAACTCTATATAGGAATAAACGCAATAGTATTACAGATGACGTTATTTAGCAAGGAAATCGGAGAATAACATTTTACGAAGTATCTGTATGAAAAATACCACAGACATTGGCAGTGATTGGCAGTAAAAACGGGGGCATGGAAGGAAAATATCACCTATCCTGTAGTCATCAATCTATCACAGGAGAAGACGATACCCTCTGTGCCTCTGATTCTCCGCGCCTCTGCGTTATGTTTTTTCTGAACACCTCTTACTAAAATCGCAAAATGGAGTCAGATTGTTATAGCATTTTGCCAACTTGCTGCTTTAATTGTAGCATCGCACACGTTAGCAAGAGAGGTTGTTTCATGCCGCCGATTATTGGATTGACCACGTATGGTACGACAGAGGCACATACCAAAACAAACTACTATGATTCGCACTACGCTATTCCGAGTGATTACGTCAATGCGGTGCGCCGTGCCGGAGGTGTTCCGTTATTGATTCCACCCGGCGATGGGGAATGGCAACAGATTGTTAAGGCGGTGGATGCTGTAATTTTCACTGGCGGCACAGATATTGACCCATCACAGTACAAGGGCGATACAGAGAATCCGAAAGTGTATCCGCCTGATAAAATGCGCGATAAAACCGAAATTGATTTTGTACGCTATCTGGCACAATCTAAAGATAAACCTGTTTTGTGTATCTGTCGTGGGATGCAAGTCCTCAATGTGGCACTCGGCGGCACGATGCACCCTCATATCCCCGATATCATGGATAACGATATGCACCGTAGCGCAGACGGGTGGTGGACATTGCATGATTGCCAAGTTGAGACTGATTCGCACCTAGAACGCATCATGGGCGCGAAAACGGTCAATACGTATAGTGGGCATCATCAAGCGGTGAAAGATGTCGCGCCGAATTTGCAAGTGGTCTCAAAAGCGGCTGATGGCATTATCGAGGCTTTAACCCTGCCAGACCATCCCTTTATGTTGGGTGTGCAATGGCATCCTGAAAAATCCGCCCACAATGACATTACACAACAACGACTATTCGATGCACTCGTTGAGGCGGTTTCTGTGCGCGTGTAAATACAAATTTGAACTACGAAAGATAGCTATTGTTGTCTGGGCATCCTGAGTGGTGCAATGCTACGAATGACTGTCGCAAACATAAAGAAGGTCATCGACATCAGGGCATAGTAGCTGGCTTGAACATAAACTTGGCTACTATCAGCCGCTTCAACAAGGCTAAAATCGGTGGGCGTGGTGACTGCCAAGATGCCAAAGATAATCCCAGCGAGGAGTGCTAGTATGTTGAGGATATTGACTAACATACGCATATGAAACCCCTTTTTATCAACATGTCATAATTGCCTCTTGTATAGTAACACATTTCGATAGCACAAGGTCTATTTTTGTAAATCGCTTCAAACTGAAAAAACTATCATCCCCATCGCTTTTCTTGGCGTTTTGGCGGTCAATCTTTTCCCTCATTTTTATATGCCCTGACATATTTTCACTCAAAAACCCTATAACCAACACTATAGAGGAGACTCTCCCGATGGATGTATTGGCAACACTGTACATCATGCGCCGACACTTGGGCTTTGCAGATAGTGATACTGCCGAAGATGCCCGTTTGTTAGCCGCGCTGGAAGCCGCCAGCACTACAATTGAACGTCGCACTCGTCGCCATTTTACGCCGCGCATTGCGACACTTCCGCATAGTATCAATCGCCAAAATGTGCGCGATTTGATGCTCAATGATGATTTGCTCGAATTGCAAAGCCTGACCAATGGCGATGGCACAAGCATCAATATCAGCAATGCGATTGTCTTGAGTAGTAGCGCGATTCGCTTGTCTGATGGGACGGCGTTTATCTATAGCGATACACCAGAAGATGCTGTTTTTGTGACGGGCATTTGGGGCTATCATCCTGATTGGACTACGGCGTGGGCAGATAGCGGTGATAGCGTGCAAGATAGCCCACTTTCGGCAGTAGCAACGACGATTACAGTCAATGATGTTGATGCCGCAAATACAGATGGCACACCCCGTTTTCAAGTTGGGCAGGTACTACGGATTGAAACGGAGTATGTGCGTGTTCTGGCAGCCGATACTACACTCAATACACTGACAGTCGCACGCGGAATCAATAGCACAACTGCTGCCTCGCATGTTAATGGCACTGCAATTGATATTTATCAGCCGCCAATGGATGTGGTGACTCTGTGTTTGCGTTGGGCGCTGTGGCTCTATAAAGAACCCGATGCTCCGGCATGGAATATGCCGCCTGTGCTGCTCGATACGCTGGATGGTTTGCGGCGAATCAGTGTGAAGTCATAGCAGTCAGCTAATCAGCATTTCAGCCTGTCAACTTATGATGGGCTGGTCGCTTTGCCTGACTTTTTCCTTGTTTAACAAACTATCTGTGATAATACCCTAACGCTTGTCTCGCATTGCAATTTTGTGTGAGGCGCGGTGAAACCCCGAAAGGGGCTTATGTGGAATCCGAGAAGTTTTTAGAATCCCGTCGTGAGGGCATGATGCGCGTCATGCCCCTACAAAACCGATATTTCATTTCCGGCCGGCGAGATAGGCACGATAGGCGGTTTCAAAATGGGCATCTAAATCGCCACTGCGCCGTAGCTGACCCGCAATTTCTAGTTTTCTGCGTCGATAATCGGCAGCAAGTTCAAATCACTATCGCCAGTATTGACGTATTCCGCCGAAACCCAACCATTATCAATGCGAATCCATCTGCCACTATCATTGCGTCCGATGGCATTGACACGAGTATCACGCTCTAGGGCATCGAGTGGCGCGTATTGTGTACCGGGTCCACCACGAACAATCAAGCGGGCTGTGGCGGATACTTCAATCGACGGTTGAGCGCGATGATAAGTCACGGGCTGTTCGCCAAAGAAGGCATAGGGGTCAGGATAATAGACGAGGCGCAAATTCGCTTCTTCATCTGGCACGATAAAAGCGATACCGCCTTCACGACTGCGCCCGGGTGGAATACTCGCTTCTAGTTGTTCGGCATATTGCAGCGCAAAGTAACTGTCATAGAGTGTGCCACTTTCACCCATCAGACGGAAATTCTCATAACCAACACGGCAATCGCCATTATGGGTAATCGGGCAGGTCGCTTCGACAGTGACAATTGCCCATTCATGATAAGCAGGTTCGTCTTCTTGGATGATATCATCGGCAGGGCGAATGAAATCCACCGGACGGATAGTCACACCGTTGCTACTTTCACCAGCTTGATTAAAGCCATAGGGGTTTTCGATTGTGCCATCACCAGCCGCATAACCCGCAAAAAGTGGGTCATCACTAGCAGCGACACTACCACAATTCGCCAAAATGCCTTGTAAAGTTAGCAAAAAATCATCAGCAGTTCGCATCAACTGGTCACTATCAAGCGTGCTGCGAGTCGCAAGGAAAGTGTTGTATGCCGCGTCAATTTCACGGGCAACATCAATCGCCTCGCAACTGTCTTGTGTGTTTTCTTGTGCGGAGGAAATACTGTA
The DNA here is from genome assembly GCA_030950085.1 of Anaerolineae bacterium. GTDB lineage: Bacteria > Chloroflexota > Anaerolineae > Aggregatilineales > Phototrophicaceae > JAUZRW01. Next base: position 11,258 of record JAUZRW010000143.1, read on the forward strand.
TGTCATTAAGAACAAAACACTGAGCAATAACCCTGCAATTTTTCTCATTTCTCATCTTCCCCTGTATGAACAACTGGCATATTGTGACTCTACAATAACATGCAGTTCGTTGTGGAAACACAAAGATTTTGTTGCAGGTCGTTATCTTTATATTTTTTAACAATTATTTGGAGTGTGTTAGATAAAAAGGTGAACCACAAAGTCGCAAAGGACACAAAGATTCAAACTCAAAAATTGCTCTGAGCCTCTGATTCTCTGTGTCTCTGTGTTACGCTTTCATAAGGAATTATCGAACCCTACATCTATAGGTGTTTATTCCGGCTCAATCACTGGCAACCACATGAGATTACCGACTTCTACGTTGACCAGTTCTGCGAATACCCAGCCCTCTTCGATTTGCAGCCATGCGCCGTTATCATTGCGACCAATAGCAATTGCTTCCTGATACTGACGTAGGCTGCTACGCGGTGGAAACCGAACACCCGGTCCCGTTCGCACGATAACTTCTGTGGTGGCACTGATACGCACAAAATTTTCAGTACGATAATAGGTAATTTCTTGCTCATCACCGCCGAAGAGACCCTCCGGATAGTAGAGTACGTTGAAGCTGGTTTCGGTGGATGCAATGTGGAAGGGCAGGCTACCTGTACGAAGACGACCCGGCGGCATTTTCACATCTAACAAGTCATCGTAACCCAGCACAAATTCACTATCATAGACGATGCCGCTATCGGCGATTAAACGGAAGTTCTGGGCATTCGCCTCACACTCATTGAGGCTGTCTGCTGGACACCCAATTTCAACTGTGACCAAGACCCATTCTTCATCCACTGTAACATCTTCACCCAAAATTTCTTCGGCATTGCGGATAAATTCAATCGGGCGAATCGTGATTCCATTGGAGGCGGCGCCCGCTTGACCAAAGGCATAGGGGTCTTGCTCTGTCCCGAAGCCGGAAAACTCGCCAGCGATATCGTTGCTGATACTGACGGCTGTACTGCCACAGCGCAATAAAATATCGCCCATCGACCCATGAAATGTTTCAGCCGCCGCCATCATTTGTGTGGCATCAATTTCGCCGCGAGTCGCCAAGAAGCTGTTATACAGGGCATCAACTTCACGGGCAACCGTAATTGCCTCACAATCTTCTTGTGCGCCGCTAGCCGGGATGATAAGCAGCAATATTAATGAGATAAAGATAATTTTTCGCATGATAGACCCCTATAATTTTTTATTTTTACATATTCTACTATAAACCCAAATGACCCCAACATAAAGGAGAAAACAGGATGACTTTTCGGACTGCCTTGACCGCATTAGCGGCGCTATCCGTGACCGGAATTTCGCACAATTATGATGTGGATGCTGTGCCGGATTCTATTGCACGGGCGCAATTGCCAGCTTTGTTGGTTATGCCCATCGACACCCAAGATGATAGTCTCTTCCGAGAAAAAGGTGCGGGTTTCCAGACTGTTGCCTTCGCAGATGGTGCAAAGACCGTGACGTATACGACAAGCCACTTGCTACTCGTTGCCCCCGTGATTCAGAGTAAGGGACTGCGTACTGTCTTGCCGGATTTGGTTGATTATATCGACAACTACTTTGCGGCGTTGCGTGCCGATGCCTTGCTGAACAACACATTGCTAGAGCCTGCACAGGTGCGCGTCGAGCCGGGTATCTTCAAGCATGGCGGAGTCGAGTATGTGGGTTGTGCCTTTCGCCATAGATGGTTGATTGCGGTGTAGGCAATTCCGTTCAAAATCAGGGTATTTGTCACAAGGGCGTACTCGCGTGTGCGCCCGAAAGGGTCTTCTTAGGTCGCCATCATCACAGAACACGGGTATAATCATGTCATAAAATGCTATCATGTTGACTTTGGCAATGATTTGTTGGGGACTGAGGAATAATGGGCGATGATGTAACTATCCTCACTGACCATGAAGGACGCAATATTCGCCTGACAAGCGAACGGCGCGAGCATATCCTTGAGCATCCCGAAATGGCGCAGCAGTTTGAGCGTATTGCCGAAACAGTGAAATCGCCGGAGACGATAATCGCTACTACTGCTGATGATACAGTGCATGTCTACCATCGCTACTATGAAACAACACCCGTCACCAGTAAATTTCTGCTGGTGACAGTTAAACGATTAGAAGCCCCTGTCGGGGTTTCATCCCGCTTCACACAAAATGATGATGCAGGATAGTGTTTATCAGTTTATCAAAGATAGGTAGTCAAACAAGATGATGCCTTTGTCCTAACCGCATTTTTCAGCAGACGAGAAAAGAGAGGAACTGTGATATGGACGGCTTGAAAGTCTGATATGACCGCGACGGAGATATTCTTGAAGTCATCTTTGAAGATGTCCCGGCTGTGATGGAAGAAATCAAGGATGATGTATTTGAACGCCGCACGACAGATGGGCGTGTTGTTGGTTTCATGGTAATAAACTTCAGCAAACATGACCGCGAGAAATTGAATTTACCCTTAGCTGTTACGGTTAAGGCAGGTTAATTCTATTTGAAACAGATGCAGGAGTGGTCAGATGAATATCACCACCGCTTATGAAAATAATCTGTAACTGCTCAGGTAGGTATAAAGGGTCGTCCAAGCAGAGCCTCATAAATAACTTGGATGACATTTTGCCCCTGTTTACGGGCAGTTGAGATATAACTGCGAATATCACAGAAAG
>JAUZRW010000144.1 GCA_030950085.1 Anaerolineae bacterium
CCCCATCGCAATGGGGAGGGCTAGGGTGGGGATACTGAGGCTGGTCAGCACGGCTTTTTTCAAGCCCCCGAATTTATTCGTGGGGTCGCTGACATCCTATATGGCATCACGTTCTTTGAGCAATACAGCCAATTGCTTAAAGCTAATACCAAAGCGAGCAGCAAGTTCAATCGCGTAACTTTTGCTCATCGGTGGACTCGGTACAATTTTGTATGTGCGCCGTATCTGTTGACCGTTATTGCCAGATTCGATTTGTACTTGCGATACGACACTGATGATTTTGCTATCGCCTTCAGTTTCACTATTCATGATATCAGCACTCGCAGCGAGTTCATGTAGGTGGGTCGCAAATATCGCACGTACTCCCAATAAACGTAATGCTTTGACAACATCTTGCGCGAGATACAGGCTTTCAGTGGCGGCAGTGCTGGCAAGTGATTCGTTGAGTAGGAGCAGACTATGGCGTGTCGCATGTTGGAAAATCGTGTTCAGGCGACGCGCTTCCTCACCCAAACGCCCAGCTTCAATGTTAGGGCGTTCTTCTGTTGCAAAATGAGTATGAATCGCATCAACGGGACTCATACAGGCAGATATTGAGGGAACGTGCAATCCGGCTTGGAACAAAATTTGTGCGAGACCAATCGCCTGTAAGTAAGTGGTTTTCCCACCTTGATTGGGTCCTGTCAGGATAAAAATACGTCCATTATCGCCAAATTGCAAGTCATTCCCGACAATATCTTGTGTATGGCTAGATTTTTTTAGGTGTTGCAAGGCAAGGTTGATATTATACAAGCCATCCAGATGATTCTCACGCCGATTCATCGCTAGGGGTTTAGGCTGCGACATTGGCAATCCAGCATCATGTAAACGTTGAATTAGCTTGACAGCCCCCAGATAAAAGGCGATATCTGACTTGAGGGCGATTAGAGGTTGGCTATTAATTTGAGTATATTTTTGCAGAGCTTTCGCAATCGGACGGCTGGTTTCATCCAATAAATCAGACAAATCTTTGAAGAGTTGTGGCATGAAGGGGCTGTTACGGTTTCGCAGTTCAACTTGTTCTGACGAAACCCCTTTAATGCGACGGGCGCTGTGTACTTTGCCCAGCATTTCATTTTCTTCTTCTTTGTTGTCGTCGGGTAGCAACATGCCAAACAAACGCGATATCATAGACACATTGATATAATTATCTGTTTTTGCTTCTAGTAATGCGGCAGAGATAGGGCGCAGCTCGGCATCGAGATTAATTGCGACGGTAATACTACGAATCGCACGGATACGCGGTAAAAGTTCGGGGAGTTCGTGCTGTAAATGTTGGAATGTTTCGCTTTCGACTGTCGCACGAATCGACTGTCGCAGTTGTTGAAAGGCGCGTGATTGTAACTTGTCTCCTGTCCGCGAAAGAATATCATCCAATGCCAATACTGTGTCGAGATAGTGTTCCAATTCGGATAAACGCCAAGCTACTTGTCGCAGCAAATTATCTTTCCATTGCGGTGCTGAGAGATAACTTTCCAGAGCGATGATTTCTTCCAGCAACACCGTTAAGTCTTTGACGAGTTCAGGATTTTGCAGTAAATCTGCAATAACCGCTTGACGATAACGAATGGTGTCAATATCTGTCGTGAGTAACAACAGAATCCCACTGACATAGGCTTCATAGTGCGGTGATAAACTCAATGACCGTATTAAGCGCGTCAGATTCAAATCGGTAGCGACAAAAGTATCATGCTGACTCGGCGAGTGGGGGTATCCATCGAGCCACAGTAAACTAAAAACGGGAGCGTCGGTTGGCATAAATTTACTTTCTCAATGCAATTTGGGTAATAGTAGCGGTTTAACAGGGCAGAGGCAACGTTCAGTGCTATAATCTCAAATGTGCCATATATGACAAATATCACTTCAGAACGCAGACTGGTGTAGGGGCGTACCCGCGTGTGCGCCCGAAATAAACGTTGCTCTGTTACAACAAGATTCGCCACAATAATTGAGAGAGAGCCATGCCCGATAAAGTCCAAATCATCAATGAAAATGAGATTTTTCGCAAATATTTCTTTTGGATGGTGGAGGCTGTCGTGCGCTTTGAACGCTACAATGGCGAAATGAGCGACCCTATCAACCGCATGAGTTTTGAGCGTGGCGATGCGGTGGCGGCTATCTTGCACAATCCTGCTGATAATACGATTGTGTTGATTGAGCAATTTCGTTATCCAGCTTATCACAAAGGCAAGGCATGGGTGATTGAATTGCCTGCGGGTGTGGTTGAAAGCGGAGAAGACCCCGACGAAACAATGAAGCGTGAAATCGAAGAAGAAACAGGCTATCGAGCAGCCGTTGTTCATCATTTACAGACATTTTTTGTCAGTCCGGGCGGCACATCGGAGCGCATTTTCTTGTATTATGCGCGAATCAATCCCGATGATAGAATTAGCGATGGTGGCGGATTAGCTGAAGAGAATGAAGATATCAAAGTCATGCACCCGACGATTGATGAGGCTCTTCAACTGATGCAAGACAAGAAAATCACGGATGCCAAGACGCTGATAGGTTTACAGTGGTTGCAATTGAATCGGGATAATTTGCTAGAATAGAGTTTTGCGGCGGACAACCCCGTTGGATGTCCCTACAAATGACCCGTTTTGACCTGTAGGGACGAGATATATCTCGTCCCTACTAGACTTTGGCTATATTTGCAAAAAGAGAAGACTTTCGTTAAAAAGCTGAGTTAGTAAATAACAGCGAGTAGAAAGTCTATCTCTAATGTCAACTATCCCTCAAAATGAAGAACTTCTCAAGCATCTATTTGAGATATTAGAAGCCCATCGGCGTATTTTTACCCAAA
>JAUZRW010000145.1 GCA_030950085.1 Anaerolineae bacterium
GCTTTCTTGCGTGGCTGTCAGTTCTGGAATGGGAAGGCGTTTAACAAATTGTTGCGTGAGTTGGTATTGCCATAATCCGCCACGTAGCCTTAATGGTACAGCCATTTGAGACAGAACAAACCATGCTATACGAGAATTCAAAATAGATAGCAAGTGCTTTCCAGTCGGTATCAAAAAGTGAGCTTTATTACTTGAGTATAATGCGGAGCCATCCCATGAAAAACGAGGCAATTTTGCTATTTCAGCCCAATAAATCTTAGATTGTTCAAATTCTTGATAATATGCCGTTTGGTCTTGGATTTCATACCATTTATACGTACCAGATTTTCGACCAAGCCATTCTCCTTGTTCTTTAGTATTCCAATCTTGCGGTTTCGGTTCTAATTTCTCTTGGTGTGGCAGAAGATAATCCCTGATAGCTGGGTATTTATCTATATCAATCCCACTACGAGTAAAAACCAAATATTCGCCATTTTCCATTTGATACCAAGGACGTAAATCCGAACCATTAATCATTAGCTTGATGATTTCAGCACTAGAACTATCTGCTTCCTCAAGTTTTTTCCGCGTTTCAAGGTTGATTACAAATACATTGTTCAAACCTGTAGTAACACCACGATACATTCTATTATTGACTACATCGCCCAAAATACTGCGCTTATCAACTATCTTACTGAATAAATCCGTAAGTTCTTTACTCTGAAAACGCCATTCGTCCATCTCCGTAACATTTGATAGGCTATTCACCCATTCTGCCTCTTTGAAAGTATCGCCCATTTTGAGATAGGGTACATTGCCATCCATGAAATAATGTTTGAAGGTCTTTTTTGCCTTGCCGGAACGCATCACAGCAATCGAGGGATAAACCATCTCAGCATCTTTGAAGGGTTGATTCTCGCCAAAATTCGCCACCCATTCAAACGCCGCATTTTCATGGATATATTGGCGAAACGGTACGGCACTGTTTGTATTATAAAATGTTCCTGATGTGATAAATCCAAAACGACGGTCATCTTTGATATAACGCAAGCCGAGTTCATAAAAATAGAGAAATAAATCGGCTGTACCTGTATAAATCTCATAGTGATTTTCGAGATAAGGCTTAATTGACTGTATCCGTTCTTGGCGCACATAAGGCGGATTGCCGATGATGGCATCAAAGCCGGCGTTGGCGCGGCGTTGCCCGTTCTCATCAAAAAATACTTCGGGGAAGGCGACATCCCAATGGAAAAAGCACATATCGGGACGGTCTGCGATTGCTTGTGCTTGGGCGATGATTTCCGCCACACGAGGGGTCGGTGTGCCAGCCAATATCAAGGTATAAACCGCTTCCCATTCACCGTCTTTCAGTGTCAAGCCAAATTCACGCGCCGTCCAGACATCAGCGAGTTGTCGATAGGGTTGCAATTTTTCGCGCAAGTCATCGTACATTTTCTCTTGGCGACGCACATCAGCAATATCATCAGCTTGGATACTTTCAATCTGCGTCATTTGCCCAACAGCACTTTTGACACTGAGCGTAAATGCCTCTTCGCCGAAAAGTGGTGCTTGCTTATCAGAAATTTTCTTGCCATTCTTGCGCGGTTTCGGCGTAGCAAGAGCTTCAATGTCGGCTAAACTCGTCCCGACAAGGCTGTTACCAACGCGAATATGATGCGTCAGGAAGGAGAGCGGTTTGTCTTTTGCCAGTGTCTTCAACCAAAGCGAGAGTTTCGCCAATTCGACTGCTAAGGGGTTAATATCGACCGCATAAATGCAAGCACTCGCAACTTGTCGCATCCAATACGATAAACCGGCTTTTTCTCCATCATCATCTTCATCACGGTCTAGCATGTCTGGCAAATCGAGCCTTAAATCTAATAACCATTCGGCAATATAAACCACGACATCAACCACGAAATGTCCACTGCCCGTCGCAGGGTCAAGCACATTAATCGCCAATATTGCATCACGCAAAGCAACGGAGTCTGTCACAAGCCACTTGCCGTCATCATCACGGGTCGCGTGCTGCTGTGTAATATCGAGCAAGAGGGGTTCTAGTGTTTTTTCGACAATGAAGCGCACAATATAATCGGGCGTATAATACGAGCCGGTCACTTTGCGCTGGTTATTGCCTGTCCGCAGATACATTTCGCCAGCCGCTTTGGTCGGAGTCTGATTCGCTTGTGCTTTTTTGTAATCTTGGTTTTTGCCGCGAACAACGAGATTCTCTGTGGCATAATCGAGTTGGTATTCTAGTAATTTTTCGTAAATCGTCCCCAAGTGGCTAATTTCCAAATCTTGATAATCAACCGTCACGCGCTCATTATTCCGTCCGCGTCGTACCGTAATCCGCGCTAATTTATCAATCGCCTGTGCCAGATAAGAATCCCCTACGGCTTTTTTTGCGAGAAAGACATGGGCGCTTTCATTGAACAATTTGCCGTTATAGGCTGGCAAGTTGTAGGCAATATTGCCTTCGTCAATTAAGAAGAATAAGTCATTCAAGCGCGTATAGAGTTTTGTATCATCCGCGCCGACTTTTTTAGGAAATTGCACCAGATGGTCAGCGTCTTTGGCTATTTCCCCTAAACTACGTTTGCTATATTCGTCATTATCAACGGGCAAAATACCGCGACTTTCGGCATAAAAGATAAACAACAGTCGATACAGCAGCACGAGACTTTCTTCATAAATAGTAGTGAGTGTCTCTTTTGTCGGCGGTTTCTCTAGTCGATTGCGACGGTATTCAAGAAAACCTTGTGCAATATCTTCCAATGCGGTAAAAATTTGTCTTTCCAGCGAATCGCGTAAGGTTTCGGCATAATCTTTGCTGCCCTTGAGAACATCATTGAGCCAATTTGTCGTAAACGCCTCGCGTCGGAAAAAGAGGTAAAAATAGAGGAATGTATTGATGTCGTTTTCGTTTAATAAAGCCTCAAGGTCAACGCTATAAAAATGATTATATTTGCTACTATTGCGTTCATAGAGTCGCCATTCGCGCCCGTTGGTGAGGATACCCCACGGCAATTCGCTATAATTCAAATATTCGTCTATTTGCTTGCGTGGGCTACGGTGACTTTTAGTCGCCTTGTCTAAATCAACTGTCCATGCCTTCGCTTCACAGATGGCAATTGCGCCGATGAGGTCTACAGGTTTGTGTATGTCTCTTGTAAGTGCCTTTGTCTGTTCTTCAGTTGACGTAAAAACATAATCTGGGATACCGCGCTGTTTATCGCCATAATCTAGATTCACCTGCACTTGATAGGGAATTTCGAGAATGTCGCTAAATATCCACTGTATCCAGTCTTCTTCTAGTTGTGCCTCATTTTTTTTGCTTAAGTCGCCAACTTGCTCGCGTTTCTCTTGCAATTTTGCCATGAGGTCATGTATCGTGCCGTCCTCAGTATTCCACTCTGGCAATTCTGGCACACGCTGTTCCAGAAAATGTTGCGTAAATAAGAGATTATTGTAACTGCTCAGGGGTATTGTAACGGAAATTGAGAAAAGATGGTACAATCTGAAACATGAATGAGATACGCGAGCAATTGAGACAACTGAATAAAG
>JAUZRW010000146.1 GCA_030950085.1 Anaerolineae bacterium
GGTAGCCAAAGTGGCGATAGCGAAAGTAGCAGCGACAACGAAGGTAGCCAAAGTGGCGATAGCGAAAGTAGCAGCGACAACGAAGGTAGCCAAAGTGGCGATAGCGAAAGTAGCAGCGACAACGAAGGTAGCCAAAGCGAAAGTAGCGGCGACAGCGAAGGTAGCCAAAGTTGCGATAGCGAAAGCAGCAGCGACAACGAAGGTAGCCAAAGCGAAAGCAGCAGCACAACTTACGTAACCAACGGGCGATATATCATTGACCTTCCGGGTAACAATGCCTTCTTCGTGGGTGGGATTCACAGTAACTGGAATACCCACATTTATCCCAACAATGGTGGCGCGTTCTTTGATAATGGCGCACCAGAATCAACGGCAAATACTGATGTAGATAATGATGGCTTGAGCGCAGGATCAGACCAGCCGCTTCAGAATGTTGCTCCGATAATTCCTGACCCACTGGCACTTGACATCAACATGTACGCGCCCGGTGGCGAAATCTATGAGAACGTGGCAATTAAACAAGCGTTCTCCGGCGATTGGACTCCTACTGGACAAGTTGAAGGTCTGGTCTATGTCAATGGTAATGTTGACCTGTCTAGCAGCAGCTTAACAATTGGTCCCAACGGTTTAACAGTTGTTGCAACTGGCAGAGTCATTGCACCGAATCCAAATAGCGAGCCGTGGCGCTTCTATGGTTGGAATGGTGAGAATACAGGCGATTTTGGTATCGCTGATGAAGTCCCCAGTGGTTTCTGGCCACATTTGCTCGTCTTCTCGCGGTATAATAATACCCAAAACTATCAGGGTACAAATGCCGCAGTCACCTTCAGCGTAGATGACCAAGATGCTAGCTTGGATATCTTAGGGGTTATCTATGCCCCACGCGGTTGGCTCAACTGGTCAGCTAACAATTTGCAAGGTCGTGGCGCAATCATTACTTGGGGTATGGAATTCATTGGTGCCAATATATACTGGGAATATGAACCCAATATGTTGCCCCCACGCCCACCAACAATGAATAGCGTGAAATAAGCTATCCATAACACAGAATAAAGCACAATAACTTGAACCGGATTGTCCACAAGGGCAGTCCGGTTTTTGTTTCAGCATTTCAGCATTTTTTGAAGATATAGCGCAGGTTGCATGAATGTAGAGTCCCGAAAGTTTCTGGAAATTAATGGTAGGGGCGCAGCGCGCTGCGCCAGTACGAAAGCAAAATTTTATTTCCAATTACTTTCCAGATTCTACAGAAGTAACCTTCGGTAAATAATTGCAAAAAAAGATGAACCGCCAAAACGCCAAAGCGCCAAGGTTTCTATTCAAAAAACTGCTCTGCGCCTCTGATTCTCCGTGTCTCTGCGTTACGCTTTTTCTAAAACTCCTCGGACTCTACATGAGAGAAGCCTAACATCTTGTCCAAAATTCGCTGCATTTCCGCACTAAAAGCATTATCCGCCAAATTCAGTGTTGTGAAGATTGGCAATAACGATACAATATGGAACTGTATGTGTCGAATGGCACAGATTACTTATACACACGGAACTTTAGGAGTAAATTCATGAAACGTTTTCTTTTTGTGTTGGCGCTATTAGCCTTAATGGTGGGTATCGCTACCCCTGTCTTGGCACAAGAGTGTGATGATGCACTCGGTTGTGTAGAAATCGGCGAAGATGACCCGATTGTGATTGCATCCATGCTGACAACATCCGGTGCAACGTCCTTCTTGGGTGCAGATTCTGAAGGTGGTATTGAACTCGCTATTGCTGGTTGGGACGGCGAATTACTGGGTCATGAGATTGAATGGGTGAAAGAAGATTCACTCTGCTCGGCAGAAGGTGGACAAACTGCAGCCCAACGTGTCGCAGCCGATGAAAGTGTACTCGGCGTAGTGGGTACGAACTGCTCTAGTGCCGCCGCCGCTGCGCTTCCGATTATTAGTGAAGCCGGTCTTGTCTTGATTTCACCCTCCAATACCGCCCCAACCCTCACCAATGACGATACCGAAGCGGGTGGCGTGTATCAACCGGGTTACTTCCGTACAGCCCATAACGACTTGTTCCAAGGTGCGATTGCCGCCCAATTCGCCTATGATGTTCTCGGCGCACGGTCACTGGCAACTATCCATGACGGTAGCCCCTATGCCGATGGCTTACAAGACGTAATGGCGACTACCTTTGCTGAACTCGGTGGTGAAGTGGTCTTCCAAGGCGCAGTTAATGTGGGTGATACCGAAATGGGTGCCATCTTGACCCAAATTGCGTCCGATAGCCCAGATGTCATTTACTTCCCCATCTTTGAACCCGAATCGAACTTCATTGCTGCCCAATCTCTCGATATTGATGGACTCGAAAATACCATTTTGATGGGTGCGGACGGTAGCTTTGTCGATAGCTTCCCCGAAAATACGGGCGATGCTGCGGTTGGCATGTATCTCTCAGGTCCATTGGTGGCTGGTGAAGCATACGATGCCTTCCTTGAATTATGGGACGAAGAAATTGGTGGCGTGCCGCCGAGTGGTTTCCACGCTCATGCCTTTGATGCAACCAACATTCTCTTGGATGCCATTGAAGCTGTTGCCGTTGAAACCGATGATGGTGGTTTGTCCATTGGTCGTCAAGCCTTGCGTGATGCCATTGCTGCAACGACTGATTTTGAAGGTCTGACCGGCACACTGACTTGCCAAACCGAAGCGCCTTTCATTGGTGATTGCGCCACAGGTGAAGCACTGGCAGTCTTTGAAATTACCCAAGCCGAACTAGATGGCAATTGGCCTCCGCCAGTCGCATGGCAACCGGGTATGGATATGGACGAATAGTAAGCTGCTTGTCTATGTTTTTTAGTGTTACGATTTAGGCAGATGAGCCAGAGACGCACGACGTTTCTGGCTCATTCTTCACTTGGCGCTGGCAGAAGAAAGGTAACAAAGTGATATGTCGCGTTATTTAGATGATTTTTCATTAGTCGATTTTACAATTAATGCTTTACGAGTTGTGATTATTGTTTTGGTTTTTTGGGGGGCATTTAATACACTGACACTGCCTGCCGATGCTGGACGTATCACAGGTGAACAATGGTTTGACCTCTTTGTGGCAGGGTTGACACAGGGCAGTATTTACGCCTTGATTGCCTTGGGGTATACCCTTGTTTACGGTATCTTGCTGATGATTAACTTCGCTCATGGCGAGATTTTTATGGCAGGTGCATTCACGACAGTGTTCCTCGCAACATGGATGGATAAAATAGGCTTCCTCAATGGCTATCCTTTTGTGGCAATCCCCCTATTGATTATTTTTTCGGGCTTTATTTCCATGATTATCGCTGTTTTGCTAGAACGAATAGCCTATCGCCCGTTACGGGGTGCGCCGCGTCTTGTCCCCCTGATTACAGCGATTGGTGCCTCGTTTTTCCTGCAATATACATTTCGTGGTTTGTATGGGTCAGGTTTCAAATCATATCCCACCGTCGATATTCTCAAAGGCTCAGTCGCCATTAGTGGATTTAGCATCCCCATAGCGCGAATATTCGTTTTTGTCTCGGCGCTGGTATTAATGGGTGGTCTCTACTGGTTAGTGGAGCGTACCAAAATCGGCAAGGCAATGCGTGCAGTCTCCGAAGATAAAGAAGTTGCTCGTTTGATGGGGATTGATATTAATTTTGTGATTATGTTTACCTTTGCGCTCGGTGGCTTACTAGCGGGCGCTGCTGGCGTGATTAATGGTCTTTACCGTCCACAGGGCGTAAATTTTTTCATGGGTTTTCGTCCCGGCATTAAAGCATTTACAGCAGCCGTCTTAGGCGGCATTGGTAGTGTTCCCGGTGCCATGCTTGGTGGTCTGTTTTTAGGGGTTATCGAAGCAATTGGTCCCAACCTTGTGATGACAGGTCTCGGTATACCGGGTCCGAATCAATTACAAGATGTGATTGCCTTTACGATGCTCGTGTTGGTACTCATTTTCCGTCCACAAGGTATTATCGGTGAGCGTTTGACGGAGAAGAAAGCATGACAAGCATAGCAGCGAAAAATCAACAAGGGCAAGTTCAATCGCTCTGGAAGCTAATAAGTGACGAAAGCCAACCTTATCATCATATCTTGCGGATGGGTTTTTTAGCTGGAATCACATTGCTCTTTTTGGGCTTGATAGGCATGTTAGAGGCTTTCAATGAGCGCGAAGTGATTCGGGATGTGGTGACACTGGCACAGTTTGTCCTCTTTGTGCCAACCTTTGCAGCCGCGTATATGGCAGCACAGCGAATACGCGAAGAACAATCTATTGGTATGGTGTTAGTAGCCGCAACAATCATCGGTCTGCTCAGTGCAATCCCGACGATTGTTATATTGCTCATCAATACCCAAGTAAACATCCGCGATATGTTTGTCCATGTTAACCGCGATTGGCTTGAAATTATCACATTTGATAATCGCAATCAGTTAGGATTGGGGATTGGGCTGCTACTCGGTAGCTTAGGTCTTGCCGGATTATTGGGCGCTGTCTTACAAAATTTGCCACAGAAAATACGCCGTAGTGTCATTTTTGGCTTATCCCTCATGCTGGTCATCGGAGTCATGAGCGAGACTGTTGGCTTAATCATGCAAGAAATTTTCACCGATGACTTCCTCGATAATTTCTTCAAGCGCGATACGCTCTTGCTGAACAGTGCGATTGGACTCTTCGTTTTCGGTGTGGCGTTGATATGGGTACCCGATAAAGTACGGCGTTCATTTGTCTTTGGGCTAGTTGTGGCAATGGTCGCACTCGGATTGCGAAATTTGCTCCTTGCTATTGATTCGCTAACCTCGATTATCCCGACTTCCGAAGAAGGTTTTCTCGATGTCTTCTTGTATTTCTTGCTACCCTTTGTAGCCGGATTTGCAGGGCGCTTGTATCTTGAATATGGCAGCCGTGATAGCAATAAGGCAAAAACAGATACGAAAGCCACCACTAGCACAGGTCGCCCGATACGAGTCGATTTGATTGTCAGTATTGCCATCTTATTGGTCGCACCATGGATTGTCGGGCGGGCGCTGAGTGATGTCATGGTGACGATTGGTATTTTTGTGCTGATGGGCATTGGTCTCAATGTAGCGGTTGGTTTGGCAGGCTTGCTTGACCTCGGCTATGTGACAAACTATGCCGTTGGCGCTTATGTCCTAGCCGTGATGACCTCTACGGGTCCATTAGGTCTTTTCAATAGTCAAGAAGGCGTTATCGTCAATTTCTGGATGGTGATACCCGTGGCGCTATTGGCGGCGATGTTGGCAGGCTTTGTCTTTGCTGTACCAGTCTTAAAGATGCGCGGTGATTATCTAGCAATTGCGACTTTGGGCTTTGGTGAAATTATCGGGCGTTTAGCCGTCTCTGATGCTCTTGCTCCGATTATTGGCGGCGCACAGGGTATGAGTTTTATCCCCAAACCGGAATTGTTGGGTTTCACACTCAAAGACCCCGAACAACTTTACTATATCATCCTCGTCGCTTGTGCCATCACCTTGATTGTCTCGATTCGCTTGAATAATTCGCGTACCGGGCGGCAGTGGATGGCAATTCGTGAAGATGAAGATGTCGCTTCGGCTATGGGTATCAATGTCGCACAAGCGAAATTACTGGCGTTTACGATTAGCGCCGCGACAGGCGGTGTCGCAGGAGCAATCTTCGCGGCAAAAGTTGGCACAGTCTTCCCCAATAGTTTCTCGGTAATTGTCTCGATTAATGTGCTCAGTCTGATTATTGTCGGCGGTATGGGCAGTAATCCGGGGATTGTCGTCGGTGCGATTGTATTGATTGGCTTGCCGGAACTCTTGCGTGAATTTAGCGATTTCCGTTGGTTGATGTACGGTGCGCTATTAATCTGGATGATGAATAATCGACCCGACGGCTTATGGCCCTCACAAGTCCGACGACGCGAGTTGATAGGAGATGATAGTTCTCCACCTGCTGATGAGTCGCCAATGATGGCAAGCGAATAGGAGCGAGTTACGATGACAGATAAACCTAAAGTTGGCGCTGAAAACGAAGCCATTCTGATGTCACATGGTATGACCAAACGCTTCGGGGGCTTGTTGGCAGTCGATACACTCGATTTTCAGATTCCGCGTGGGTCAATTTCCAGCATTATTGGACCCAATGGTGCTGGAAAGACAACTTTTTTCAACTGTGTGACAGGCTTTTACCAAATTGACGAAGGCGATATTATCTTTGATGGACAGCGCATGAATGGCAAAACGCCTGACCAGATAACGCGCTCTGGAATTGCACGAACATTCCAAAATATCCGTCTCTTCAACAATATGACCGCCATCGAAAATATCATGGTTGGGCAAGAGGCACACTTAAAATCGTCTTGGATTGGCGCGATTTTCGGCTCACCCTTCACCCGTCAAGAAAATGCAGAGTCCGAAGTACGAGCGCGTGAACTGCTGAGTTATGTCGGATTAGCTGGTAAAGGGGATTTGCTGGCGCGGAATCTTCCTTATGGCGACCAACGCCGCCTAGAGATTGCGCGTGCCTTAGCCAGTAAACCAAAGCTGATTTTGTTAGATGAACCCACTGCCGGCATGAATCCGCGTGAAACTGCCCAAACAACCGAATTTATCCGTGGCTTGCGCGATGACCTTGATATCACTGTTGTCCTGATTGAACACGATATGCGGGTTGTCATGGGCATCAGCGAGCATATCACGGTACTCGATTATGGGCGCAAAATTGCCGAAGGTCTGCCGCAAGAAATTCAGAATAATCCTGATGTGATTGAGGCTTATTTGGGGCGCGGTGCGGCATCTAAATCAAAAATCGAAGTTAGTCGTGTAGAGGATTAGTGCTATGTCCTTACTAGAAGTCAATGATGTTCATACCTACTATGGCAATATCCACGCCCTCAAAGGCATTTCGTTCACGGTAGATGAGGGCGAAATTGTCACGTTGATTGGGGCGAATGGTGCGGGTAAAACAACCACTTTGCGGACTGTATCCGGCTTGATGAAACCGCGCAATGGCACGGTCTTCTATGCCGATGAAAATATCCATGATTACGAAGCGCATAAGATGGTCAGCAAAGGTATTGCCATGGTGCCGGAAGGACGCGGCGTGTTTGGCAAGATGAGTGTCAAAGAAAACCTCGAACTCGGTGCCTACTACCGTAATGATGCGGCTGGTATCCGCCAAGATATGGAGTATATGTTTTCACTATTTCCACGTTTGGGCGAACGTCATTCACAGGTTGCCGGGACAATGAGCGGTGGTGAACAACAAATGTTAGTCATGGCACGCGCCATGATGTCCCGCCCGAAGTTGCTCTTACTCGATGAACCCTCAATGGGCCTCGCGCCTGTATTGGTCGATTCGGTCTTTGACACCGTAAAGCGTGTTAGCCAAGAAGGGATGACGATTCTACTGGTGGAACAGAACGCGCACATGGCATTGCAAATCGCTGATAGAGGCTATGTTTTACAAAGTGGCGAAATCGTCTTGAGCGATTCTGCTAAAAATTTACAAAATGACCCAATTGTCCAGAAGACCTATCTCGGTGTGGATTAATGACGCGACAATTTCTGATTGATACCGATGTCGGCAGTGATGATGCTGTCGCTTTAATCATGGCGTTTCGTGCCGCAGATGTCGATGTGCTTGGCATTACAACCGTTTCTGGCAATGTTCCGGCGCGACAAGCGGCGATTAATGCCCTTGTCGTCGTCGAATTGTGCGATGTGGATATTCCAGTTTATGTGGGTGCAGAAGCCCCCTTGCTGCGTCCCTATGCGGATGCGGCATTTTTTCATGGGACAGATGGCTTAGGCGACCAAAATTACCCAGCCCCTAATGGTCAGATTAAGCCCAAACATGCTGTCGATGTGATTATTGACTCTGCCCGTCAAAATCCGGGTTTAGTCCTTGTGACATTAGGGCCCTTGACGAATATTGCGCTTGCTGTGCATAAAGCGCCCGATATTATCCCTAATATAGCGCGTTGTGTGGTGATGGGCGGTTCAGCTTGTACTTATGGCAATGTGACTCCGGCAGCCGAATACAACATTTGGGTTGACCCCGATGCTGCACGGATGGTCTTTTTATCGGGACTAGCCGTTGAGATGGTCGGTTGGGAATTTTGTCAGGGTGACTTTTCTATCAGTATGGATGAAATAGACACTATACGCTCATTCGATAATCCGCTTGCCCATTTCGCAATAGATTGCAATCTTGTTGCTATCAAAGCCTTTGAGCGACAAACAGGTCAAAAAGCAATGTCATTGCCCGACCCCGTTGCCATGGCAGTTGCCCTTGACCCCACGATTGCCACTCAAACTAGCAAGCACTTTGTTGAAGTTGAAGTCCATAGCGATTTGACTCGTGGTATGACGCTGGTAGATAAGCTGAATGTTGCAACAGATGGACGGAACACAGAAACATGGGCGCAGGCTGTCAAAGCGGGAAAAAATGTCTCAGTCACATGGGACGTGGATTCTAAACGCTGGAAACAGTTACTCTATGATGCCTTGCAATAGAGTATATTGGTAAGGACAGGCTTCTGCCTGCCCAATAATTACGTATTGTAAACCATATGCAGCCCAAAAGGGACTTACTCCAATGTATGCGTCTTACCAGGGTCAATGACAATCGGTTGGGCAGTGGTATCACGATTGATGTTTTCCGCCCACGCCGTCACATCTTGCACCAGTGGCGGCCATGTATTGTAGTGGATTGGGAAAACATGCTGTGGTCGCAATAATTTTGTCGCCGTCACAGAATCTTCTACGCCCATCGTATAAGTATCGCCAATTGGTAAACAAGCTAAAGTCAGTCCTTCTTCGCCGATTAATGCCATATCACCAAAGAGATTCGTATCGCCAGCATGATAAACTGTTTTACCCCCGATGCGAATAATCAAGCCATTGGGTTGCCCACCATACGAGCCATCGCCAAATGAAGAACTGTGGAAAGCCTGTGTGAATTTAACATCCATCCAGTCACCGCGTATCGTACCACCGGGATTACCCTGCAAAATTTGTTCTGCTGGAATACCGCCCTTGCTCATGAACCAATTACCTATCTCGAAGTTGCAGATAATTTTCGCACCTGTATTTTTAGCAATCGCAATTGTATCTCCGGCAGGGCTATCATCGGTAAAGCCAACATGGTCGCCATGTGCATGTGTCAACAAGATATATGCCACATCAACATCGGCAACAGCCATATCAATGAGAGGATTGTTCGTGATGAAGGGGTCAATCATAAACTTGTGATTGTCAGATTCAAATATAAAGGTCGAATGTCCGAGCCATGTAAAAGACAAAGCCATACAATTTTCTCCTGATTGATAGTAATTGCCACAATATTCAGGCAAATTGTAACACGAAAACAAGAATCCATGAGTAACAGTAGCTACTTTATTCGTTATGACATACAAACCTTAGACCAAACTAGGTGCATCTTTCGTGGGCAGGGCAATCACGAAAGTTGACCCTTTACCAATACCATCGCTTTCTCCCCAAATACGCCCGTCATGTGCCGTGATAATGGCTCTAGCGATGCTCAAGCCAATCCCTAATCCGCCGTGCTTGCGTGTCATGTGGTCTTCTACTTGGTAAAATTCTTGGAATATCTTATCGAGTTCCTCTTCTGCAATCCCTTGACCTGTATCTGCAACACGAATATGAATCTCATGGCGACTCACTTTTTCGCCACTTAATGTAATTGTCCCACCCGTTTCAGTAAAACTAAAGGCATTGTGCATCACATTGGATAAAGCCATCATCATGCGCGTTTGGTCAATCTTTAATTCGGGCGCGTCGTCAAAGTTTAACACTCTGAAGTTATGCTTACTGACATCTATGAGCATAGAGGTTTCTTGTTCTACACCTTGAAGCAACAAATCAGCTTTTATATCTTCCAAATGCAAATCAGCCTGATTTTGTTTGATATACCGTAAGTTCACCATATCTTCAATGATTTTGCGGAGTTTCAAGGCACTTTCTAGCACTTTACCGGCATGTTCTTTGGCGGTATCGCTCTCTTCTTCTTGTAAGAAACTCGCATACCCCATCACTACACCCAACGGCGTTCGCAATTCATGACTGGCAATCGCAATAAAATCGTTTTTGAGCTTATCGACTTCGTTCAAGTCTTGGTTGGCTTGGCGTAATTCTGTGACCAATTGTGACCCTTCGATTGCCACAGCCGCTTGTGAGGCGATAATATCGAGATGATGCCTATCATCATTATCCCATGGTGGATTACGCTTATTGATGGCTTCTAGCACGCCTATAACCTTATTTTTGTAGCGCATAGGGACACCGAGCAAAGACCGAGTCTCAAATTCGATATCTTCATCCACCTTATCATAATGTGCAGGGTGTTCGCTCATACTTTCGACTTGAACCACACGATTATTTTGGAAGATATCACCAGCAATACTATCCATCGGGACAGGCATCCCAATCAATGTTGTATCTGTATGGTCTACCGTTGTTGATGCGGCAAAGACCAGTTGCTGCCGTTTCTTATCCCACAGCAAAACAGAACATGCCTCGCAATCTATGACATTAACGGCAACTTTCATGATATGTTTCAGGAGAGGTTGTAATTCTATTTGGGCATTGAGCGATGCACTGATTTCTGCCAATTGCGTGAGAATAACAACTTTATTTTCTAATTCAAGAACGCGCTCTTTTAAGGTTTTCTCTGCCATTGTTTCGTTTATTCCTTAAGGATTCATCTTGTACTATAGTTTAGCACCTTTACGTATTCTGTGCTAAGTATCTTAGTTTTGGCTAGTGGATCCATCTTTATCGGACATTTCTTCTGCCCACAAAATCGGGTGAAAATCAAAGCGTAGGGTTGTGCAAGTTGATTATTTGCTGGTATTTGCTACACTCACAGGTGCAAGATTTATCCCAATCAAGGAAATTTGCATGTCCAATCGTTATCTGACAGCCAAGCAAGCCGCCAAGTCACTCGATATTAGTTTGTCAACACTATATGCTTACGTCAGTCGTGGCTTGATTCGCTCTGAGCAATCATCCGAAGGTCGGCGACAACGACGTTATTATGCCGAAGATATAGCGAAATTGCTGGCACGGCGCGAGGGTCGTAAAAACCCCGAAAAATTAGCGAAAGATGCCCTACATTGGGGTGCGCCAGTTTTGGATAGTGCCATTACGTTGATTGATAATGGTAAATTGTATTATCGTGGCAAAGATGTAGTTCAACTGGTTCGTCAGCATAGCATCGAACAAGTCGCAGCACTCATCTGGACAGGCGATATGGCAAAAGCAGATATCTTGTTCGATGTTGATATTTTTATTTCCGCCCAAAAATATGAGACGATGCTTCTTCATTTGGAATTAGATGGCGCGGAACTGACTCCCTTACAAGAATTACAGACCTTTCTTCCGGCGGCTGCGGCAGATGATAGGGCGGCGTATGATTTGCGACCTGCTTCTGTATCATCGGTGGGTGCGCGGATTATGCGCTTGATGACTTCTGTATTGGCGGGTGATGTGCCGGAGAATCTGTCCATTGCGACGATGTTGCAGCATGGCTGGTGTCCGAATGATGAACAATCAAAAATGCTTTTTAATGCCACTTTGATTATTATGGCTGACCATGAACTCAATTCATCATCATTTGCGGCACGGGTTGTCGCGTCTGCTGGGTCAACTCCTTATGCGGCGGTGCTGGCTGGCTTATCAGCATTGCAGGGTATCAAACATGGGGGTTCGACAGCGCGGATAGAAGCCTTCCTCAATGAAATATATGCGGCAGAGAAAATGCGAGACACGATTGCAGCACGCTTACGACGTGGCGATGTTGTACCGGGTTTTGGGCATAAATTGTATCCTGATGGCGACCCACGCGCTCAATTGATTCTCGACCTTCTCAATCGGCATTACGATACACCAGAATTACAGCGTATTAATGCCGCAATCGCCGCCGTCAAAGACCTTGTAGGCGATAGTCCGAATGTCGATACGACATTGGTGATGATGGCACGGATACTCAATCTGCCACAAGGGAGTCCACTTGCCTTATTTGCGCTAGGACGCACAATCGGCTGGATTGGTCACGCGATTGAACAGTACGAACGAGACCGCCTAATTCGACCTCGCGCCCGTTATATTGGCGAGCATCCCACAAAGTAAATCGGCAACTTGCACAAAGCAACCCCTTCTTTCTTGAAGCAATTTATACTCATTTTCGGCTGTTGAAGCGCCTCTCAATACGTGTTTTAGAAAGTGGATTTCGTGTTGAATAGTCTGCGCTTTTTGGGTGATTCTCAACATCAACACACGACTGCCTGATGAATAGCTTTCTCGGTAAAATGCACAAAAATTCTTCACAAAACAGGCATTTTTTGATACATTTAGCCCAAATTGAAGCCCAATCATTGCGAAAATATCATTCGATAAAATCCACTGAATTGGGTACTAAAAACTCTATTTTTATCACCAATTATAAACACAAACGAATCGTCAAGGAGCCAAGTGAGCGTATGGAAAATTTAAGACTCAATACGCAAGATTACATTGCCTTAGAAAATCAATACAATGCCAATAATTATAAACCCCTAGATGTCGTATTAGAGCGCGGTGAAGGTATCTGGGTTTGGGATGTTGACGGTCATAAGTACCTCGATTTTTTGAGTGCCTATAGTGCTGTGAATCAAGGGCATCGTCATCCACGCCTATTAGCGGCATTGATTGAGCAAGCACAACGTCTCCCCTTGACGAGTCGCGCCTTCCGCAATGACCAACTCCCCCATTTTGCAAAAGAACTCTGTGAATTGACAGGCTATGAAAAAGTATTACCCATGAATAGTGGGGCAGAGGCTGTTGAAACTGCCCTCAAGTTAGCGCGTAAATGGGGCTATACGGTCAAAGGCGTTGCAGCTAACAAAGCCGAAATTATCGCTTGCACAGGCAATTTTGCCGGACGCACCATTAGCATTATCAGTTTTAGTGATGAGCCACAATATAAAGATGGTTTTGGACCCTTTACGCCGGGTTATAAAGTGGTGCAATATGGCGATGCCGATGCGCTTGAAGCTGCGATAACACCGCATACGGTAGCCTTCATTGTTGAGCCTATTCAGGGTGAAGGCGGTGTGATTGTTCCACCACAAGGCTATCTCAAGCGAGTACGTGAAATCTGTAGCGAAAATAATGTCTTGCTCATCACAGATGAAATTCAGAGTGGATTGGGACGTAGCGGTAAATTACTAGCCGCCGATTGGGATGATGTTCGCGCTGATATTGTGACCATCGGCAAGGCGCTGTCGGGGGGCTTCTATCCGGTGAGTGCCGTTTTAGCAGATGCCGCGATTATGGAGCTGTTTAAGCCCGGCGACCACGGCAGTACCTTTGGTGGCAATCCATTAGGGGCAGCCGTCGCCCGCGAAGCACTCGCTGTTCTCACTGACGAGAATCTGATTGAAAATGCGCTAGAAATGGGTGATTATCTCATGGGGCGTTTGCGGCGGATTGAAAGCTCGCATATCAAAGAAGTGCGTGGGCGCGGCTTACTCATTGGTGTCGAATTACACGAATCGGCAGGAGGGGCGCGTCGTTTTTGCGAGGCATTGATGCAAAAAGGCTTATTGTGCAAAGAAACTCATGACCATGTGATTCGTTTTGCGCCACCGTTGGTCATCACGAAAGCCGATATTGATTGGGCATTAGAACAAATCGCGCCTGTTTTGCTGATGGATTGATTGAATACGCAATCTCTTGAAAGACAAACCACGAAAAAGCCCCTTTCGGGGTTTCACCGCGCCTCACACAAAATTGCAATATAAGACGAGTGCTAGGGCGTTATCGCAAATAGTTTGTTAAACAAGCATAAGGCAGAGAATCAGAAGCGAAGAGCGTCATTTTGAACTGGAAACTTGCCATGATTACTGTTTTCTTGTTCGTTGCCGCCGCAACATTTTTTCGAGCGATTGTTCTGTGCCATCAAATTCAATGAGGGGTTGTGCCCCTTCCCAGCGCCGCAAAGTACCTGTTGTGATGGAACGCATTTTAGGATGTGTGAGTTGGAAAGCCCGCCCATCGCTACTTAAATCTGTAACTTGCATATCAATGCCACGCTTGCTCAATCGTGCTAAACGTTTCTCGATGAAGTGAATCGGCAAGGGCGAAATTGCATATAAATCAGTACGGGTCGGTCTGAGAGATTTTTTGTTTTTGCTCATGTCAATTCCCCATCATTCCCGACATGACCTTGTATCGGATGGCGACTTAACAATAAGGCAAGTGCATCGTCACTCCCATCAAATTCGAGCATCGGCTGGGCATCCGGCATATTATCTGTGAGCGTATCGGCGACTTCTTGCATCAGATAATCGACATCTTTCAAGGCGCAATAATGCTCCTCACGAAAGAGGTCAACTTGCGGTAATTTGTACATCATAGCGATTGCTATGAGGATGCTGACAGGTAGGGCAAATCCCCATGGAAATGTGGCTGACCAGATAAACATAAATGCCCAAAAGCCCAAACTCAGCACTGTAAAGACAATTAACTGACCAATCATCAAAGCATAATTTAGCCACTGACCAAAAACATGTACCTGACTATCCGCATCAAGCCGCGAATAGGTTCCTTGCCAGCGTTGCAATGTCCCATAGACCTGTGCATTAATTCGCCTATCACGCCGATGTTGTATTTCAAATGCCAGCCTATCAGGGTCAATACGCTGAATTTGAACAGTGACACGTTTACCCCTCATTTTTTGTAGCCGTTCATCAAGAACATCAAGGGGTAGCGGCGAAATCGCGTGGAGTTCGGATTGATAGTCTGTGAAAGTTTTCTTCTTTTTGCTGGGCATCATCGGCATAACAACCTCCTATTCTCATTATAGGTTGATTTTTGCCAATCGCCTTAATTCTGTTTCACAAAAAAGTGTAAGTCCGAGAAGTGTTTAGAAAAAGCGTAACGCAGAGACGCGGAGAATCAGAGGCGCAGAGCATTATTTTGAATAGAAACCTTGGCGCTTTGGCGGTTCATCTTTTTTGCAATTATTTACCGAAGGTTACTTGTTTAACAAACTATCCTTGGCGAACCTATAGCCTCTATCTCAGATTGCAATTTTGTGTGAGGCGCGATGAAACCGCGAAAGGGGCTTATTGAAGGATTTCATCGGAAATTCACAGAAATACTTTGTTAAACAAGATATTGTGTAGTGCTTAAGTCGTAACAGGTACTGCGAAATGGGTAAAATGGGCGACATATTGCATAAGGTTATAAAGTTATAACGAAAATTCAGTGTCTAGGACACAGAAAAATGTTCAGAAGACTGTATTATGCGGTAAAATTATTAATGCGCTTGTAGATTTTTGTCGTTTTGTTCCGTTTTTGTTGATGCTTTGTCATTTCATCAACACGCAACCTAATCATATTGAGCATCAGTGGTGACGCATATGACCACCCAAATTAGATTAAAAGCCGCACGCTACCAGATACAGGGCGAAATTGGTAAAGGTAGTATGGGCATTGTCTATCGCGCCCAAGACCGCATCACAGGGCAGTTTGTCGCACTTAAAGAAGTGACAACAGAGCGTGGCACATTGCGTTTTGATGCCGATGAAACTCAGGCAGATGAGGATAGCATCACATCCACACGGCTGGCACTTGCGGTTGAATTTCGGACATTAGCATCTCTGCGCCATCCCAATATTATCAATGTGCTTGATTATGGTTTTGATGAGGGTCAACCCTACTTCACAATGGATTTGCTTGAAGGGGCAGAAACGCTCCTCAGTGCTACCAAGAACTGCCCGTTGGGAGAGAAAATTTATCTGGCTGCCCAGATGCTGCACGCCTTGGTTTATATGCACCGTCGCGGCATCGTTCATCGGGATTTGAAACCGGATAATGTGATGGTCGTCAATGGACAGGTGAAAATCCTTGATTTCGGTCTGGCGATGAAAAAGATGACACCGGGTAAAGTGGCGGCTGGGACAATTGCGTATATGGCTCCTGAAATATTGGCGGGTTATTCAGCGTCGTTTGCCTCAGATTTGTACGCTATTGGCATGATGACCTATGAAATGATTGCCGAACAGCACCCTTTCGATACAGCAGATATAACAGAACTCATCCGCCAAACTATCCACGAAGTCCCTAATGTCAAGATATTGGATTTGGATACGAATCTGGCAAAAACCCTCCAAAAACTCTTATACAAAAAACCATCTGAGCGATATCAAGATGCACGCGAAGTCTTGCGCGTTTTTGACGAAGCGACAGAAATGTCCTTGCAATCAGAAGATGCGACTATCCGTGATAGCTTCTTGCAAGGGGCAGAATTTATTGGGCGTGAAGCGGAAACTGAAAAGTTGGCAGCCGCCTTGCAAGCGGCACAAAATAATCAAGGCAGTGCATGGCTTATCGGTGGTGAGAGTGGTGTTGGCAAGTCACGACTCTTAGATGAAATCCGTATTCAGGCATTGGTACAAGGCATGGTTGTCTTACGCGGTCAATCTATTGAAGAGGCGAGTGCGCCCTATACCGTGTGGCGCGACCCTTTACGGATGTTGGCATTGTGGACAGATGTACAAGCCGAAGAAGCCCAAATACTGCAACCGCTCTTGCCGGATATTGGTAAGTTGCTGAATCTTGAGCTACAAAGTAATGATGCGGCTTATTCTCGTGATAAACTCTACGATGTGGTGGTCAATCTGTTACGTCGTCATAAGCAACCGACCCTTCTAATTCTGGAAGATTTGCAATGGGGTACAGAAAGTGTTGATTTGCTGCATCATCTGATACAACTGATTGGGGATTGGTCTTTGGTTATCATGGGGAGTTATCGTGATGAAGAAGCACCTGCTTTGAACGTCACATTGAGCGATATGACCCCGATGAAACTTGAACGCTTATCTAAAGTGCAAATTGCTGACCTCACGGCGGCGATGCTCGGCGAGGAAGTGGAGCGCAATCCCGAAATTGTGACATTGCTCAATCAAGAAACAGAAGGCAATATCCTTTTCATCGTCGAAGTCATCAGAACATTGGCAGAACGTGCTGGCAGTTTAGATGAGATTGGCTTCAAAACGCTGCCAGAAGAAATCTTCTCCGGCAATATCCAGACGATTGTACAACGACGGCTTGAAAAATTACCCGAAAAAGTGCTAGGTTTGCTCCAAATGGCAGCCATCGCAGGTCGCCAATTAGATGTCCATTTGCTTGACTCATTGAATCCACACGATTTTTCGCTGAATCGCTGGTTAGTGATTTGCTCAGATGCTGCCATTATCGAAATTCAAGATGACCAATGGCGTTTCTCGCACGATAAGATACGGACTGCTTTGGTGACTATGTTGGATACAGAGCGCAAGCAAATCATTCATCGTAAGGTGGCAAGCGCCCTAGAAGCCCTGAGTAAAGATAGTGGCTATCAACGCCATGCCCTAATAGCCTATCATTGGGAGCAGGGTGATGAATTTGCACTCGCCTTGCCTCATCTGACACAAGCTGCAAAAGAAGCTCTGAGTGATTATGACAATGCCCATGTGGTGGATTATCTTGGACAGGCTGTTTATCTCGATACGCACCTCAAAACATTGGATGCCTCACAAGGCGCAACGACGGAAGAACGCGCTCATTGGGAACGTATTCTAGGTGAGGCAATGGATGTTAATGGCGACCATGAGGCGGCTAAACGCCATTACCAGAAATTGCTATATTTGCTTGACCCAGATTCTAGCGGAATGGCGATTTCAAATTATAGCAAGATAGATAAGACACAAGCGACTTTGACACGCGAACAAGATGATGCCTTATTTGCCTGTAGTCGTTTGCTCAATTTGTATCTCTATGATGGCGAATGGAAAAAAGCCGAAACAACGATTACCCGTATGGGGACAATCTATTACGGTATCGGCGACCAACGGAGTTGGCTCAGTACATTGGTGACGACAGCGTGGGTTGATTATTTTCAAGGTAATTTTAGTGGGGCAGAAAAAGGCTTCAAGCAGAGTTTTACCATTGGACGGCTGCGAAAACTCCCCACGATGCTGGTTGCCGGAGGAGCCGGTCTCGTGATGGTGACATTGCGCCATGGTAGCCCACCAGAACAATTAGAAAAAAGCCTACAGGACTTGGAAAGCGCCCTTGCAACGGTGCTTGAAGCGCCCAACGCCCGCGAAAAGATTCTACTAGATGGCACTCGTGGCATGGTGAATCTAGCATTAGGACGCAAAGATGAAGCCTATCGTCTCGCAAAAGAAGGGCTGAATTTTATCAATGTGACCAGCGATTATCAATTATTTGACCTTGTGGCGTATACCAGTGTGGCAGAAACCTTGATTGAGTTGTGGGAAGGGGGCTATGTTGCAGACACGCTCAAAGAGGATGTCTTGGCAGCCTCGCGTGCCTTGCATCTCTTCGCGCAGATTGTTTCAATCGCACGGTCACGGGCATGGATGTATCAAGCGCGTGCCAATTGGCTCAATCGTGAATATGACCGCGCAAAACGGGCGTTGATTACGTCTGTTATGGAAGCCCAAAACTTATCTATGCCTTACGATGAAGGGATTGCTTATTATCATCTAGGGCGTTTGAAAGCAAAAGAACAAGCAGACGAGGCGAAAGTTCATTTAGAACTAGCACTTAGTCGTTTAGAAAGTGTTGGGGCTTTCAAGCAAATCCGCAGCGTTCGGCAAGTTTTGGAAGCGATTACTCGCGCAGATGATGAGTCTAAGCAAGGTAAAAATTAACATAGAGTCCTAAAAAGGGGGTTCAATGTACAAAATATTGGTTGTGGATGATGAGGCGTATATTCGCATGTTGATGGAAGATACACTTGAATCTTTAGAGCATCCCCAAATTGAAATTTTATCGGCGGAAAATGGGCAAGAAGCTCTCGAAATCATCCAAGCACAATGTCCGCAAATTGTTTTTTTGGATGTGATGATGCCGCGCATGAATGGTTTTACGGTTTGCCAAACTGTGAAAAGAGATTGGCAAATGACGGATGTTTATATCTGCATGGTATCCGCCAAAAGTCAGGGCTATGATGTGCAGCATGGTGTCGATGTGGGAGCCGATAAGTACCTCGTCAAACCCTTCAAACTTGATGAGATGCTTGACCTCGTTCGCAATGTTCTCAACTTAGAAATACCATCGAAGCGCGGTTAATGGGCTTTAATTTTTTGTGACTGTTCACCTATCCGCGAACTTGCGACATTCGCGGACGTGAAAAAATCACGCCGCATAGGTGTAAAGTTAAGGGTAAATGGCTGTTTGATTTGGAATAAAACCCCACCCCTCAATCCCCACCCCGAATTAGGGGAGGGGACGCTAAGCGCAGCGATGCAGGGGTGGGATTCATACTAGCCACCTTAAATTGACACGCATGGGTCTGGCTTCTGCCTGTCCGTTGTCATTCTCACTAATTCGATACCATTTTTTAGCCGCTGACATCGCCCACACCTTGCGGCGCAGTCAATGGCACATAGGGAGTCTGCCACCAATCGGGAAAATCGCTGATACGGGCATCGAAATAATTCTCAAAGAAGCGACGTACAATCGGCGCGGCAACTTCCGACCCTTCACGAGAATTGGTCACAACAACAGCAATCGCAATCTGTGGGTTATCGGCAGGGGCATAAGCGACATACCATGAGTGGGGTGCAAAAGCGCCTGTTTGGGCAGTTCCGGTTTTGCCACAAGATGAATAAGGCGCATTGATGAACAAAGAAGAGGCTGTTCCCAATTCTTCGTCAATCGGGACATCACACATGCCAATCCGCACGATTTCAATTGACTCGGCGGAAACATCCAACTGACTCGTCACTATAGCCTCAAAATTTTGGCTAATCGGTGTGTCATCTAAACCGCCAACTTGTTCTACGATATAAGGACGATAAAGTGTGCCACCATTGGCAATCGCGCTGACAAGACGTGCCATCTGTATCGCTGTCACTTGTGTATTGCCTTGCCCAATCGCATTATTGAGCGCATCAGTAATATCAACTGGTGCAGGGATATTGCCGCCAACTTCTCGATAGCCTAATGTATTGAGACCTGTCGATGTGCCTAAACCGAGTATATTGGCATAATCCACGATAGTATTGCGGTCACGCTGATACATCAATGCGCCCACTTGCCAGAAAAACGGGTTGCAAGAGGTGGTCAAGGCTTGCGACATTGTAACGGGTCCGGCGGCTTCTTCTTCCAATGAAACACGCCAATCTTCGCGGAAAGGCAGGGCATCGCCAAAAAGATCCCCCCCTTCCCATATTAATTCGCAGTCAAATATTTGATTCGGTTGCCAAATTTGTGTATCGGCGGCTGCTAGTTCAGTCACAATTTTGAAGGTGGAACCCGGCGAGTATTGCTCCCCAATCGCCCGATTATTGATAGCTGAACCCACAGGAAAGAAGGGGTCGTCATTGACAGCACGGTCAATCTGAGACAAGGCGGCAGCAAAGGTTGTTCCTGTCTGATAATAGGTACTTTCTGGATTAAAAATGCGTGGGTCATAAGTGGGGTAGCTGAACATGGCTAATACAGCCCCAGAATTGACATCTAGCACGATAGCCGCACCGCCTGTTGCCACACTTGCCCAATCGCGTGTCGCATAATTCCAACCGTCATTCATTGCTTGTGCCAGATACAATTGCAAATCACGGTCTATCGTTAGTTGGACAGGTTGCGGTTCGCTGCCGACAGCCCCTCCCAATTCACGCAGAATCACGCCACCACTGGTATCAATCAAGCGCAAAAATTGTTCGGGTGTCCCTGCTAGTGCATCTTGAAATGTATTTTCAATGCCCACAATGCCCACTGTATCGCCAGACGCATAACCCCGTCGTTCCCATGCAGCCAGTTCTTCGGCTGGGACGGGGGCGATATAACCCGTAATATGAGAGATTGCACCATGCCCAAAATAAGTTCTTCCGCTCTCTTGTCGTATTTTTGTGCCGAAGAAGGGGGCATCAATATCTGTCCCACAGAGATTATCAATTGCATTGCGATTGAGTGTGTACAATTCACTATCCATCTCACCCACAAAATACACCGTGTCATCACTATATTGTGCGCCTAAATTGGTGAGATAGGGATAAGAACGCATCATCAGACGCGCCAGTAAATCATAACAGGCATCTTCATCGCGGATATCTTGTTCCAATAAATAAACGGCAATTGCTGTACCGTTATCTTGTACCAGAGGCACGCCATTACGGTCATAAATTGTGCCACGGGTTGGGAAACGGCGCTCTGTTCGGAGGCGCACAGTCGAGGTCATGCCATTGAGGATATCCATGGGCGACCATGCCACAACCCAACCATTTTCTTCTTCGACTAAGCGCATGATACGCCCTTCATCTTCGATTGCGCCAAATGTCGTAGATTGTAAGGTGGCATTATAAGAAATGGCTGCCGATACCCCTTGTAAGCGTACATCCAGAATATCATAGGTCACACCCTCAAAACCCATTTGGCTATCGGCATTGCTATACAGTGCGTGAAAATCCTCAAACGGATAAACTTCTAAAATGCGCGGACTGACCACACTATACATGGTCTCAAAATCTTCTACTGACCACGCATCCAAGAATGTACGGGCAGTCTGTTCGGGTGTTCGTCCGCTTTGTTGTTGTTGCGCTACAGGAGAGGCAATCGTTTGGTCAGAAGATTGATTGGGTAAAGGTGGCAGCGTCCCACAGGCAGCGAGTAATAGTATCAACAACAAGGGTATCCAGTGACGGGGCTTACTTCGCATAAGGTTTCTCGCTCGTATCGCGTTCAAAACTTCGATATCGGTATCAGGCAAAGCCATCTTGTCATCTTAATCGGGCTTATCGTGAAAATCTAGTCAGGTATCTTGCGTAGGCAAATCGTGGGTGAATTGGATTATCATATCTATTGCGCTCGTTATATCTAAGCCTTATCATATGCCGCGCAATAGCAAGCGATTAAGGATGAGTCTATGTGTGGGATTTGTGGCGCAGTACATTTTGATGGCAAAGTGATGACCGAATCGCTGTTGCGACAGATGAATGAGAGCCTTGTACATCGTGGACCCGATGGCGACGGTTTCTATTGTGGCGAAAATATGGGTTTAGCCATGCGCCGCCTGAGCATTATTGACCTTGCCGGCAGTGACCAGCCGCTCTACAACGAAGATAAGTCGATTGCTGTGGTTTTCAATGGCGAAATTTACAATTATCGGCAATTGCGGCATGACCTCGCACAACAAGGACACACCTTTCATACCGATGGCGACGGTGAAACGATTGCCCATCTGTACGAACAATACGGCACAGATGCTCCTCAACATATGCGCGGACAATTCGCTTTTGCGCTGTGGGATAACAACGAAAAATGTCTTTTTCTTGCCCGTGACCGCTTCGGACAAAAACCGCTTTACTATTATCACGATAACAATATTTTCGTTTTTGGCAGTGAAATTAAAGCGCTTCTGAATCATCCATCTGTACCACGCGAATCTGCTTTTGATGACTCGCACATGCTTGCTTTGTATCTTGGTTATGGCACTATTCCTGCGCCGATGACGGCATTTAAGGGTATCAAAATGCTAGAGCCGCAACACACGCTCACAGTAGATTATCATCGGGGTGCGCTTCAAACCCTCCTACAGTCACAGGCATATTGGGAAATCCCGTCAATTACAGATAGGCGTTTTAGACCAACAGACAATATCCAAGACTATATAGATGGACTACGTGAAATTTTACGCGAATCCGTAGAACTGCGTATGATTGCCGATGTACCGTTAGGGGCGTTTTTGTCCGGTGGACTCGATAGTTCCTTAATCGTCGCCCTTATGCAGCAGGTGACCACTCAGCAAGTGAAGACATTCAGCATTGGTTTTGAAGGTGATGACAGTTTCGATGAAACACCCTATGCCAAACAAGTTGCGGATACTCTGCACACTGACCATACACCATTTATTGTTAAACCTGATGCCATGGGCTTACTAGAAAAATTGGTCTGGCATCATGACCAACCCTTTGCGGATAGTTCGGCTATTCCAACATTTTTGGTGAGCGAACTGACACGTCAGCATGTGACGGTTGCCCTCACAGGCGATGGTGGCGATGAGATGTTCGCAGGTTATGAACGATTTTATGCCGCAAACTTATTCAAGCGATTACAAGTTCTTCCACATTCGCTATGGCAGGGGATAAATGCACTGGTCGGTTTGTTACCAGAAGGCACAAGTTATCGCAGTCTGACGAAACGCGCCGCACGCTTCACACAGGCAGCCACAAAATCACCTGTCATGGCGTATTTTGACTTGGTGCGGCTATTGAGTGCAGACCAAATTCACGAATTACTAGGGACTACTGATTCAGCAGCAGAGCATTTTCAGCAGCAGGTTCGAGATGGAAAATTAGCAAGCATTCTTGAAGGCAATATGCAGACCTATCTCCCCGATGATTTGCTCATCAAAGCCGATAGATGCATTATGGCAGCCTCACTAGAAGCCCGCGCCCCATTCCTTGACCACAAGTTAGCTGAATTTGCGGCGGATATTCCGATGGATTTGAAACTCAAAGGCAGCACAACAAAATATATTCTCAAAGAAGCTGCACGCGGACTCTTGCCCGATAGCATCATTGACCGCAAAAAACACGGTTTCGGTATGCCGCTAGGGGCATGGTTACGCAAAGATATTTCGCCTGTCAAAGATATTTTGCTGAGTGACACTGCCCGTCAGCGCAATTTGCTGAATATGCCTGTTATCGAAAAACTCATTGCAGAGCATGAATCCGGCAAGCGTGACCACAATCGCCAACTGTGGACACTACTCACACTGGAACAATGGCAGCGTTCATTTATAGATGATTTCCAGCTAGGGCAATCGCATATGAAACCTTAAATGCCAAGAAAGAATGGTTAAGTAACGCTAATCATGGTTAAGCTCAGAAAACGTGTTTTTTCGGCAAATGATGGGTTTTCGAGCATAAGGGCGCAAGGCATTGCGCTTAGGTTGGCAATAGACAAGGTAAGACCAACTTAAATCGGGTGCATATCATCTACCAAACAAAATAAAAGTAAAAACTCCAAGCAATATCCTTCTATAACAAAACGGTTAAACAGCCGTTTTGTTGTTTAATGATCTAACCTTCCTTATGTTGATGTAAATTTAATGATTCTTTTTGCCATTTTGATTGCTTGTTGCGCCATTGAAGAAGGACTACCAGTCAAAATATCATCATAATCTGCCGAGTTTCTATCATCACGAAGTCGTTTCAACGCATTACCAATACGTTTTCGTTCCATGTCATTGGATTTTCTGAGCCAATCTATTATCTCTGCGTGAATATCTCCTCTATTAGATGGTATCAGTTCATTTTTATCGCGCAAGTAATTACGTATTGTACAAAAAGCCGCATAATACGCTCTACTGATGGCTATTCGATGTAGAGCCGCATTGAGTGAAGGATTAGTCTCGTCTTCAGAAAGTACCTCAGCTACAACTAGAAAATCAGACCAATCGAAACTCATCTACATCTCACATTGAAATTTAGATAACTTGTAACGTCATTTGGTAATTTAAGATAATATTCATCATCAAAAGCATCTAGTTTGTCTAATGCTTCATCAATTGACACAGATACCCAAATATTACAATAGAGCGTTTGATAGTTAGCAATCTCAGGGTCTTTGATGAGACGCAGTTCTAAAATTGCGTCTTTCCCAAAAATAGCCTCAAGTATCGATAATGCTTGATGTAAATATTTTCTAAGAAAGGGATTTTCATTAATGAACAACAATGCTTGGACATCAATGTCAAAATGTTGTTCTAAATCATCTTTTATAGGGACTTGTTCTTTACGACTCATAGCAGAATTTACAAACCTCTTATTTTTGATATATAAAGATTACCACAACTTACTCATATTATCTCGAACGTATGGATTTTTATTTTGAAGTTTCATTTTGTTGTTGCTGATTAATACGTTCAGACAGGCAATTTGGGCAGAGGCAACCCTCAACACTATCATCATATGGCATGTGTGCTAAGTGAAAACACCAGCACGATTTCTCATCGGCTTGATAAGCGCAGTGAAAAGCCACGCCGCATTGTGAACAGCTTGTATTGTTATTGTCGTTTGCCTCGCGCATGATTTTACTGTCCTACGATTCGTCTTGTGATAAACCCAATAAACGCTGCACTAATCCGAATAAGCCTGTCGGTGCAGCGAGGACAATAATAACCGTCAAGACACCGAGTACCCCTTGCCATTGAATCCCTTCCAGAATCACAAGGCGATTGAGTGTCATTTCTAAGAAAACGAGTATCGCACCGCCGATAATGGGACCTGCTAAGGTATACATGCCGCCTAGTAAACTGGCTAGAATCGGTTCAGCCGATGTTGTCCAAAAGAGCATCTCAACCCCGATAAAATGCTGTTTGGCAACCAATAGCATCCCGGCGACCCCTGCGAAAAAACCGCCCATAACAAACGTAGCCAATTGATGGCGACGAACGTTTACGCCTAAAAATTGCGCCCGTTCGGAATTTTCACGAATAGCTTTGAGAACTTGTACAAACGGCGAATGAACAATCATGCGGACTAGCAAATAACACACGATAAAAACAAGCACCGTAAATAGATAAAATTCGCCTGTATCATCAATCAGGGTGGGGAATTTCAAGCCTTGTAAACCATCGTCGCCCCCTGTCAGTTCACGGCTATTGAAGGCAAAAATATAAACCAATTGTGCGAAGGCTAATGTCAAAATCGAAAAATATAAACCGACTCGTCGGACACAAAACCAGCCAATGATGAAGGCGGCAAATGCACTGACAAAGGGCGCAATCAGCATCGCTAACCATGGATTGATATCCGTTTGAGTTAGCAGAATGGCAACCGTATAGCCACCGACACCATAAAATGCCGCATGTCCAAAATGCACCATACCGCCATACCCCATAATGAGGTTCAGACTGAGCGCAAACAAGCCCATAATCAGCATTTCGCTGGCAACAGTTTTCTGAAATTCGCTGAGAACAAAGTGTAAACTCAGTAACACAACGATAACTATCAATCCCCACACCCATTCTGGAATTGTCGCAAGTCGGTTAGGTTTTATTTTTTGCGTGGCTGCCATAAGGTATGAATCGCCGTTTCTATACTTGTTCAACGCGAATATCTTTTAAGGAATAGATACGGATTCTAGTATCTATTCAGCTATCCATGAGATTGTGGAGAGCGAAAGTGAATAAAAGAAGTATACTAAAGTCATGCTGACAAAACGAGAAGAACTGGAACAACTGAATAAAGAAAGGCTTATTGACGACTATTTGCTACTGGAAAA
>JAUZRW010000147.1 GCA_030950085.1 Anaerolineae bacterium
TGATTCGGATGCTCATTGTATCGGGCTTTATCGCCATTATGGTCTTTGGCGGACAACTCGCGCTGAGTGGACAACTCAATATCGGTCTTTACAGTATACTCATCTTCATGACGCAACGCTTGCTGTGGCCTCTAACACGTCTTGGCGAAACATTTGACCTCTATCAACGGGCTATGGCTTCAACAATTCGGATTCTTGATTTGCTCGATACACAAGCACAGATTATTGATGGCGATACCCCATTGCCGACAAAACAAGTTCGGGGTGATGTGTGCTTTGATAATGTGGAATTTGCTTATAGCAACGGTGCGGAAGTGCTTAAGGGGTTATCGCTCAATATTCCAGCCGGAGAAACAGCCGCTATTGTCGGTAGCACCGGTGCGGGTAAAAGCACGGTGATTAAGTTGTTGCTGCGCTTCTATGATGTGGTCGGAGGACAAATCACGCTCGATGGTCATGATTTGCGCCATTTACAGACGCGAGATTTACGTCACGCAATCGGTCTCGTGAGTCAAGATGTTTTTCTGTTTCATGGCACAGTGAAAGAGAATATTGCTTACGGCACGTTTGGCGCATCTGATGAAGCAATTATCGAAGCTGCGAAAATCGCCGAATCACATGAATTTATTATGCAATTACCACAAGGGTACGATACGATTGTCGGTGAGCGTGGGCAAAAATTATCAGGTGGGCAAAGACAGCGTGTCAGCATTGCACGAGCCATTCTCAAAGACCCGCCTGTATTGATCCTTGATGAGGCGACATCAAGTGTTGATAATGAAACCGAAGCCGCGATTCAACGGTCACTGGAAAAAATTGCTGTTGGGCGCACAACCATCGTGATTGCCCATCGTCTCAGTACCGTTCGTAATGCGGATAGAATTTTCGTGCTGGAAAATGGTCAACTGAAAGAACAAGGCAAACATGAAGACTTAGCACAGGGCGAGGGGATATATGCGTCGTTGTGGAAGGTGCAAATGGGCGAAAAATTACCTGCCGTCGGTGATTAAATGAGGGGGACACTGTGTCCCCTTTATCATGAGTCTAAGCCTTCTTAATATCATTGGCATGACGTACTTCGTGGGCTGCAATCCGCTCTAGCATCTCGCTAATTGTGCCTTGTCCTGCCCCTTCTTCTGCGCCCCACGGAAAATTAATGATATCATCTACTTGCTTTTCTGGTA
Source organism: Anaerolineae bacterium (assembly GCA_030950085.1). Lineage (GTDB taxonomy): Bacteria > Chloroflexota > Anaerolineae > Aggregatilineales > Phototrophicaceae > JAUZRW01. The sequence goes on from JAUZRW010000147.1 coordinate 1,185, forward strand.
ATGCATAGAGTGTTGCTAGAAGATGGTCACGTTGATGTTCCCAATCTTCAAACGTAGCATCGAGTGATAATTTCTTGCGTTTGGCGACAGAATCAGCATTGTAGGCATCAATCCCATTAACGGCGACAACGCTCGGTTTGCCTCCTTGAATGAACGAACTTAGCGAGGCGATTATCGCTTCATCCCACCCTGCGATATGGGCTAGGACTTCCTTAACAGTCCAATCAGGGTAGACTTCTTTTTCAACATCGGTATTGTTCAGTACATCAAGCATTTCTTTGTGCGATGCTTCGAGTACATTGACGATTTCTTGTTTACTTGCCATTTGTTTACCCTTGTTTAACAAACTATTTGCGATAACGCCCTAACACTCGTCTGACATTGCAATCTTGTGTGAGGCGCGATGAAACCCGAAAGAGGCTTATAGACGTGGCGGTGTTACGCTGCTTGCCCCTGATAATTACCTTGTGCCAGAACGTAGCGGTAGTTAACGCAAGCGTGGGACAGAAGCCCCGAATGTCACATACGCTCAGGCGTTGTCATACCCATGAGGGATAGAACACGATGGAAAACGACTTGTGCTGCCTTGTAGAAGCGCAAGCGTGCTTTGGCGACATCTTGTGGTACTTCGGTATGCAGAACACGCACTTTATCGTAGATTGGGTGGAAGACTCCTGCCAAATCTTGCCCGTAGAAAGCGATTTTATGCGGTTCATAACTTTCAACAGCCGCTTCAATTACCCTGCCTAATTCGACTGCCTTACGAATGAATTTAAGTTCATCCTCGCCCAATAGACTCATATCTGCACCGTCATCTGTGAAGCCCCGTTCTGCTGCCTCGCGGAAAATGCCACAACAGCGCACATGGGCATTTTGAATATAATAGACAGGATTTTCGTTATTTTGCTTGATGACTTCACCGACATCAAATGTAATATGGGTGGTTGGACTATATGCCAGAAGGTGATAGCGTACAGCATCGGCACTTGTCCATTCGACCAAATCATCTAAAGTATCATATTCTCCACGACGGGTACTGCCTTTCTTTTCTACCTTTTCCCCAGTTTTGGGGTCAGTAATGACAGTCCGCACAAATTGATTCAAAATGACATGAATGCCTGTTGGGTCAAGTCCGAGTGCTTCCATACCCCAAGCGACGGTTTTATACTGTTGTCCATGGTCTGCACCCAGCACATTAACCATCACATCAAAGCCACGTTGGACTTTATTGCGGTGATAGGCAATATCGGGCAGTGTATAAGTGGGTACGCCATCTGCTTTGACCATTACACGGTCTTTTTCGTCACCAAATTTGGTGGTTTCAAACCATTTCGCAAGTTCAGTCGCTTTTGATTTGCTTTTTTCTTCCTCAGTGATACCTTTCCAGTGGATAGCCTCGTAGACATAGCCATTTGCTTCGAGTTCAGCCAATGTTTCCCACACGTCGCCATTCTGAAATAGGCTATCTTCATTGAAGAAATTATCATGTTCGATGTTGATTGCTTTTAGGGACTTGCGAATCCACTTGAACATTTTTTGTTCTACAAATTCTTTGAAAACGACCCACTCTGCATCAACAAGCGCATCTTTTTCTTGTTCAACTAATTCTTTAGCATAGTCAATCAGATAGTCCCCTTGATAATGATTGTCATCAAGTTCGACATCTTGCCCTAATTCTTGCAAATAGCGCACTTTGAGACTTTCGCCGAGTATACGCATCTGATTACCGGCATTGTTGAAGTAATATTCGCGCTGAACATCGTAACCAGCCGCTTCAAGTAGGCGTGCCATCGTATCGCCAATGACTCCGCCGCGTGTGCGTCCAATATGTATTGGTCCCGTCGGATTGGCACTGACAAATTCGACCTGCGCTTTTTTGCCGATGCCGATATCGAGTGTGAATAAATTTTCACCTTCGCTGATAATAGCTTCAACCTGTTGCTTGAGAAAATTAGATGAAAGATAGAAATTGATGAAGCCGGACCCCGCGATTTCAAACTTCTCGATAAAATCTGCATGGGGTAGGTGTTTGATGATGATTTCGGCAATGGCGCGAGGTTTCATCTTTGCGCTTTTTGCCAATCCCATCGCAACGGGACAAGCATAATCGCCGTGACTCTCATGCTTAGTGGGGGTAATGGGAATAGCAGGAATATCAAATTCTGGTAAATCACCTGCGGATTGTGCGGCTTTGATAGCCTGTGTAACTAGGTTGGCTGTTTCTTTCGGTAATAGCTTCACTTGTTTGCTTTCGTCGTCTTATGAGTTGTCAATGATAGGAAAGATGATTGTATCAGAGGGCAATCCGCTCGTTAATGCTATATTCTGGCATGTAAGTTAATGATATTATCCTGAATTGGCACGATGGAATTGCAATTTTCACAGACCCACGCGCCATTTTTATTGACCATATAGCCCTCACAGCATGGGCAGCGCAACATGCCATCTAGTGGTCTTGCACCTATGAAATCTGATTTTCCGCTTTTGATAGCCCATACTTTTGAGTAGTCATATTGCCATGCTTCAAAAACGATATTTGTGAGATTTGCGCTTGCTAAAATTTGCTGCATTTCTGCTTCTGACCATAATTTATGGGGCATCAGCCGCTCGTTAATGCGATGCGTTGTCAGCAATATGCCATTCGGACGTAATACGCGCACCAATTCGTGCAGGGCTTCTTCAGGATTTGGCATGAATTCCAATGCTTCCATGCAGGTCACAACATCAAAGCTATTATCATCAAAGGGAATCTGACTGCCATCTGCCCAGATAAACGTGACATAATCTTCAAAGTGCTCTGCTTGGATTTTTGCAACAGCCTGTGTCAGCATTTTTCGGCTGAGGTCAAGCGCGACAATATGTCCTTCAAAACGGGCATGATGACACAGTGCGAGTGGTATACGACCTGTTCCTGTCGCAACATCGAGTACGAGGGGATATGTTTGCGAATCGAGTTGCTTCATGAGTGGGGCAGCAATGTGCAAATGCTCTTCAACGGTATCATGTTGTACAATGCCATCGTAGCGCGAGGCATAGACATCATAGAGCCATATCACAACCCGTTTACCAAGATAGACTCCCTCAGTACGAATCAGCAACCACCATATCACAAATGCAATCAAAACTAGCACACTGATGAGTATCAATAGAGGAATCACAGCAAAGACGTGCAAACCCATCTAAATGACTCCTTCAAGCACTTTGAATTTCCCATTGTCTATGACAACCCTTGAATATTTGAAATGCTCGGACAGGGCGCTTTCGTACTTGAGGAAAGTATTGACGACGATAAGCAAGCGTCCGTTAGGGTTGAGATGGTCTTTTGCCTCTGTAATCAGGCGATTAGCGACATTTGTATTGACATCAAACTTTTTATGGAAGGGAGGGTTACTGACTATGAGGTCAAATGTCTGATTTTCCAGCTTAGAGAAGACATTGCTTGCAACTACCTCAACATTTGTAAGTTGGTTGTGTTCGACAGTGCTTTGGGCGCAATAGACAGCTAGTAGGTTATCATCAACCATCGTAACCCTATCAACCGCTTTTGCTGCTAACGAGGCAATTACGCCGTTGCCGCAACCGATATCTAAGATAGATTCTATATCTTGAAAATTGACATTTTCCAGCAAGAGACTTGTCCCTGCATCCAGTTCATCCCAACTAAAAATACCCGGCATCGTCACCACATCTATTTTGCCAAGTGGCGTATCGAATGTCCGCATTTGCTGTTCATAGGGCTTCGCGCCCCATTCTATGGGATAATCATAATCCTGTTGTTTGATAGACAGCGCGACACGATGACTCTTTTTGAAGTCTAACACTTGGCAGGCGTTAAAGAGTTTTTGGGCATCTTTAATAACAGACTTTGCACCGCCTTTATTGGGTCCAGCAATATAGAGGTCGCCGCCTTGCTTGACTGCTTGCATGGCTGTCATGACTTGTGCGCGAGCAACTTCACGTCCTTTTGGCACGATGATAATAGCTGTATCATAAATCGCTTCTGCGGGCGGATAAACATCGTGTGAGATTTTGACATTTTTCGCTTTTAGATAGCGATTAAGCCGCGTTATTCTCTGGAAACTGTTGTCGTAAACATGAACTTCTTTTGCGACATCTGCCACAGCTTCTATCAAGTCAATGCTCTCGCCGGACATGATGCAAATAATCTCATCTTCACCATATTGGCTATTTTTGAGGATGAGGTCAGTTGTAATCCATGTGGAATTGATATTTTTTGCCAAGTGATTTTTTCCATGCTAATTGTGTGATTGCGAAGATTTATTGTAACGCGCAGAATACAATTTGTGTACGGGGATATTACTCTGCTTTGATAGCGAGGTCATGTTCGGAAGATTCTGTATCATCACTTGCAGATTGCCTATGTTGGCGTAGACGTTTCACGACGAAATAAAGAATGGCAAGGACAATGACGATATACCACAGTGTTTCATAGGCATCAAGCAGTCTTAGGACGGTTTCCCATTGACTACCAAGAAAATAGCCTAATAGCACGGTGGGGGCTATCCATAATGCCGAACCAATAGCGGTATAAATCACAAATGCCCATAAATTCATGCGGACGACACCCGCCGGAATCGAAATCACGCCATGAATAAACGGCATCAAACGTGCTAGTAGCACAATTCGTCCACCATGTTTCTCAAATTGTGAGACAGCGCGGTCATAGCTTTCAAGTGAAAATACGTCAATTGTGATACGCCAAAACTTAATGACCCCGTAACGGGCGACAAAGCCTCGTGTTCGGGTTTCACCCATTTTATGACCCAATGTATACAACAGCAATGCCCCGATAACAGAGCCTAATACCCCTGCCAATATGATGGCTGTCAGGCTGAGGTTGCCGTCATAAGCCATTTTCCCTGCGAGTGGATAGATAAGTTCCGAAGGGGTTAGTGGAAATAGGTTCTCTAATAGGGCAATGAGAACAATTCCCGGCGTATCAAACCTCACGAGGAGTTGTTCAACAAAGATGGTGAGTGTATCAATAAGCTGAGATAGCAATATAGCTCATTTCTGTGTTATGTACGGTATTTGATGGCGATGTTGGCTTGTATTCTTCCATACGTAAGACCATATTGGCAAGTTGTATATACTATCCCACTCGGCAACACTGCTAAAACTGACCACATCCTCTTCAAAACGAAAAAAGGAGAAAAGCTAATCACACTTTTCACCCTGCCATCCTGACCTGTAATCCGATAACCACTGTAATTAACTATCCGGGCAAAATGCGTGTTCCGGTTTTACCATGTAGGGCTGCCGCAAGGTTCGCTGGATTGGTAATAATTGCTTGGGGCCCACCATTCCGTACAAACTCGACTGCTGCTTCGATTTTTGGGAGCATACTGCCTGTCGGAAATTGCCCTTCGTCGATGAAACGTTTAGCCTGTTCTAACGTTATCGTGTCTAAATCTTGTTGATTCGGCTTGCCAAAATTTAATGATACTTTTTCAACACCTGTCGATATAATGAGCAAATCTGCCCGTAACTGTAAGGCGAGCAAACTACTCGCTCTATCTTTATCAATGACAGCTTCGACTCCGCGTAAACTGCCGACTTCATTGCGAACAACCGGAATCCCACCGCCACCACAAGCAATCACCACATAGCCACTGAGCATCAAGGCTTGTATGGCATTGATTTCTTGAATCTGGCGTGGAATCGGTGATGGTACAACCCGTCGCCAACCACGTCCGGCATCTTCCATGATATGCCAACCGTCTTTATCTCTATGCTTCTCTGCGTCTTCTTGAGACATAAAAGTGCCGACGGGTTTAGTCGGATTTTCAAAATCAGGGTCATCAGGGTCAACACGAATCTGAGTCACAACTGTTGCACAAGTCCGATTAAGACCGAGTCGCCGAAGTGAGTTATCCATCGCCTGTTGCAGCATATAGCCGATGCTGCCTTGTGTATCTGCCACCAGTAAATCCAATGGCACATCATGGATGCCGGCGGTTTTCTGGGCGATTTCGGTACGACGCAGTAAGAAACCCACTTGGGGCCCATTGCCATGTGTAATCACGATATGCCAGCCATCAGCCACCATATTTGCTATATGTTGGCACGTCTCGCGCACAGCATCCCATTGGTGTGGTATTTGTGGATTTTTAGGGTCTTCAATGAGTGAATTGCCACCAACAGCGACAATCGCTAACTTCTCTATCATAATATGTGTGTCCTATTCAAAAAAGTGACTCGTGTAGACGCTAATCCTACATCTTTGACACAAAATCTGCCAATGATTGCCAGATGGATTCATCCCAATAAGCGCGTGCTGCCCCTGATGGCGATGTTAGAACCCATACCTGCGATTGTTCTAGCTTTCCCGGCTGTAGGCTATACGATAATTTGCGAGTTGTCGTCTTAAGCGCAATAGAAGCCGCTTTTTTGCTGGTGAAGGCAATCACTTTGGGTTGATAGGTTGCCACTTTTTGCAGAAAGGACTCCACATCAAAATCAGATTTCGACAAATCAGAATCATTGCCTTGAGCTTGTTTTGCCATATCTGTTAGACCGATACGGTAATCCAGCAATTGTGGAAAATCTTTTGGAGTGAGTTGATGGGGGGTTAAGCCGATTTTATACAGTGTGCGCCAGAAATAGTTGGTCGGGTTGGCATAATAGGCTTTTTCTTGGGCGGATATGGCACTCGCTGCCGTGCCACAAAATATGACTTTGAGATGATGCGCGAAAACATCCGGTAGTTTGTCAGTTACAGGTTCAACGTACAAGATTTTACCTTAGATGCTTGGCTGATAGAATTTGAATGTGACATCAATTATATCCCACAAATAATCACTGACGTTATATGCTTGGTCTAAAGATAGATATGCGAGTTGACTTATTGGTAAATTGTTACTAGACTTCTCGCACTATTTAGTCGTTAGCAAGGCCTTGCATGTTAAATATTCCTGTTGTGATACTCGCTGGCGGATATGGCACGCGCTTATCTGAAGTGACTCACACGATTCCTAAGCCGATGGTCGAAATTGGTGGTAAGCCTATCATATGGCACATTATGAAACAATATCGCCACTATGGGTTCAAAGAGTTCTATATTGCTTTGGGCTACAAAGGTGACGTGATAAAAACCTACTTCGCAAATTATCACACCACCAACAGTAATATGACTGTAAATTTGGCAACAGGCAGCATTGATATCTATGACCGCAACGAGGAAGACTGGATTGTTCACCTGATTGATACTGGAAAAGACACCATGACAGGTGGGCGAGTTCGGCGCTTGCAGTCATTTATGAAGGCGAAGCAGTTCATGTTGACCTATGGCGATGGTGTGAGCAATATTGATATTAGCGATTTGCTGCACTTCCATCAAAGTCATGGCAAAATTGGCACAGTAACGGCTGTTCGTCCGCCCGCACGCTTCGGCGGCTTGGTGTTTGACGGCAATAGGGTAACGGAATTTACCGAAAAACCACAGACTGGCGAAGGTTGGATTAACGGTGGCTTTATGGTATTTGAATCGACTATATTTGATTACTTTGCATCTGATGAAGACTCCTTAGAGCGTACTGTTCTGGAGCGTCTCGCATGGGAGGGTGAGTTGATGGCTTACAAGCATAACGACTTCTGGCAGAGCATGGATACATTGCGTGATGTCGGTTTGTTAGAAAGTTTATGGGAGGCAAACGCTCCTTGGAAAATGTGGTAATCAATCGTTCATTCTGGAGAGATAGACCGACCCTCGTGACGGGTGCTACAGGATTGGTGGGAAGTTGGCTCGTTAAACGACTATTGTCTTTAGGGGCAGATGTCGTTTGTCTGGTTCGAGATAATGTCCCTAGCAGTGAATTTTATCGCGCTAATTTGCATACAAAAACCAAAACTGTAAAAGGTGATATTTGCGACCAATCGCTTTTAGAGCGTATTTTAGGCGAATACGAAATTGAGACAGTCATTCACCTCGCCGCACAAACTATTGTGGGGATTGCAAATCGTAATCCGATTTCTACATTTGAGAGCAATATACAAGGGACATGGGCATTGCTAGAGGCTTGTCGCCGCAGTCCGCGTATCAAACAAATTGTACTCGCGTCGTCAGATAAGGCATATGGCGACCAGTCATCATTACCCTACACAGAAGAAACGCCCTTACAAGGCTTGCATCCTTATGATGTGAGCAAATCTTGTGCCGACTTAATCGGACAAACCTATGCCCACAGCTATCAATTACCGGTTGTGATTACCCGTTGTGGTAACTTTTTTGGCGGTGGCGATTTGAATTGGAATCGAATTGTCCCCGGTACAATCCGTTCGATTTTGCGTGGTGCAGCGCCAATCATTCGCTCTGATGGCACTTTTATCCGTGATTACTTTTATGTCGAAGATGGTGCGGCAGCCTATACATTACTTGTCGAAAAACTGGCAGAAAACCCCGATTTACGCGGACATGCCTTCAATTTCTCTAATGAAATACAAATTACAGTGCTGGAATTGGTTGAACGTCTTTTGGATGTGATGGGTTCCAGCCTAGAGCCGGACATTCTCAATGAGGCGCATAACGAAATTAAGCATCAATATCTCAGTGCTGAAAAAGCACGCACAATGTTAGGTTGGCAGCCGCTTTTCACACTTGACGAAGCATTTCGCCAGACTATTTTGTGGTATCAGGAATTTTCCAAGGACAAGATTCATGACTAAGCAGGAATTCTACTGTCGCTCCTGTGATAGCGATAAGATTCATCCTATTCTTGACCTCGGAGAAACGCCTCTAGCGAATGGTTTGTTGTTATCGGAACAACTTGCCCAACCTGAACCCATCTACCCACTAGAACTGGTTTTTTGTGAAAATTGTACGCTGGTGCAAATTACTGAATCGGTGTCGCCGGATGAGCTATTCAGTGATTATGTCTATTTTTCGTCTTTTTCAGATACATTGCTAGTACACAGCAAAACATTGGTTGAAAGCCTAATCGCCAGACGTAATCTTGATGAGAATAGCTTAGTGGTTGAAATTGCCAGCAATGATGGCTATCTTCTACAAAATTATCATCAAGTCGGGATACCTGTTCTTGGTGTAGAGCCGGCACAAAATATTGCTACAGTTGCCCAAGAAAAAGGAATTCGTACCCTGCCTGAATTTTTTGGCGAGGAAGTAGCAGCAAGACTTCTGGCAGAAAATGAACTTGCCGATGTGATTCATGCCAACAATGTGATGGCTCATGTGCCGGATATCAATGGGGTTGTCAAAGGATTCCAGACGATACTCAAGCCAGAGGGAATCATTGTGTCAGAAAGCCCGTATGTTAAAGATTTGATAGACCAAGTGGAATTCGACACAATTTATCATGAACACCTATTTTACTATTCACTCACTGCCCAAGATAAGCTGTTTGCGCGTCACGGGCTCACTCTGTTTGATGTCGAGAGATTATCCATTCATGGGGGGTCGTTGCGGATATACGCCGGACATGCCGACAGTGTGAAGCGAACAGACCGCTTAAAAGCCCTGTTAGCAGAAGAGCAGCGTTGGGGTGTCCAATATATCGACTTCTATGCGAACTTTGGGCAACGGGTTAAGGCATTAAAAACTCAACTGCGTGCGTTAGTGGCACAATACAAGCAAGGCGGCGCATCAATTGCCGCTTATGGGGCATCAGCTAAAGGCAGCACTTTATTAAACTATTTTGGTATTGGTGCGGAAATACTAGATTTTGTTGCAGACCGCAGCACTGTCAAGCAGGGATATTACACACCCGGAACCCGCTTACCCATTGTTAACCCCGACTATCTGCTTGAGAAACAACCAGATTATGTTTTGTTATTGGTCTGGAACTTTGCCGATGAAATCCTCAAGCAACAAGCAGCTTACCGAGAAAAAGGTGGCAAGTTCATCATACCAATCCCAGAGGTGCAGGTGCTTTGATTTTTACAGAGACTATCTTGGCAGGAGTCTATTTGATTGAGCCGCAAATCTTGTCCGATAATAGAGGTTTTTTTGCGCGTGTTTTCTGTGAGGATGAGTTTGCAGAGCAAGGTTTGCTTACCCATTTCGTACAGTCGAATATATCATTTAATGCTCGCAAAGGAACATTGCGTGGGATGCACTATCAGGTTGAGCCGCACGGAGAAGTGAAGCTGGTCAGGTGTACAATGGGTGCAATTTATGATATCATTCTTGACTTGCGTCCAGATTCTCCAACCTTTAAACAATGGGTTGCGTTTGAACTCAGTGCCAAAAATCGGCGGATGTTGTACATTCCCGCCGGAATTGCCCACGGATTCCAGACCTTGACAGATAATAGTGAGGTTTTCTATATGATGGGAGAGTTCTATCACCCTGAAAGTGCGCGAGGAGTGCGCTGGAATGACCCAATTTTTGGCATTGACTGGCCAGGTGTTGATGAGCGCATAATTTCTGAGAAAGACCAGAATTGGTCTGACTTTAATGCTTAATTATAAGGATAACAAACCCTATGCAATCTATAAAAACCTCACTCCGACATATTTTACGGGGCAGTGTCTTCTAGCTTGCCTAGCCATATACTTCGACTGTTTCATTAATCGGATACATGCTTTTGATGAATTTGCACAACGTGTCGGTATCAAGTTTCTCACATTATCCGCCAGATTAGGACTGATTCTGAACCCATGAAACGAATCCTTATCACAGGGGCAGCAGGATTCATAGGAAGGCACACACTCCCGTTATTCATTGATGACGATATTCATGCTATTTCTCGTCAATCCCAAATCCAATCTGATACTGTTCAATGGCATCAAATGGACTTGTTGGATAGGGCGAGTGTTGAACAACTTATGGCAACGGTAAAACCGACACATCTATTACACTTTGCATGGGATGTTCGTCCGCGACTGTATTGGACATCACTGCAAAATTATCAATGGGTGAGTGCTACACTAAACCTCCTCCACAATTTTTATGAAAACGGCGGTCAGCGTATGGTTATTGCCGGAACCTGTGCTGAATATGACTGGCAGTACGGTTATTGTGTAGAAGACAGCACTCCCTTGAGCATGAGTACAACTTACTCTGCCTGTAAATCGAGTTTATATCGTATGGCTATGACTTACGCACAAGAAACGAAGATGAGTCTTGCTTGGGGAAGGATATTTTTCCCATATGGTGTATATGAACACCCCAGCCGCCTAATCCCTTATGTAATTCAATCAATGCTGAAACGGGAGCTTGCCCAAACATCACACGGCGAACAATATCGAGATTTTCTCTATGTGGCGGATGTCGCCTCGGCGTTTGTTGCATTAATGAACAGTGATGTACAGGGCGCAGTCAATATTGGCTCAGGTGTCCCTGTGAAGTTAAAAGATATTATTTATACTATCGCAGATATTTTGGATGCCCGTCATCTCTTGGAAATCGGCGCACGACAAGCAGCAAATGAACCACCGATGGTTGTTGCCAATGTGCAGCGTCTATCACAAGATGTGGCTTGGACACCACGCTATTCACTGTCAGAAGGATTAGCTGAGACTATCCAATGGTGGCAGTCACAGCAGTCATAATTGAAGGATACCCCATGAAGAAAAACTGCCCTGCTTGTACGTCAAGTGATTTACACGCATTTTATACAGTACGCGATGTGCCAATTCAACAAAATACGCCCAAAGTGACGCGGCAAGATGCCTATCAAACGCCGCGAGGTGATGTGGTACTCGCGTGGTGTGGACAGTGTGGTTTTGTCACGAATATCGCATTTGATGAGACACTGGATATTTATACAACCGACTATAACAATGTACAGGGATACTCACCGACCTTTCAGGCATATGTCGATAGTATTGCTGATATGCTTATTAACCGTTATGACTTACATGATAAGCACATTATAGAAATCGGGCATGGTAAAGGTGATTTCCTGCGTCAACTGTGCGAACAAGGTCATAATACAGGTACAGGCTACGACCCTAGCCATATTGGAGAACTCACCGCATTGGGTGGGCGGATTCGTTTTGTGCAAGATTTTTATACAGATAAATATGCTTCTGACACGGCGGATTGCTTTGTAGCACGTCATTTGATTGAGCATGTGTCGAATCTGGACGAATTAGTTGGAGGAATGCGAAAAGCCATTGGCGATAACACGGATGCAATCGTCTTTTTTGAAACACCAGATGTACGCTGGATTTTAGAAAACGCGACCTTCTGGGATATTTTTTATGAACATTGTTCCCTTTTCAGCCCTACTTCCATTGCCCGTTTGTTTGCGCGTCATGGATTCGATGTTTTGCGAGTAACGTCGGCGTTTGAAGGACAGTATATGTGGCTAGAGGCTAAACCGGCTGCCGCAGAAGAAGGTTCAATCCCTGATGACTTAAATAGCTCGCATGAGATAGAGAGACTGGTAAAGCAGTTCGTCGCCAATTATGAACAAAAGTATGCGAAGATAAAAGGCTATATTCAAAATGCTGGACAGGAAACACGCAAGGCGGCTATCTGGGGAGCAGGAGCTAAGGGTGTTACCTTCTTGAATACATTAAAACCGCCTCTTGATGAAATCCCAGTTGTGGTTGATATTAACCCTAACAAGCAACATCGTTACATACCCGGTAGTGGACAATATATCATTGCACCTGAGGAACTCCCAAATTATCAACCAGACCCTATCTTCATCATGAATCCTAATTATAAAGATGAAATCAAGCAAACAATATCCCGTTTGGGACTCGATGTGACAACCATTATAATCTGAAAGAGTATATATGACTGACGATAGAGACCAATTCAATAAGCGCAATCAGGATATGATGGCGGCAATGTCGAAAGACAGCAATTTCCAAGAGACAACTCAATCGTGGCTTAATCAATCCCTACGCTACGAATATTCCTATCATTTCACATGGATGGGCATACCCATTATTCAATATCCCCAAGATATGGTTGCGATGCAAGAAATTATTTGGGATGTTAAACCTGATTTGATTATTGAAACAGGTGTCGCACGCGGGGGGTCTATTATTTTTTACGCTTCAATGCTGGAGATGATGGGATTAGAAGGTGATGTCATTGGCATTGATATTGATATTCGCCCGCATAATCGAGATGCTATTGAGACGCACCCTTTATTTAAGCGGATTATACTTCTCGAAGGGTCATCAACAGATGCCGCAATGATTGAACAAATACGAGATATCGCAAAGGATAGGAAGCGGATACTGGTTGCCTTGGATTCTAACCATACACATGAGCATGTGCTGGAAGAACTTCGTTTATATGCTCCCTTTGTTACAGAGGGCAGTTATCTGGTCGCATTTGATACGGTGATTCATGATATGCCGCCAGAACTCAGTGAAAATCGCCCATGGTCTCCTGAGCGAAACCCTAAAACGGCTGTCTTTGAATTCTTGAAATCTACAGATGACTTTGAAATTGATTCATCTATTACTAAAAAAACTGTTTTCACGGTTGCTCCTGATGGGTACTTGCGCCGCATCAAGAAATGAAATTGATGTTGCTAAGCATCTGCAAAGGCTACCTGTTTAGCAAATTATTGCAATCACACCGAACGCTGGTCTCACCTTGTAATTTTGTGTGAGGTATAGTGCAACCCCGAAAGAGGTTTCTACAAGATATTGAAAGAAATTGCGCCACGCGAAACCCAAACATCCTAGGAATAGAGGCAAAATATGATAGAGGATAAGCCACTTGTGAGTATTGGAATGCCAATTCATAATGCGGAATCGCGTTTATGCAAGGCATTGGATTCCCTGTTAGCACAAACATACCCACTCTTTGACTTGATTATCTCTGACAACGCATCTACAGACGGAACATGGCTTATCTGTCAAGAATATGCTGAGCGTGATAGCCGTATTAAGCTGTATAGAAATGAGGAAAATATTGGTCTTGTAGCAAATTTTTTGAGGGTACTCGACTTAGCAAAAGGCACTTATTTCATGTGGGCAGCCTATGATGACTTCTGGGACGCGGAGTTTATTGCTGCCTGCGTGGAGCAGCTAATGAAACACCCTGATGCTGTGTTGTGTTATACATGGGAAGTCCGACATTATTTGCGTGAAAACTCCAAGAAATTAGTCAACGTCAAGCTAGATGTTACACATCCTCATGTACGGATTCGGGTACAACGCTTACTGGCACCTCGTGCATTGCCTCATAGCGCCATCTATGGATTGATGCCACGAGAAATACTCAAGACGCATTCTGCGTTTAAGCAGGTTTTAGAATCGGATTTATTGATATTGGTTCAACTGGCACTATGTGGGAAATTTGTTACCGTTCACAAGATATTGCGACACTCCAATATTCGTTCTAAAAGTATTCAAGAGCGTATGCAGGAGCATCGATTTATTCAGCACAAAGAAATTCAGGTTGGGATTTTTTCTGAACATGTACGAATGTTTCGCATCTTTTCTAAAACTATCCTAGAATCTGATATTCGCCTCATTGACAAAATAGCGATTCAATTTTATGTCACTTTGTGGGCTTTCAGGCATTTAGCATGGACATATTGGCAGTTACGATCACGAAATGCCAATTAATATCTAAACTGTATGAATCAATTATGGATTGAATAAAGCATGAATCTAACAAGTGGCATTGGCAAACTAACACGCTGGTTGCAATCTCTCAGCCCCAATAAACCAATCGGTATTAGCACCTTATCGCGTAAACTCTATCGACTATTGCCTCGATATCAAGGTGTAATTGAGTTAGAAGATGGATTGAATATGCACCTTGATACAAATATCCCACCAGAACGCGGTATTTTTTTTGCAGGAGACCGTCATCGTGTCTTAACCGCCGTGATGCAGCAATATGTCAAACAGGGCGCATATTGCATGGATATTGGGGCAAATATCGGCTTTTATACACTCAAGTTGGCGCAGCTTGTCGGCTCTAGTGGTCGTATTGCAGCGTTTGAAGCTAATCCGACTCTTGTAACACGTATTAGGGAGAATATCTCCCTCAACAACTTCAATCACATTAATTTAGTCAACAAAGCTGTAAATCATATGGGTGAAACAGCAACCTTCTATATTACAGCGAACTCTGAATTATCCTCATTGGAATATCGGGATAATGCTGTTGAAAAAATCACGGTTCATGCCACGACAATTGATGAATTTATGGAAGAATCTAACTGGGAACGCTTGGATTTTATTAAATTAGATATTGAAGGGCATGATTGTCATGCTTTGATTGGAGCCAATCGGACACTTAGAAACTTCCGACCTTATATTGTGTTGGAGTATCACTATCATAGTGATACTGTGATTGCAGCAGAGGCATTTGAAATTCTGAAAGAGATTGGTTATACCATTGAAGGGATTATTTTGAGGAGTGGCAAGCGTCTACCGTTTGATTGGCAACATCCACACACAAAAGATGCACATCATATCAATCTTCTGTGCCGACTAATGACCACTAGATAAAGTCCATTACACATATTTTAGTATTTGTGACTTAGAAAAAAAGTTACATTATATATTCAGACATCATAATCATAGGAATATCATGCTTAAACCCAATCTCTTCATTGTTGGAGCAGGAAAATCCGGTACAACAGCACTATACGAATATCTACGCCAACACCCTGCGATTTTCATGTCGGAAGTAAAAGAACCACATTATTTCGCCTCCGATTTTCATGTAACACAATCCATATCTACTTTTTCACATTACACAGACGAACTCACCTACCTTACACTCTTTCAAAATGCCAAAAATGTGCAATGGCTTGGAGAAGCCTCACCATCTAATTTACCATCCCTAGTTGCTGCTCGCCAAATCTACGATTTTAATCCAGATTCTCGAATTATTATTATATTACGTAACCCAATACAGACCGTTTATGCGGCCTATTATCAACTTCACTTCAGTCAGATAGAACCCTTAGCAACATTCGAAGAGGCTCTTGCTGCACAAACTGCAAGACATAGTGGTTATCTATTACCAAAAAACCTACGAGTGCATCCGAATCTGCTCCAGTACTATGATGTAATGAATTTCCCGCCACAGGTCCAGCGTTATTTGGATGTGTTCCCTCGTGAGCAAGTGCATATTATCATTTATGGTAACTGCTCAGGGGTATTGTAAC
>JAUZRW010000148.1 GCA_030950085.1 Anaerolineae bacterium
GAAAATTAGTGAATATGTCTGTTTTTAAGAGGGGATAAACTTAATGCGACGTTACATGGCAGCTAGTCTATGGTTAGGATATTTAGCCTTATTAACTATTCAACCATCGCTATTAGCACAAGAACCAACAGCAACATTACCATCCCCCGACTACAGAAGCCCTAACACTGTTCATTGTTGCAACAGAAATACCCCCGACTGTCGAATTGGCAACACTGCCGCCTGAGCCAAGCGAAATTCCTTTGCCAACAGATACCCCTGCATCTGAGCCAAGTGCCGAAAGTACGGAAATTGTATTGTCAAGCGCTACGCCAATCGCTGAATCGACAGAAATTGTATTGCCAACAATTGAAATAACAGCCGAAGTGACTGCATCTGTCGAAAGCACGGTTGAAGTGACCGCCGAGAGTACCGAAATTGTGTTGCCTACAGTCATAAACACAGCCACCGAGTCCGCGCCATTGCTGCTCGAACCGCCACTCGTAGCTATTTTGAGCGAAGCATTCCATACAGAAGACACATCGCGCTGGAATCTCGGTTTAGGTTGGGGACTCGCGGCACAGGAACAAGGTTTCGCGCTGCAAGTGACGGATAGTGATGCTCCCGTTAGCTCAAATGGTGCTGTTTATGCTGATATCGCCGTCGAAATGCTAGTTCGGACGCAAAGCGGCACAGTCAATCTCTATTTGCGCCAAACTGAAACGGATAATTACACGCTGTCGTTGCGTCCCGACGGGCAAGTTGACCTCTATCACACTGATACATTATTGGCAACAAGCAACGTTGCGCCTGTCGTAGCTGACCAGTGGCGGCATGTGCGTTTTTCGGCAATCGGCGATACATTGCGTGTGGCAATTGACAGCGTAGAAGTGATGGCTATTCGTGATACAACACCCTTGCTCAATGCTGGACAAGTTGCCTTTAATGTGACTTTCTCCGAACAAGCGAGCAATTCAGGGCAGCAAGTCAACACCGCACTGGTTGATAATATCCGTTTCTGGATTCCAGAAGATAAAGCAGCAGAGGTAACGAATACGCCAACTCAGACACCGATTCCACCCTTACCGACAGAATCGGCAACCGCAACAGCAGCACTGACACCGATTCCCCCATTGCCCACAACAGAAGCCGTCCAAGAACCGACGACTATCCCAATCATTCTTCAACAAGTCGGGAGCGAAACACCGCCAACAGCAACCGATACACCGACATCGACACCCCTTCCGCAATGGTGCGCCGAATTTGATTTCACACTTACGAATGGTAGTTGGGTTAGAGCGTCACCGAATGAAATTGATACTGCCAGCCCCACAGGAGGAGAATGGATAAATGATGGACAAGGCTGGCGTAGCCAACTTGTAACCAATACTTTTGGTAGACTCGCATCTCACTTAGAAGTGAAGCGTACTTTTGCTGTCAGTCATATCACGTCTGTGCGTGTTGAATGGGGCTGGCTATCTGGCACAGTTATTCCAAGTGGTTGGACGAATCGTAAGGTACTGGTGTTGAAAAATGGTACAAGTGGCGCGTTTTCGAATACTACTGCAATAGACCCATATAACCAGAGTATCTCCTCTTTTTGGTCTATGGATGTGGATGCGACATTTATCGGATTATCATTTGCCCTTGCACGTCCCTCTGGTAGCATAGCAACAGTTGATCAAACCTTTGCCATTCGTACTGTTACGCTGAATGGTACAGGAACAAATCCTTTACCAGCGCATCCTTGTAGTATGCCGACACCAACGCCGACCCCAACATCTACAACAGTTTTGGCGACTGCTACCCCGACGGCGACTGCTACGCCAAGTGCAACACCCACATCAGTCGCCACATTGACACCTACCAGCACGCCCATTCCTACTCTCAGTGATTACGGCATTACAGTAAGTGGCTGGGATGCAAGCGAAGAAATAGTCATTCTTGAGGCAGTTCAAGACGTGGCATTAGCGTTTCTTACATTCGCAACAAACCCTGTTTTCAACCCTGCATCGACAATTTTACAACCACATGAGATATTCAGACTTGTTATGGGTGATATCCAGATCAATGAAGTTGATTTATTACCGAATGCAGGGAATGGGTCCTGCCAAGCAGCATATCCTGTTATTAATTGCGACATACAGCTTTTGCAGGCACGACCTAACGATGGTACACAAATACCACTCACCAAATATACTATTGTACATGAACTAGGACATTTGTTTGTATCACAAACAGGAGGAAACCTAGGCGGCTCATTCTATGATATTGTGCAAGGGGATATTGTTACGGAAACAAGACCTTTAATGGGGATAAGGAGGCTTGGTGGACCACCATATTCAGATAGAATAGGTGAAGAAGATTGGTGGCGTGGTGATCGTGGTTGGGGTTCTCATGCTTTTCCTGCCCCGTCTACTTTTCAACAGAATTCAACTTGTGTGTTGACGCAAGATGTAATGCAAGATTCAACGTTGACTGAAGGTGAAAAGGATGAAATTCTAACAAGTGAGCGAGATGAAGCTGTGACAGATATGTTCTTAAATTGGGTATATAGCACGATTCGTCAAGGTGGATTTCAAAATACT
>JAUZRW010000149.1 GCA_030950085.1 Anaerolineae bacterium
GCGGTCAATTGTGCTACAGTGATGGTCTGTTGATAGTACGAAAATGGAACAATGGTCACACCCACTCACACAACAACATTCAAGCCCTTTTTTATTGGCGATATTGAAATTAGTGTCCCTATCGCATTAGCACCGATGGCAGGGCATACGAATCGTGCTTTCCGTAAATTAGTGCGCGAAATCGGCGATTGCGGTTTAGTCTGTACAGAAGTCCTCAGTAGCAACACGCTCAATAACAAGGGAACACGCCAAAAATCACTCGAAAAATTCCCATGGGATTCTGTCGAAGAGTACCCGATGGCAGTGCAATTATTTGGTAATAACCCTCAAACTGTTGCCGAAGCCGCAAAAATTGTGGTGGATAATGGGGCAATGATTGTCGATATTAATATGGGCTGTTGGGTGCCAAAAATTGCGAATAAAGGGTCTGGCGCGGCTTTGCTCCGCGATGTATCGACGGCGCGTGCGGTGGTTGAAGCTGTCGTACAGGCAGTAGATGTGCCGGTGACAGTGAAAGTGCGTAGCGGCTTTGAAGATGGCATCGTAACGGCGATTCCTTTTGCGAAGGCTGCCGAAGAATGTGGTGTTAAAGCGATTGCTGTTCATGCTCGTTTTGCAGGACAAGGGCATCAGGGTTATGTGGATTGGGAAGTCATCCGCGATGTGAAAGCGATAGTCAATGAGATGCCGGTCATCGGCAATGGCGATATTATCACACCCGAAGATGCCGAAGAAATGCTGACACGGACAGGGTGTGATGGCGTGATGGTCGGGCGCGGGGCATTAGGTCGCCCATGGATATTTAAGCAGATGGCGCATTATCTTCGCACAGGGGAACATCTTCCAGAGCCGCCACGGTCAGAAAAAGCAGCTATCGCCTTACGGTATGCCGAACTCAATTTGCAGTATTCGTCAATTCCAGATTACCCGACTGTGTTACAAATGCGAAAACAACTTGGCAAATATAACCTTGATGAAGAGGGCAGTCTGGCGATTCGTAATCAGCTTGTACGGGTGGAATCAATAACGGATATTGAAACGCTTCTCAAACCTATTATCGCATCTGGTGTATAATCAATGGTGCGATAGTCAATCATCCACAGAGGAAAAAGCAATTTATGACCTATCTTGTGACAGGTGGAGCAGGATTTATTGGTAGCCATGTTGCCAAACACCTGCTAGAACGTGGCGAAGCAGTTGTCATTCTCGATAATTTCAATGATTATTATGACCCCAAAATCAAGCGCAATAATGTTGCCAAACTGAGCAAGTTCGAGAAGTTTACAGTTGTTGAAGGGGATGTACGCGATACAGACCTCATTGACCGTATTTTTGCAGAACACGGCATCAAGAAAATTGCCCACCTTGCAGCGATGGCAAACGTTCGTGCGAGCATCAAACAAGCGCCGCTATATACCGATGTTAATGTCATTGGCACGATGAATTTGTTAGAAGCATCGGCAAAACATGGGCTAGACCAGTTCGTATTAGCCTCTACAAGTTCGGTTTATGGTGCAACAAATAGCTTGCCCTTTGTCGAAACTGATACTGCCGATAAACCACTTGCCTCGTATCCTGCCAGTAAACGCGCCGCCGAAATTTTCGGACATACCTATCATAATTTGCACGATATGAATGTCACCTGTTTGCGCTTTTTCAATGTTTACGGACCCGCCGGACGACCCGATATGATGCCGATGAAACTATTGCACGCGGCACAAGATGGCTCATTGATTACGATGTTTAATGGTGGCGATATTCATCGTGATTGGACATATATTGATGATACAGTAGACGGTGTTATCGCGGCATTAGAGACTCCGCTAGGCTATGAGGTACTTAATCTCGGCTGTGGCAATCCGATTTCACTCAAAGATTTTGTAGAAGTGATTGAAGAATTATCAGGCAAGGAAATCAACAAAACGTCTGCTCCGACTCCGCCGAGTGACCCGCCGATGACGTATTGCGATAATCAGAAAGCACGCGATTTATTGGGTTTCAAACCTCAAACGTCTGTCCAAGAGGGACTCGCAAAAACATGGGCTTGGTTTCGAGAATTTTACAAGATACGCTGAGTAAGGAAGCAATAAATGGGAAAGTTCAAAAATCTCGCATCTATAAAAACAGCCGATAGCCAGTCATTTGGATATACACCGCCCGATGCAGCATTTGGCGCATTGCTAACACTCATCAAGATTGATGTTAAGACTGTCCGATTAGCGATATTTGGGGCAGTTCTACGTGGCTTACGGCGTGCGAACCCACTCGGACGTTTGGTAATCATTGACCGTTTTGCCTCGCGTGAGGAATTTGTTGCAAGCGGCATTATTGATTTCATGGACGATGAAATGCGAGCCACGACGATTACAAACTTAATCATGCAAAATTATCGTAACTTGTCACCACAACCACAGCGTTATGCCACATTGACAGCCCCGTCTTATTTGGGCGAATACGAGTGCGTGATTAGTGTTGGTGGCTTGACAGAAAAAGGCGCGTCACTGGCGAATCTTACTAATGTCTTTGTCGAAGGGCGGATGAAAGCAGATGATGAATCTGAACGTATTGAGATTGAACAAGTTGATGAATTAGCCGATGTTTATTTTTCAGTCGGACATTTTGTGCATGGGGCAGTTGTCGATTTAGGAGAATCGCATGATAAAGTCATTTGGGGCGATGACTTATTAGCAGTTGATGAAACCGCTTATCGTATGGCTGACAAATCAATACCAGCTTATCTGGATACTATTCGCAAGTTGAAACAACAAACGTCGGAATAGAATCCGCTAACCTTAACCCTCGTTATCGTGCATCGTAAAATGTAATCCCAAATAGGCGCAGAATATGAAGGCGACCAATATCAGCCCAAAGGCTACGGCTTGTGCAACGGGTGATGTTGAATCGATTAGCATAAATAATATCGCTATGCTGATAACAATCGTCAAAACACCGACCATCACAGACATCATGGTATTGTTGGACTGATGTTCGGGGAAATTTTGCTCGTCGTTCATGATTACTTCCCTTAAGTCTATGACTTTCTTCCAGTATAAACAGAAATGCCGCACATCATCTATGACATGCGGCACTCATCGGATGGTCAAAAATCATATTTTGGGGCTGGCTTATTCCTCTATGCCTAAATGGAAGGCAAGCACATATTGTCCTGTCGATTGTTGCTGATTACTGGTCATGACAAGGATGATGGGGAATGATTCATCCATGGTCATGTCAAACTGGAACGGCAACATCATCATCGCATCACGCTCATCAGCACGGATTGTACGCCCATTAGCGACTACTAAACCACTGCCAGCGATATTGGCTGATTGTCGGTAACAGGACGCAGTATTGGCATCATTGCATAGATACGGATTGCCGTCGTTATCTGTCAAAACTGCTTCTTCGGATCTATTGTATAGATAGAACAGTGGGTCAAGTTGGACTTCTGCCCCAATCATATACATGGCAATTGGTGTCGGCGAAGCTGCAAGATTGGGTGTGACTTCTAGCCTAAAGGGGTCGCCTAGACCATCGGCGGAGGTGGCTGCCATGCCTTCAATTAACAGCACAAATTCACCAGAGTTGCCACCAAATTCTCCTATCACCAGTGCAATATCCAGCATCCCACTACTGTTATGATTGAAAACTTGCTGCGAACTTAAGCTATTGCCATTGACGAGACCCGTTGTGGGTAAGTTCACGGAATAAGCATCAGCATCTGTACTATCGTCGTTACAGAGTGTTGCCTGTCCAGAATCAATATTATCGAATGTTGTCACGGCTAAAATGGGGTCAAAGTCGTCTATGCCGATGACTGTTGCGGTGTAATTGAAGCCCGGACGCATACCGACAACCACAATGGCAACACCATCTTCAATTTGCGCTCCATCAGGGCAGGTAATATCAAAGCCGTCATGCCCACTCGCAACTGGTGGCGTAACAGTGAAATTCCATTGGTTACTTGGGGCATCAAAAGCCGCGCCAGCGATTGATATGTCCGCAATCGCAACCCCTGTTCGTTCGGTAGTCACTGCTGGGAAAGCGTTCATTGGAATATAGAAGATAAAGTCTTCCCAAATTGTGTTTTCAAAATTGGGATTGATGACTTCTTGCTGGGTGAGCGAACCACTAGGGGTCGCATAATCGCTGAGTTCACTACTGAGTGGTTCTAAATCAGTCCCATCATTCCAATAGAAAAATACAGCCGCTCGCAGGTCAACACCCAGATAACCGATTGCGTTGATTTCTGCATGGACGGCGGCATAAGTATTGTCGTCATCTTCAAAAGTAACGCCAAACTGAATATCAGTGATTTCAATAGATACAGACTGCTCTCCGCTCGGCTCTGTGCTGGTACTGGTAGTGTTTGTATCATTACCCGTGATTAGTACGATTGGGTTTTGGGGTGGAATGCCGCCAGTAATGGCTGTTTGTACGAAGTCAAACGGCAGAATACCGCCCAAACTTGTGGATGTTCTGTCATCACTGTTAACGGCAGTTGGGATACCAACGGGTATGCCATTGGAATCTACGACAAGACCGCCACTATTACCCGGTGCAATTTCTGCACCCGTTTGATACCATGTTGGGATGCGGTTATCGGCAACGGTACTATTTTGAACGGTTGTCACAATGCCTTCTGTGAATACTTGATAACCATTACCAATACCGGGATAGCCAAATACAAATAAGCGGTCTCCACGACGCATGGTGCGGAATTCAGAGGTATCAATTGCTGGTAAACTGAGATTACGGCGTAAAATAGCGTTTCCATTTGCATCGCGGTTGATTTGAAGGGTTGCAAAATCTAAATATACATCGTCTGCACCATACGGGAATACCAATTCTGCCTGTGCAAAATAACGCAAAACAGGTAATTCATTGGGGTCTTCCAACATAAAGATGGCAAAATCATCTGCGTTTTCTAAGACATGGCGATTGGTATAAATTTGCCCATCGGTGGTGACAATTGTTCCTGAACCTGTTGCAATCGGTTCTCCGTTACGCATCGCTTGGATAAGAACAACGCTCTGACCAATACGGTCAATATCTTCGGGGCTTAAATCTACTTGTGCAGATGTGGCAATGGGAATCAAAAATAATCCCATCATGATAATTAGGGTGACTAACTGCTTTTTCATTTATCTCCCCTTCATATAGAATAGGTCAATTTTACAAAATAATAATCAGAACAGACTTGCTTTCCTGATTACAGTATAGCACAACGTAAAAATTACAGATGTAATACGCTAACGAATTTGGGCATATATTTGAGGCGGTTAATTTTTTAATGTGGGCTGATGATTATTTATGAGGTAGATTTTTTGGCTATTTTTTCCACTGCTGGACGAAGCCATACTTTACGAGCCACTTCAATCGGAGAAATTTCTTGGTCTTCCATTTTCCACAAGAGCAATTGTAAGCGAATTGCTTCGTTGTATTTTTTGGCGATTTGTGCCTCACGAATACTGTGATTGAGGCGCTTAGTGACATAATGGGCATTGAACGGGCTGCTAGGGGCATTATTATTTAGCGGATTCGCAGGAATACTTGCCTGAGACGATTCTACTGCTTCATGACGCGCATCTATGCTCTGGTCAGGCGTGAGGCTTGCTGTACGTGTATTGTCTTGCTGTTCATTGCGCCGATTCATGGCGCTTATGACACGCTGACGTAAATCAGGCTGGGTTTCGCTTGAATCGGTATCTACGACGGGTTTCAGCAATAGGGTCGGTGTATCAGGCATCAACAATGTATGCCCTGTTTCTTCGCTTTCTGCTTTAGGTGGGGCAGTAGAAGTAGTTTTTGGCACTACGTCTTTTGTGTTTTGGGGTGCTAAGGGAGTTGGCGGTTTTTCGGACAGTAATGTATCAGGATGATTATACTTAGATTGTTGCCGCTTCACCATGACTGTCACTTTCATACCCGTTTAATGTGTTTATTATAGAGTAGACGACTGCGCTTGGGGGGTGAAAGGGTGCAAATCAAACGCAACTCTATCTGTATTATGACCGTTTTTAATCGCCGTTATGCGGCATGTTATAGTTATGACGGTATTTTGAACACATTGGACAATACAACATGACCGATTCTTACAATCTTGATAAATTATCACAACAACTAGAACAATCGACACAAATGGGCGGAGAGCGTCGTATCGCTCGGCAACACAAACGCGGACGAATGACCGTTCGGGAACGAATTGACTATTTGTTGGATGACCATAGCTTTGATGAAATGGGGCAGTTGGCTCATAGCGATTTACCCGAAGTTGCAGATAAGACTCCGTCGGATGGCAAAGTGTGTGGTTTCGGCGCAATAGATAAACGAACGATATTTATCAGTGCCGATGATGCTACCGTCATGGCAGGCGCCGGTGGGCGGGTGGGTGTTGGTAAGCAATTTAAGGGCATGAAATACGCTATCAAAAAAGGTTTCCCGATTGTTCATTTGGGTGATGGTGGCGGCGCACGTATCCCCGATATTATGGGCGCAACGGGTATGATGAGCATGGTTTACCCGATTAGTGGTCAGCCTCGTAATCGCTATGTGCCACAAATCACGACGATTATGGGTGACTGTTATGGGGGCCCCACATGGACAGCCGCCGTCAGTGATGTTGTGATTCAGGTTAAAGGGGCGATTATGGCAGTCGCGGGTCCTCCGATTCTCGAAACAGCCACTGGCGAAAAAGCGACTCCGCAAGAACTGGGTGGCTGGGAATTACATGCCAATATCACCGGACAGGTCGATTTATTTGCAGAAAATGACACAGACTGTCTGCGCTTAGTCCGTGATGTTCTGAGTTATTTGCCATCGAATGCGGATAATTTACCGCCTGTGATAGCGACTGCCGAAGACCCACACAAGAAAATCGCAGCGACTCGACTTGTGCCGCAAGACCCCAAAGGCATTTATGATATGCGGCATTTGATAGAAGCGATTGCCGATAGCAACACAGTATTGGAATTCAAACCGTATTTTGATGGTAGCCTCATCACATCACTTGCGCGATTAGATGGGCATGTCGTCGGTTTCTTAGCAAATAATCCGATGGTCAATGTCGGTGCTATGGGACCGGGTGCCTGTGAAAAAGCCTGCGCCTTCATTGCTCTCTGTGATAGCTTCCATATTCCGATGATATTTTTGCACGATACACCGGGCTTTTTTGTGAGTAAATATGCCGAAGAACGTAAAATGCCGCTCAAAATTATGACCTTCATTCAAGCATTACAGCAGAGTAGCGTGCCGCGCTTGTCGGTGATTGTACGAAAAAGTTACGGCATGGCGCATTGTAATATGGTAGGCGCGAATATGGGCGCGGATTTATTGTTGGCATGGTCTATCGCCGAAGTATCATTCATGGCACCCGCCGTCGCCGTGAATGTGATGTATGGGCGCAAGTTGCAAGACCTCCCTGACCCCGAAACAGCACGCGACCAATATATTGAAGAAATGCGACAAGGTAATGCCGTTTGGGATGCTGCCGGATTGAATCTTGTCGATAAAGTGATTCATCCTGACGACACACGGCGCGAACTCATCAAGGGCTTGCATCGTGCAAGAGGGGCAGATGGCACACACGCTATGAGCAAGCGTCATCTTGCCAATTGGTCTCGCATGTTCTAAACAAGTGCTTAGTTTCTAGTGTTGAATCTGATAAGTGCGTAGAAAAAGTGTCACGTAAAGCCGCAAAGGGTGAAAGGCGCAAAGAAAATTACGACTTCGTTTCTCGCATGTGTTGTGCTGATTGCTGAACCAATTCACGCAGCACATCCATATCGACATCTTCTGTTTTCTTGATATAGAGACAGCCTTTGCCTGTTTTGTATTTTCCGAGTTTGGACAATAAGTTATCGGAGTTCTCAGCATTTGTCAGATTATAGAGTGTAATGGCTTGTTTGCGTGGCGAAAATCCTACAAGCATCATATCACCTTCGCGCCCTGACTCATATTTATAGTGATAACTACCAAAACCGACGATGCTTGTTCCCCACATTGTTGCTTGTTCACCGGTGACTTCTTCCATCATTTTCATGATAGCCAAGGAATCTTCACGCTTCTTTTCAGGTTTAACAGCATTGAGAAACACCATTACGTCGCCGTCGTTTGCTCTTGTTTTATTCTCAGACATACTGACTGCCCCATATCTTATACTATATATTTGATAGTTGTATTATATCATGGATTTGGTTTAGGGTAGCAGTTCACCTAGCTATGAACTCAGAATAATTTGAACCGCAGAGGACATAGAGATTCAAGTTCAAAACCCTTTGCGTTAGGCATTTCTCACAGATAGCTGAATAGATACTAAACAAAATTCACGTATAATAGGAAATTCAACCGTTTTGATACAGTACCCTGATTTTTTTAGTACATTGCGCTATTTGTAGCGACGCGGTATTCTATGAAACGGCATTTGCCATCTGTTCAGAAATTTTTACTATCCATAATGTGAATCTATGGATAGTACATGACCAAAAAAGTTTTTGAGGTTTCGTAGGGGCGACAGCGTGCTGCGCCCAATCTTCAAGAATTAAATTGGTCAAGTAATAGTACATAACCAAAAAAGTTTTTATGTAGAGGCGCAAGGCCTTGCGCCCGAAAAACACATAATCTAATTTTCAAAGATTAAATTGGTCGAGTATTAGTCAAGTATCAGTGTGGCTTAGATAAATATTTTTTAGGGAAACGATGGTTTTTTCGAGATTTGAACGCCCTTATGAAGATAACCCTGCACCCCGACACGCTCTCTCTGTTGAAAATGTGAGCTTGCGCTTTGGCGGTGTGAAAGCCTTAAGTGATGTGTCGCTTGATGTGCAGCCGCGAGAAATTTTTGCTATTATTGGTCCCAATGGTGCGGGTAAAACCAGTCTCTTGAATTGCATTTGCGGTTTGTATCACCCACAAGAAGGACGCATCTTGTATGGTGATGTCAATCTTGTGCAGACTCCACCGCACCGCCTCGCACATTTGGGGATTGCTCGTGCTTTTCAGAATATTGAACTTTTTACTCATATGACTGTCCAAGATAATCTCATGTTGGGGCGGCATATCCACATGAAAAAAAATATTTTGGATGCCTTGCTCTATTGGGGGCGCGGACAGCGTGAAGAAATCGAGCATCGGCGCTTTGTTGAACACGTCATTGATTTGCTGGAAATTCAACATATTCGTAAGCAACTGGTCGGGTCACTTGCTTATGGTTTGCAAAAACGGGTCGAACTGGGACGGGCATTGTGCATCAATCCCGGCTTGATATTGCTCGATGAACCGATGGCGGGCATGAATGTCGAAGAAAAAAAAGATATCGTGCGCTATGTGCTGGATATCAATGAAGAGTGGGGCGTGACAATTGTGCTGATTGAGCATGATATGGGTGTTGTGATGGATATTAGCGACAGAGTGGCTGTGTTGGACTTTGGCATTTTGATTGGACTTGGCACACCGGATGAAGTTCGCAACAATCCGACAGTGATTCAAGCCTATCTTGGCGAGGAAGGGGGCTAAACAATGTCAGTCGTCAATACGCTTCCCAAGCAATTGCGCGAGAATGCGACTATCTTCGGCGATAAAATGGCGCTGCGCGAAAAACGCTTTGGCATCTGGCAGTCGCTGACATGGCAGGATTACCTGATTCGTGTGCGGAACTTTGCACTGGGTTTGCATGAGATGGGCTTTAGTAAAAATGACCGCATTGCTATCATTGGCGATAATCGTCCGGAATGGGTGATTGCTGAGGTTGCCGCACAATCGCTGGGTGGGGCATCTATGGGGATTTATCAAGACTCGGTTGTCGAAGAAGTGGCTTATCTGGCGACGGCGATTAATGCCAAATTTATCATCGCCGAAGACCAAGAACAAGTCGATAAGTTGCTCGATATTTGGGATGATTTATCAACTGTTAAAGCGATTATTTATTATGACCCGCGTGGATTGCGAAATTACAAACTAGACCACCTGCTGATTTTTCCTGATGTAGAAGCACGCGGCGCAAAAGTACATCAGCAACACCCCAAATTATTTGATGAATTTGTAGATGCCACAGATTCCGGAGATGTGGCGATTGTTTCGACGACTTCTGGCACAACAAGCAAGCCTAAGTTAGCTCTCATTACACACTATAATCTAATCAGTATGGCTGAGGGTCTGACGGCAGTTGACCATTACGAGCAAGAACATCAATTTGTATCGTTTTTGCCGCTTGCATGGATTGGCGAACAGATGCTTTCGATGGCGTGTGGGATGCACAAGGGCTTCGCGCTCAACTTCCCCGAAGAGCCGGAAACTGTGCCGATAGACTTGCGCGAAATAGGACCCCATATCATGTTTGCGCCGCCGCGTATTTGGGAGAATTATCTCAGTGATGTACAGGTCAAAATTGAAGATGCAGGTCGCCTTAAAACAGCGATGTTTAATTGGGCATTAGGCATCGGCAAAAAATTAGCAGACAAACGTTTTAACAAAGAAACACTCACGGTATCTGACAAATTTGTACAATGGCTGATTTATGTCTTGGTATTCGCTAATTTGCTTGACCAACTCGGACTGCGGCAAGTTAAATGGGCATATACAGCAGGCGCGGCACTGGGACCCGATGTCTTTCGTTTTTTCCATGCGATGGGCGTGAATCTGAAGCAAGGCTATGGTCAGACTGAAACGACAGGTATTTGTGTTTTACACAGTGATGATGATATTAAATTTCAGACGGTGGGTAAGCCGGTACCGGGCGCAGAGGTCAAAGTAGATGCCTCCGGCGAAATTTTGGTGAAGGGTTCGATGTGCTTTATCGGCTACTTTGACAATGAAGAGGCAACAAGCGATACGATTACACAAGATGGTTGGGTACGAACAGGAGATGCTGGTTATCATGATGATGATGGACATTTAATTGTGATTGACCGTGCCAAAGATGTGATGACGCTGCATGATGGCACAAAATTTTCCCCGCAATTCATCGAGAACAAATTGAAGTTCAGCCCCTATATAAAGGAAGCGGTAGTTTTTGGTGGTGGTAGCTATCCCTTTGTGACAGCGATGATAAATGTTGATTTTAACAATGTCGGCAAGTGGGCAGAAAATAACAGAATCAGCTATACGACGTATACGGATTTGTCTCAGAAAGCCCCTGTTTACGGTTTGATTTTGCAAGATGTCGCACGCACGAATGCCGATTTACCCTCTGCGGCGCAGATTCAACGCTTTTTATTGTTGCACAAAGAACTCGATGCTGATGATGCTGAGTTGACTCGCACACGAAAAGTACGGCGCGGTTTCGTGGCAGAGCGTTATAAAGAATTGATTGATGGCTTGTATGGTGATAGCGAGAGCATCCACATTGATACTGAAATCACATATCAAGATGGGCGCACACAAAGATTGAGTATCGACTTGCATATTGAAATGGTGACAGCACAACAGGCTGTGGCAGCCGCCGGAGATTGATTCATTATTCCAATATGATACATCTGTAGGGGCGTATGGCAATACGCCCCAAAACTTGTGCAAACTGTATTGCATCTAAATTTAGAAATTGATTATTGCTAATGGAAGCATCTTAAATGACAACGAATACAAAAACTGAGACACTCAAACCGTCTATAGTTGAAAAGATTGTTGCATGGGTACGGGCGAATGTGCTACTGTGCATTGTGCTAGTCGTTTTGCTAGGGGTGATGATTGCCATGCTACGACAAGCATTCAGTAGCGGCTCAGAGATGCAAAAATTCATCCGTCTGACGTATGCTGGATTAACAGATGGCTCACTGCTGGCGCTCATTGCACTGGGCTTGGTGCTGGTCTATAAATCGACAGATGTGATTAACTTCGCACATGGCGAATTTATGGTGATTGGCGGTTTCGTAGGCTATCAATTATTGGTCTGGTTGAGTCCGAATATGAATGCGCCTTTAGCAGTGATACTCGCTGTGGTGGGCATGGTCATTGCTGCCGTACTCTTCGGCATATTGCTGGAACGTTTTGTGCTGCGTCCGATGATTGGCGAACCCGTTATCTCTGTGATTATGGTAACGATTGGACTCAGCAATGTTATCGCTGCGATTGTCGGGCTTGTATGGGGAAACAATGCACAACGTCTGCCCATTGAAGCGTTGCCAAATAATCTGTTCAATGAAAGTGGACGTTTTGAAATCCCGTTTGAAGGCGCACGTCGCCCACTCTTTCTCGGACATGAAAATTTGATGTTGATTGCTGTTGTCATGCTGGTTACTATCGCGCTGTTGATTTTTTTCCAGCGCAGCAAACATGGCATAGCAATGCGAGCGACTGCTGATGACCAACAAGCAGCGATGAGTATGGGCATTAGTATTCGCGTGGTCTTTGCCTTTGCATGGTCATTAGCGGCAATCACGGCGGCGTTAGCAGGTTTGATGATAGGCGAAACGTCGATAGGGGTGAGCGCCCAAGATATTCCGGTTGTGGGCTTGCGAGCTTTTCCGGTGATTATTCTTGGCGGACTCGATTCAATTACAGGGGCGATTGTGGGTGGCTTGATTATAGGTCTCGTTGAAACTTATACAGGCGGCTACATTGACCCCTCATTAAAAGAGATTGCGCCGTATATTTTGTTACTGATTGTCTTGATGATACGCCCTTATGGTTTATTCGGGCAAGAAATCATTGAACGGGTCTGAGGAGGTTAATTATGCCGAGTCAATCTGGTATTTATCATGAAGATTACGCCTCCGATATGCAGTTGCGCCCAACGACGATGCAGCGTATTCGACAAATTGCGATTGTTGCGG
Source organism: Anaerolineae bacterium (assembly GCA_030950085.1). GTDB lineage: Bacteria > Chloroflexota > Anaerolineae > Aggregatilineales > Phototrophicaceae > JAUZRW01. The sequence goes on from JAUZRW010000149.1 coordinate 12,768, forward strand.
CAGTTTTGCTGATGCCATTTATCCTCGGCTCAAATGAGTTGCGGATTGTGAATCAAGTCTTGATTGCAGCAGTTGGGGCAGTCGGTCTCAATATCCTCACAGGCTATACGGGGCAAATCAGTCTTGGGCAAGGGGCTTTTCTCGCTATTGGTGCGTATGGTTGTGGCTTGATGATGGCTTTCTTCAATGTCCCTTGGCCTATCGCACTATTACTTGGCGCGTCTATCACAGCAATTATCGGCGGATTCTTTGGCTTGCCCTCATTGCGACTCAAAGGTTTATACTTAGCTGTGGCGACACTCTCCGCGCAGGTCATTGTCGAATGGGTTATCAAACGCTGGGATCCGATTGATGGCGAATTGGATGGTCGTACAACTGATGCCCTCAATATCCCGTCTAATTTGCTGGTCAATTGGCAGTGGGTGGACGCTAATAGATGGTTAGCGACTGTGGGAATCGTGATTCTCATCGGCGCGGTTTTATGGGTAACGTGGAGGTTACAAAGCAACTTCCAACGTGACCGTTTTATGGCGTATCGCTATTTACTGTATGTTGTCGTTGGGCTGATTGTGGTTTTCCTGAGTGGGCTGATTGTGATTTTGCAAACACCGATGCTCTCATTGCAAGATGTTTTCACAGAAGACTGGCGTTTGAACGGCAATGAATATGCCTTTTACTGCTTTGCGATGCCGGTCACGATATTGGTGATTATGGCGGCAACTAATCTGTTTCGCACTCATATTGGACGGGCATTCATCGCTATCCGTGACCAAGATATCGCTGCCGAAGTGATGGGCGTGAATATCTTTCGCTATAAAGTCTTATCTTTCATGGTGTCATCATTTATTGTCGGATTAGCAGGTGGCATGTTGGCACTGCATAGTACAGCAATCAGTTTTGAGCGTTTCACGATTGAAGTCTCAATTGAATATTTAGCAATGATAATCATTGGTGGCTTAGGTTCGGTATCCGGCTCAGTTTATGGTGCGGCTTTCATTGTCATATTGCCGGAATTATTACGCACACTAGGGCGCACAATTGCCGGAACAGACCCTGCTTCTTTGAGCCAATTCAACCGTATTTTACCCTTTGCCCAACAAGGGGTTTTCGGGGCAGCTATCCTGATAACGTTGATTGTTGAATCGGGCGGAATACGGAAAATTTGGCAAAATACCAAAGATTATTTCCGATTGTGGCCCTTTGAATATTAGTTATAGATAGTCGATTTTCAGGGATATTCATAAATACCTAATGCAGTCTAGGGGCGTACCCGCGGGTACGCCCGAAGACAAGTTATTAATTTTAGTATCAATCTCGTGCATGGTCACGAGTTTATACAGGGTAGACAATCTTGCTCTATCCTTACACACACTTAGAACAAAAAGGAGTATATTGAATGTCACGTAAATTACTTTCTTTCATTCTTATTCTGGTTCTCGCGCTGGGTATGGTGGGAATCAGCAATGCCCAAGATGAAGAACCGATTAAAGTCGGGGCAATTTTCGACCTCAGTGGACCCACAGGGGATGTCGGTTCGCCCTATGCCGAGGGTGTCATCGCTTATGTCGATTGGCGCAATGAAAACGGTGGTATCAATGGTCGTCCGATTGAACTGATATCACAAGATTATGCCTATAGTGTCGAAACGGCTGAAAATCTCTATACGCAGTTTGTCGAAGAAGGCGCGGTTGTCTTCCTTGGTTGGGGAACAGGTGATTCAGAAGCATTGCGTACTCGGATTGCGGAAGATGAAGTCCCCTTCATTTCAGCATCTTATTCAGCAAATTTGAACGACCCGATGGGTGATGCCCCCTATAACTTCTTGATTGCCACGACTTATGGCGACCAAATGACGATTATGATGACCCATATGTTGCAAGAATGGGAAGCTGCTGGTAATGCTGCTGAAGATATGAAAGTCGCTGTTTTCCATCATGATAGCCCATTCGGAACATCACCCTTGCCGGATGCCGAAGCCTTTGCTGAGAGTAACGGGGTTGAGGTTTTAGCTGTTCCGATGCCGCGTGGTGCGACAGATTATACGGCTGAATTGCAACAGGCTGATGATTTTGGTGTGACGCATATCATCGTACAGAATGTATCGAGTCCGGCAGCGTTGTTAGCGGCTAATGCGCTTGATTTCTTTGGCGACCCCGAATTCTATGATTTTGGTTGCTTGAACTGGTGCGCGGATGAATTGTTCGTCACACTTGCTGGTGATGCCGCCGAAGGTGCGCTAGGTGTTATTCCATTTACCCCAACAACCGTCGAAGTTGATGGTCAAGAAGCGCCGCGTGATTATCTCGGTGGTCAAGAGGAATTAGAAGCCGCCTCGCTACACTTTACGCAAGGTTGGACAGCAATGAGTGTGATGGCAGAGGCAATTGCTCGTACATTGGATAATGAAATGGAACTGACAGGTCCCAATATCCGTGCGACGTTGGAAAGCATGGAAGGCTACGAAACAGGTGGAATCCTTGCGCCTGTCACTTTCACGCCAGAAGACCATCGCTCGACTCGTGCCTCACGGGTTTATAGCGTTGATGATGGCGTGTGGGTTGAGGCGAGTGACCTCATTGACCTGCGGGCTATGGACGGCGATATGTAATTAAACTCTTTTGGGGATGGGGTATTTTGCCCTATCCCTTCTGTCGGTTGTCAGTACAATGTTGGGTCGATTGCACAACAAGATTCTGGACTGGCAATGGCACGGATAAAACGCTTTTTGGGTACTTTCGGCACAGTAGGATTTGGCATTTTGATAGCAATTATTGTGCTAGAAATTATGGGGCGTGTTTTACACCTCGCTCCTGTTGCTTTGCCCGATTCCTATCAAAACGTGCGTGAAGTGGTTGGACGTTTCCCCGAACCGTACTCTTATTTTTGGTTTAATCGTGAAGATGGCGAGCGCATTTGGGTTCAGTTCAATTATCGTAGTCTGCGCGATATTGACCATGATTATGAAAAAGATGATACGACAACGCGCATCATGTTTCTCGGTGATTCTTATACGGCAGGTTGGCAAGTACCACTCAACGACACCTATACGGGACGCTTGCGAGATTGGCTTTCTGATTCTGATAACGTCGATTTTATCAATGCAGGTTTACACGGCTGGGGGACAGACCGCGAGTATTTGTACTATCGCACAGAGGGGTATCGCTATAATAGTGATGTTGTTGTCCTGCAAGTCTATGTCGGCAACGATATGATTGATAATGGCATCGGGGTTATCGAACAACGAGAATTGCCCGATGGTCGGCATATTGCGACGCAATCGCTTACAGAAGAGCGCCCTTATTTTACGCTAGGCGATGATGGCGAATTAGACTTTACAGCGCCGCGATGGTTGCCATCTACCCGTGCCGAGCGAATTGGCGGCATACGAAGTTTTTTGAGACAGTATGTTTTTACCTATGCACTTCTGGAACAGTTGATGCAGCTAAGAAGTGAAAATTCCGATACTGACAATGAATATGCTGTGCGTTTTGATGAACTGTTTCCAGCCGATTATTATGCCTTCGCACCCCAAAGCAAAACCGATGACGATTGGCAATCGGCATGGGAGATTACAACACAACTGATTCAGCAATTGCGAGTAGAAGTTGAGGCAAACGGCAGTACATTGATGGTATTGCTAGTGGATGCCCGATGGCAACACGACTTGAACGCTTTTGCCACATTACGCCAGACATGGGATATCCCCCAAGATTGGCAACCGAGCCGTTGGGGAAATCGTTTTCGAGATTTTCTGGATACTGAGGATATTCCCTATATTGCCCCGATTGATGCCTTGCTTGCTTATCGTGATGCGACTGGAAATGCGATTGTTCTGCAAAAAGATGGTCATTGGACAGCACAAGGGCAGTGTGTGGTCGCTGTGGAATTGCATAATTGGCTGATTGAACGTGATGTGATTGATGATACTGTTGCCCAACGCGATAGTCTAATTGAGTGCTAACCCCACCCCCTAAATCCCCCTCCCCGAAGCGTCAAAGAGGGGGACTTGAATAACTTAGGTGTCAGTTTTAGGGTAATAGCCCCTAGGAATTGGAGTAATGGTTAACAGTGCAAATGCTGATATTGAACCGCCAAAACGCGAAGAAAAACGACGGAAAGTCAGGTGATTTTTATGAGGATTATAGTGCAAAATCCCCTCTGCGCCTCTGATTCTCCGTGTCTCTGCATTAAGTAGTACATCACCAAAAAAGTTTTTATGTAGGGGCGCAAGGCATTGCGCCCGAAAAACACAAATCTAATCGTCAAGAATTAAATTGGTCAAGTAGTAGGTGGTCGAAAGAAATTAAAATCTATTGTTGCACTGTAGGGGCATGGCGCGCTATGCTCTTACGACAGAATTCTAAAAACTTATCGAAGGTTACTCATGGACAAAGCAAAAAATCCCCCCTTATTACAACTGAACAATATCGAAGTGATTTATGATGACATTATTCTTGTCCTCAAAGGCATGTCGATTGAAGTCCCACACGGAAAAATTGTCGCTTTGTTAGGGTCAAATGGCGCAGGAAAATCAACCACACTTAAGGCGATTAGTGGTCTATTGAAACCCGAAGATGGTGAAGTCACAGATGGCGAAATCATTTATCAGGGCGCAGCCATTCATAATCGAGATGCCGCCGAGATTGTCCGTAAAGGCATTTTTCAAGTGATGGAAGGTCGGCGCATCTTTGAGCATCTGACCGTCGAGGAAAATTTGCGAGCAGGCGGTTACACCGTATCAAGTGCGGCTCTTGTCCGACAGAGGATTGAACTGTGTTACGATTATTTCCCCCCTTTGAAAACACGTCGAAATCATGTGGCTGGTTTTCTATCGGGTGGCGAACAGCAAATGTTGGCGATTGGTCGGGCATTGATGGCAGAGCCGACTCTGATGCTGCTAGATGAGCCGTCACTGGGACTCGCGCCCATGCTAGTGAAAGATATTTTCGATATTATTGCGCGTATCAACCGTGAACAGGGCATGACGATTCTATTGGTCGAGCAAAATGCGAACATCGCCCTCAGCATTGCGGATTTTGCCTACATTATGGAAAGTGGTCGTGTGGTCTTAGATGGCACACCGGAGGAACTCAAAAATAATGCCGATGTCCGTGAGTTTTATCTCGGTTTGACAGAAGTGGGGAAGCGCAAAAGTTATAAAGATGTCAAACATTATAAACGGCGTAAACGCTGGTTATCTTGATATTTGTTGAACAAGGTTAAATTTAAGAGGGACACCTTATGATGTCCCTTAACGCAACCGCAAGTTATGACAGTATCACGCTTGCTTGTGTGTTGGTGGCGGTGCGGAAGTCGAAATCCACGTAAACGCCAGCAATAGTACGAGATAGCCAACTGCGCCAAGCCATGTGAGTGCGTTGCCATCGCCAAAGTACATCAAGAGTGATGCAACAACTGTCAAGATGGCGATAATCAATAACACAGTTTGGTTAATGGGCGATTTAAGACCTTCGGACTTAGTTGCTTCTTGGTCTTTATCCAAAAAGCCTTGCTCAATGAGTCGCTGCCGCGATTCTGGCTGAACTTCTGAATAGCCACCGCGCAAATAATTGAGTGTTTGGCGCATCCCAAATTCAATCCGACTACCACCGGGGCGTAGCAATATGACGGGCGTAGTGGTTTCTTTTGCAATAGCAATCGGCGTATTGCCAAAGAAGCGCCGTTTGAGCCACGTATCATGGGTTGCTCCTAGTAAGAGCAAATCATAGTCCTGAGATGCCTCAATAATGGGGCTGCGGCGGTCTGCACTCTCACGTATCACGATATTAACACTTCCCCGTTCTAATCGCACACCATCGACACGACGTTGCAAAGACCGTACTGCTGCGTCTTTATCGGCTGTTGGGGTATTGGGTGGGAGAACATGTAAGATATCTAAAGCGGTGTCATCACTGGCTGCATAGAGTTGTGCCGCTTGTAAGGCAAACGGGATTTGGTGTGGGTTAGCAATCGGAATCAAGATGCGCTGTGCTGGTTTGCCATCGGGTTGCAACATCATCAATTCACAACTGATTTCATTAATCACCTTGTCGATATTGTGACCCAACATCGTGTTTTCTTGCGTACTCCGCCCACGCCAGCCCATCAATAACAAGTCGGCACGTTTTTCACGAACCGTATCAATAATGGCATCGGCAACGGTGCGTGCAACACGAATGACAAATTCGACAGGGACATCGGCATCACGAACCATAGCAACTGCTTTCTCGCGTAACTCTTCGCCGCTATCAACATATTCATAGGCGAGAGTGAGGGGTGTTGGCACCGGAACTGTGACGATATAGAGCAGAGTGATTTTGCCCTTGTTCATTTTAGCCGCCCGAATTGCAGGTTGTATCAGCGTTTTTAACGAATCGGGATTTGCGATAGGCACAAGAACACGATACGGCGCGTCTTCTTCTGGTCGTGTCAGTTCGGCATGTTGCAAGATAGGTGTACGGATCGCTTTTTGTTGGCGCGGTTTGGCATAGACATAATACAGCAAGAAGCCAACAGCCATCCAGACGATGGCAAAACCCCATGCAACCGGCGACAGATTAAAGAGCGATATTGCTAACAAGAGTTGCGCGACGATAGCGATAATCGGCACAATCGGGAAGAAAGGCATCAGATAGCCATAGTTGAGTTCTTTGCCATATTTGCTGCGGATGGTAATCACAGCGAGGTTGACCTGCAAAAACAATAGCAGGAACATGATATCTGCCGATGCTGCAACCGCTTCAATGGGCAAAGTAAGTGCCACGAACAGTATTAATAAGCCCGTCCAACGCAAGGCTACATCCGGCGTGTGTGTTTTCGTACTGACTTTCGCAAAGCCATCCGGTAGCGATTTGTCGCGGCCCATAGCATATGAGACACGGGTTGATGAAAATGTGGTCGCATTCAAGGCGCTCATGGTCGATAACAGACCGCCTACCATGATGAGGAATGTTCCAAACGGCATAAATTGTGCCGCAGCACGGGCGATGCCGATTTCTTTTAACTCGCCAAGCCATTGGTAGATTGGAATCCCTTGTGGTGCTTGAACCGCTCCTATCACGACAAATGCCACCAGCATATAAATGGGGATAACGATTGCCAGCGATAAAAAGACGGCGCGGGGGATGTTTTTGCGCGGATTACGAACTTCTTCTCCGGCTTGCACAATGATTTCATAGCCCTCAAAGGCGATATACGTTAAGCCCATCGCACTGACAATGCCAATAATGCCTTCTGGTGCGAAGTTATCGAACTTATCGAAATTCACGGGGTTGCCAAAGATGACAAACAAACCGCTAATGATGAAAATGGAAATGATAATGATCTTCAGCACCGTGACAATGTTACCTGCCATACCGGCTTCTGATGTGCCGCGATAGTTGATATACAAAAAGAGCAAGATAACCAGTGCTGCGAAGAGTTTTTGTACCAATACGGCTTCCGTTAGCTCAGAGCCGAAGGGTAAATTAATGGGCTGTGCTAGAAAAACGCCCCCTTCGCCGCCATCACCAAACAGAATTCGTATTAACTCGTACACAAAGCCACCAAAGCCGACACCATAGAGACTTCCGGCTACGGCATGTGCAAACCAACTCATCCAGCCCGATAAGAATCCATTGGGACCGGGTAGCCCTTCTTTAACCCATAAATAGCCGCCACCTGCTTCTGGAATCGCTGAACCGAGTTCGGCGTAAACCATGGCGGTCAGAACAGTAATCACGCCATTTAATGCAAAGGCAAGTATCAACGCCGGACCCGCGACACCTGCGGCAATTCCGGTCAGTACAAAGATGCCTGCGCCAATCATCGCGCCAACACCAATCATCGTGATATCAAATAATCCTAAACTTCGGACAAGTCCTACATCTCCGTGTTTTGCTTTTTCCTGACTCATTCTACCTCTCTTGTATCTATTAGTGTGTCACATGCCTGTTTAGTGGTATGGCACACAGATTGATAAATGAAAGACAACATTTGGACAGTTTACCGCGAATTAAATATCCCTACTAGATTGCAAATGACATATTTTCCCAGAGTGCTTTGCAGATTTGGCTATCATACTGGCAACAAAATAGCTCTGTGATAAAATTGCGCCGTTATCAGTCTCAAGGATTAGTGAGCGCCTATGTCATTTATTTCACCCGAATACATCATCTTTTTTTCTATCGTATTGCCCTTATTCTTTTGGATGCCACATCGCTATCGGTGGATGCTACTGCTTGTAATGAGCTATTTCTTCTATGCCTATGGCAATATTCAGTATGTGCCATTGATTGCTTTTAGCACGATTGTAGACTACATCGCCGCACGGATGATTCATCGCAGTGAGGCAGAATCAGAACGCAGACTATGGCTTGCAGCAAGTATTATTGTCAATCTTGGTGTGCTATTTTTCTTCAAATACTTCAACTTTTTCAATGAGTCCAGTGCAGCCGTTCTGGGGTATACCCCATTCACACATAATCTAGTGCTGCCGATTGGTATCTCGTTTTATACCTTTCAGTCCATGTCTTATACGATTGATGTTTTTCGGCGCAAGATGGATGCTGAACCGCATTTGGGTATTATGGCAACCTATGTCGCCTTTTTCCCACAGTTGGTCGCGGGTCCCATTGAACGGGCGACGAATCTCCTGCCACAATTTCATGTCAAAAAATTATTCAATGAAGACCGTGCTGTTGCTGGATTGCAACAAATTTTATGGGGGTTTTTCAAGAAAGTTGTCATTGCAGACCGAATAGCCATTTACGTAAATGCGGTTTACAACAATGTCGATGACCACTCCGGCTGGACACTGATAATAGCGACATTTTTTTTCGCGTTTCAGATTTATTGTGACTTTTCCGGCTATTCAGACATTGCGATTGGCACAGCGAAAATCATGGGTTTTGACTTGATGCAGAACTTCCGCCAACCCTATTTCTCGCAATCCATCCGTGAGTTTTGGACGCGCTGGCATATTTCACTTTCGACATGGTTTCGGGATTATGTCTACTATCCTCTGGGCGGTAATCGCGTGCCACTACTGCGAAATCTATCGAATTTGCTGATTGTGTTTTTGGTCAGTGGATTATGGCATGGGGCAGGGTGGACCTTCGTGATTTGGGGCGCTTTACACGGGGCAGGTGTCGTGCTGATTGTTCTGTTACGGCACTTCAAAATTGAAATTATGTCGGGAAAATCGCTCTTGATGCTTGTTCTGCGCGTTGTGGTGACCTTCGTTTTTGTCGATTTTGCATGGATATTCTTCCGCGCTAATTCATTCGCTGATGCACAGTACGTTGTTTCGCATTTGTTTGTCTTTGATGGCTCGAATATCTTTGCCCCATTTGAAGGCGCACTGCTCGGTATTCAGACTGAGTTTTATCTGTCATTTGTGCTGATTGGTTTTTTGATACTGGTGGATGCCTTTGATGTTAAATTATCGTTGGAACGTTTTCTCATCCGTGTGCCACTCGTGCCACGATGGGGCGCGTATTGGTTACTTGGCGCGGCTGTCATATTTTCTGGACTGTATGGAAGCGGCGCAGGGCAGTTCATCTATTTCCAATTCTGATATAATGAGAATAACCTGACTTATGGCGAACATTACAGATATTGAAAATGAAGCGCCAAAACGCCAAGAAAAGCGTAACGCAGAGAAACGGAGAATCAGAGGCGCAGAGTAAAATAGTTCTTCATGCTGTTCTAAGTTTTTTCTGATGCTACATAAATTGTGGAGATGACATCATGGTTCTGGATAGAAAACGTATGGCAGTCGATGATTTTGAGGATTTTGTCGATTTGCCTCAAAATAATGACAAATTATTTGAATTTATCGGGGGGGAGATTGTTGAAGTGCCTTCTAATCCATATTCGTCCAAAATTTCTGCACGAATCACTGTATTTATCGGTATGTACTTGCTTCAAAATGATATTGGTCATCTGACAGGCGAGGCGGGGGGCTATAAAGTTTCTGGCGAACGTTATACGCCGGATGTTGCCGTCATTTTATACGACAAACAAAAGAAACTCGCACGCAAAGGGTATAACGATAATCCACCAGATTTAGCAGTTGAGGTCATGTCGCCATCGGATAATGATGATAAGCTACGAATTAAAATTACAAACTATCTCGCTGCTGGGACGATTGTATGGGTTGTTGACCCCGACGAGGAAGTGGTCGAAGTCTATGAACTTGGAAAGCCTGTTCGCATTGTCGAGAAAACAGGCACATTAACAGTCGAATCTATCTTGCCCAGTTTTAAGTTAGCTGTGAAAGATATTTTCCCCCCAAAAGAGGATGATTAGTTCTTCATGACACTGCTGCGAAAAATCGCACTCTATGCACTACCATTTGCATTACCGTTTTTACTGCTGACAGGGGCATTGACCTATATTGGCGAGTCGTTGCCACTCAGCGAGGTGCTGCGTTTACAAGCCGGTGATACGCCTGTTTTGTATCGTGTCCGATACGGCAATCGTGACCAGCGTTATAAGCGCATGGCAGTTGACTATTTTCAGCCTGATGTGATGATGATTGGTTCATCGCGGGTGCTACAGTTTCGCTCCGATTTCATGAATCTCAACCCTGATGCTTTTTATAATGCGGCGGCTCCGGCATGGCAGTTGGGAGAAATTAGTCGTTTGTTGTTTACCATGAATCATCGACCCGATATGATTATTTTGGGCATTGATGATGCGTGGTTCAATGCCGATTATGGTGGCGACCCGATTGTGCAGCCGCCAACGTCTGATTTTGACCGCTTTTTTATTGTCAATCGGACAGTGATACAAGAGATATTAGACGGTGAAACGCTCGATTTGCGAAAATTGCTATCACGCGAAGAACCCGGTGGGAGTGGGGGACTTGCGCTTGGTTCACGGGCGATTATTGATGGACACGGTTTCCGTAATGATGGCAGCGAACAATACGGCGATTTTTTAGTAGCCCAGCATCTATGGCAGCCCAATATGCGTGGGCTACACATAGGCTGGTTTGAAGAAGGCGCGGAAATGTATGTGCGTGGCGATGTTGTTGATGATGAGGCGATGCAGCAGTTACGGGCTATTCTCGACTTTGCACAAGAAAATGATATTCTCGTTATCGGACTCTATCCGCCGTATATGCCGTCGCTCTGGCAACGACTCGAAAACAGCGCCGACCATAGCTATTTGCGTGATGCGACAATAGAAGTCGAATCTCTATTCGCTGAATATGATTTTCCCTATTTTGATTTTCACAATGGGGCAGCTGTCGGCGCAACCGACGAAGACTTTTTCGATGGTTGGCATTCGTCGGAGCGCATCGCTGCCCAAATGTTCATCAATATAGCGCGTGAAGTCCCACAGCTAGAGCAGTATAGTGACCTTGACGCGCTACAAGAAATTGTCAACACAGCATCGGATACCTTCGGAGTGTTTCCATTTACGGCACAGTAATCTATTTGATGACTTTGCGCTGTTGCTATATCACCCTCAATTAGCCCTTCATCATATACAAGAGCATGAGGACATCCGTTTGTGCTTCGATGCTATGTGGCAAACGCGGCGGCATATGTGACCATGCACCCGTTTTCACATCATGGCTATCCTCACCTAAAGTCACACGCGCCTCACCTTGGATGAAATGCAGCATCGCAGGGTAGGTGCTGGTATGCTCAGATAAAGACTGTCCGGCAGCAAAGCCGAACAACACAATTTTGACTGTTTCGTCTTCAAACACGGTGCGGCTCACAATGCTTTCTGCTTGGATATCGACCATTTCAGTCATTGCGGATATGAGCGTATAAGGTGTGGTCATAATTCAGTCTCCTTAGTAATCAAGTAAATCTGCTAGGTAACTATCACTTAAAATTAGGGCGATATTCATCATTTTTGTGACATGATATCTCCTTGTTTGAATCGGATACTTTTGGCTTGCGTCAATTAATTGCATGTGGCAAAGGTTTCTGGCAGAATCAGCAAATTATCACGTTGTTCGCCGACTGTGACAGGCATCCGTAGAAAATTATCGCCCTCTTGCCGATACCAGCCAGCGCGAATTTCGTAGTCACTACTTGAGAAATCGGGCGGAAAATCAACATCACGCCAATCATCAAAGCGCACATCAGGAAGCCATCGAGAAGTTGGATACCACCATAGTACACTGTCAGTTTGAGCTACAAAATCGCCATTATTATCAAATAGTTGAATCGTCAGCGTCCAATCATCAGCTATTTCTTGCAAAGGTGTCCAGATGAAACGGATACTATCCTGCGAAATACAATAAAAATCAAGTTGAATCTTATCTTCAAAACGTGCGTTTATTGGCGTTGCCCGTCCGACGACTTGATAACGAGAATCAAGCAGTACACCCGCTTGGATTTCTAATACCGATTGACCATTCTCAAACAAAATGTCTTCTTCATCACCGGCATCTTGCCATTCCAGATTAAGCATAACGAGACGTGGCGCACGGATTTCGTCGGCTTCGCTCAATTGTAGATGAATTGGGACGCGATAGAGTTTGTCATCCGGTAATGTGTCGGTTGCTGCCATGCCCGGGTAAATTTCTACATGGTCGAGTCTTTCAACACGAACAGAGTCGATTGCTGTTATCAGTAGGGCAGGGTTCAGGGGATGATTGCCCCTAAAATAAATATCGACTGTGAGGTTATCACTCGGATTAAGGGGTTCTTGTGGGACATCAACAGCGACAATCTCTAACTCGCCACTTGACCATTCGACTAAAGTAGCCGATTCGGGAATCGTGGTGACTGCCTCAAGTGTTTGATAGGCTCTTGGCATAATGCGAAATGGCGCGAAGAGGGCTAACGCGCTTATCGGCAGAATCGCAAGCAGCGAGAATACGCCCAAACAACGCGTCCATCCGACAACAAAAAGTGGTGCAAAAGCCGCCAATGCTGGAAAGAGCAAGCGTCCATAAGAAATATCAACTGTACGTGTGCCATAGAACAGCATGCCTGTCACAACAAAAATGGCGAATCCCAAAATAACATCGCTTGCTTGAGGTTTACTGAATAAATGCCAGACAAAGCCAGCCATTGCACCAAGCGTAGCAAATAAGGCATAGGCATAAAACCAATCCGGTGCTAGGACAGGTTGATGCAGATAGCCAATCATCATCCAGAATGTTTGCCCGATACGGAGCAGTTCATCTTGGAAGGTTGCCCAAGTTAACGGAATTTCACGCCCCCAAATAGACGCTGTAGCCTCTAATGCCAGAGGGTCGCCATAGAGAGTCCAATTCCGCAGATACCACCAACTAGAAAGTAGGGCAAACGCGCCTATAGAAGCGGCTATGACCCTAAGTGCATCTGCCCAAGACCATTTTTTGTGCCAGATGCCCAAGAACAATGTAAAATAGACCACGCCAAATAAGGTAATGCCTGTGAGTTTTGTGAGGGCGATTCCTGCTAGAATCACACTGATGAGGAGTGAATTTCGCCCTGTGAGATTGCCATGCTGCCAAGTATTGATTGCCCAGAATATGCCGCCACTATAGAAAAAAATCACGAGTGCATCATTGGTCACACTGACATTAACGGCGATGAATGTCGGGATTGAGGCGACCAATAACATCGACAGAATACCGATAGTCTCATCATCGAAAGCTGTTTTTGCTGTTAGATACACGAAAAGCAATGTTCCGCAGCCGATGACTACGTTGATGGCTCTCAAAAAATAAACGGCAAGTTGGGTGTCGCTTGTCGGCTCTGAGTAGCGATGCAGCCACTTATTGGCATTATCTTCTACTATATTTCGTAGAAAAATCAACTCATTCGGGCGCAGATAATCGGCAATATCAGCACGCTCTGACCATGAAATGACTGCGGCACTGAGCAAATAATAGAGGGGGGCATGATGCGCCTGATTATTCCAGCGCAATATCGGGTCAGATTGTTGCGCCATGTCTTCTCGACTCTGAATCACAGGCAATTGACCTGTTTCCAGAATCGTATGGATATAGATGAAATGCTCGGCTTCGTCGGATGCTTCAAAAATAGGAATGGCACGCGAATAGAGTGCTGCTAGTATAATGAAGCCTGTGAGTATGCCGATGATTGCAATCTGCGAACGATGCTGCCACATTCTTATATATCTCCGGCGAAAATAGCGTTCAGGAGTAGGGGCGTACCCGCGTGTGCGCCCGTTGTGGTTATAGAAAACCACGCAGAGTCTCCCTACAGGAATCAAATGACTGTATTCTAGGGAAAAATGGCACGATGGCATAGTCGGGATATAATGCAGAAAATGATGAAAGGCAAGAATTAATGTGGCTTAAAATTATTGGATTTTTTATTGTGCTATTTTCGACGCAGATGATTGCCCCATCGCATCCTGAACCCGGCGCAACGACAGCCGGAGACCGTTTATTCCCACATTTGGGTAACGGCGGCTATGATGTCCAACATTATTTGCTGGACTTAAGGTGGGATGATGATAGTGATGTATTATCTGGCACAGCAACACTCACGATAGAAGCGACACAAGATTTGAGTACCTTCACTTTAGATTTAGATGGCTTGGATGTCGAATCGGTTACAGTGAATGATGATAATGCCGATTTTGTACATGACGGACGTAAATTAACAATTACATTACCACGCGCTATGGCTGAGGGTCAACTTTATACAGCAGCCGTGACCTATGAGGGCATCCCACTTCCTGACTCTGATAGTGGCACAAGTTCGCCGCGAGGATGGAATCGTACCGAAAATGGGGTTTATGTCGTCAGCGAACCATCCGGCGCTGGCACATGGTTTCCCTCAAATGACCATCCTACTGATAAAGCGACTTATTCACTATGGATGACTGTTCCTGTCGGATATCAGGTTGCGGCGAGTGGTCTCCAGCAAGAGGTCATTGATAATGGCGATACGACAACCTTTGTATGGGAAGTGCGCGACTTGACAGCCACATATTTACTGACCGTCAATATCGGGGATTATATCCTTGTGGAAGGGCAGACAGCGCGTGGGTTGCCGCTTCGGAGTTATTTCCCGAATACGCCCTTGGGACAGCAACGGGCGCAACGCGATTATCAGCTAGAACTCATTATTGATACTTTTAGCGACATTTTTGGCGACTATCCTTTTGAGACATATGGCATCTTGCTGGAATCAAATTTCCCGAATGCGAATGAAATGCAGACATTGCCGATTTTCCATCCTAATTTCGTTGATGAACGGGTAATGGTGCATGAGGCATCGCATCAGTGGTTTGGCAATCATGTGACATTGGCAGACTGGTCTGATATCTGGCTCAACGAGGGCTTTGCCACTTATGCTGAATTTCTCTATGATGAGCGCGTCTATGGGGCGACGGAGTCGAACTTGTTCTCGCCGAGTGGCTATCGTTATGTCCGCACCTTGCCACCACCGAGTCCAACACCAGAAGCACTTTTCCCAGCAACAATTTATCATCGCGGCGGATGGACACTTCATGCTTTGCGGCTCAAAGTGGGCGACGCGCTATTTTTCAATATTTTGCAGACGTACTTCGCTCGTTTTGGTGGGTCTTATGCCAGCACAGATGATTTTATCGCTATTGCCGAAGAAATGAGTGGACAAGATTTACAGGTATTTTTCCAAGGGTGGTTGCGTGACCCTGTGCCACCAATTGTACCGGAACTTTAATTGCGATAGATTATTAAAAGGAGCAAAACTTGATGAAAACAGGCGTTGTATTTCCACAAACAGAAATTGGTAGTGACCCACAGCAAGTTCGGGATTATATCCTTGCGGTGGAAGATATGGGCTTTGATTTTTTACTGGCTTATGACCATGTTATCGGTGCGAATCCTGATAGAGAGGGCAGTTGGAAGGGACCCTATACACATGAACACCAATTCCACGAGATTCTGACACTTTTTGCCTATGGTGCGGCAATCACGAAAAATCTTGAATTTGTATCGGGCATTTTGATTTTGCCACAACGTTCGACAGCCCTTGTTGCCAAGCAAACGGCACAAATTGATATCTTGTCGGGCGGGCGTTTACGGCTAGGTGTCGCTGTGGGCTGGAATCAAGTCGAAATGGAAGCATTGGGCGAGCGTTTTAGTAATCGCGGTAAGCGGATTGAAGAACAGGTTGAAGTGCTGCGTTTATTGTGGACGAATGAACTTGTGACGTATGAGGGCAAGTATCATAAACTCGATAATGTGGGAATCAACCCGTTACCCGTTCAGCGCCCGATTCCAATTTGGTTTGGCGGTTATGCGGATGTTGTGCTGCGTCGGATGGCACGGATAGGTGATGGTTGGATGCCCGGTGGTGGGTCGCTCGAAAAAGCGCAAGAAGAAGTCGATAAGGTTAAACGGTATCTGGCAGAAAATGGGCGTAATTATGATGATTTTGGGGTCGATGTGCGTCTCAGTGTATCGCGGCAGCCGGAAAGTGAATGGGACAAGATTATCACAGCATGGCAAAATATGGGCGCAACGCATATCAGCATGAATACGATGGGGGCAGGCTATACGTCATTAGATGAACACCTTGCGACGTTGCGAAAATTCAAGCGCCATATTTAACTTGAACTGTTACTGTTTAAGTAACAGTTCACCTATCCATGAGAAAATGCCTAAAAATTTACCACGAAGGCGCTCGGATAACACGAAAATAGGTTCAAAAAAGGCAAATTGTAGGGACTGGCTTCTGCCTGTCCGAAAAATCGCACGGATAGTTAAATAGATTGTTTGAGTAGGGGAGAGATAACTTCTCCCCTGTGTTATTTTTTTGTTTAGCCATCTATAGTGAGTATCTGATTAGCCGCTACATTCTCGAATATTTGCTGTGAACCATCCGGTAGAGTGATTATGACGAGTGGGATAATCTCAGTATCACCTAACCCAATATGCAAACGAGGGTCTTCCGAAGCGAGATAGCTACTGCCGATAGCGACTTCACGGCGCAAGACTTGACCATTTGGCAAGGTCACTTCAGCCAGCAAACCCGGTGTTGGGCTATCTGTAGCGATTTGTAACCAGTTGCCTTGGCGGACTTCGTTTCGCAACAAAAGCGCCTGCCCAGCAATGACATTGACCGCAAAGTCTAAATCACCGTCATTATCATAATCTGCAACAGCACTGCCACGCGCCATGTGTCTGCCCACTGCCTCAAATCCGACACGTTCTGTCCATTCCCGGAATTCTCCAGCATACCCTTCTGCCATGCGATTGCCGTAGAAGCGCATCAACTCGGCATCTGCGGCGACATCTCGTATTGGAACACGCCCATTGACGGTCAGCAAATCGAGGTCTGTATCATGGTCAAAATCGGCAAAGGCAGTTCCCCATCCGGTCATATTATTGCCCAATCCCAACATGCCAATGCGATAGGTGCTATAGTAAAAATTGAGATAGCCCATTTCAGCACTTTGGTTGCGATAGATAGCATTGAGTTCGGTATCCCAATTGGTGACAATTAAATCAATTTGACCATCGCCTGTCCAATCGCCGGCTGCCACGCCCATACCACTTTGTCTGTTATTGGCATCGGCGGTATCATAGGCATCAATAAACTCAAAGCCAATATCTGTATTAGTAGGCATATTCTCGTAAAGACGATTCGGTTGACCATCATTGGCAATGTAGAGGTCAAGGTCGCCATCATTATCCAAGTCGCTAAATATTGCGCCCAGTGTCCGTTCGTCGATTATCATCCCAACGTCGCGGGTGACATCTCGGAAAGTGACTGTACCGCTTTCATCCGCACCCAAATTGAGATAGAGATGGTCAGGGATACCATCGTAATCTTGTGGGAATGCGCCGATTGGATTGGGTACGGGGTTATTGAGGTCGATATAGCTGCCAATGAAAATATCGAGCCAGCCATCGCCGTTGACATCAGCAATAGCAATCGCAGTGTTCCAATCCATTGCGTTGATGCCGGCCGTTGATGCGTCTTCATAGAATGTGCCGTCTCCCATATTCCAGAGCAGGGCATTCGCGCCTTCTGCTGTGACGACTAAATCTGTCCAACCATCATTATTCAAATCGGCTGCTGCACAACCATTGCCGCGCATTGATAGATTGCTTCCCGATTCCAGTGACACATCAACAAACTGCCCACCGTTATTACGAAAAAGCTGATTCTGAGGGAGTCCGCCGTTTGCTTGCCAATAATCCACTTCATCATTGGCATAACTGTTAACCAGATACAAATCGAGCCAACCATCATTGTCATAATCAATCCAGCAGAGACCACCACCCATTGCTGCTACGGGGTCGGGATAAAGACCTTCTTGGAATGCCCCTTGCTGAAATGTGATTCCGACTTCTTGAGTTACATCGACAAAGTAGAGCGTATCGGCAGCGATTTCAATATCAGGAAACGTGATATGCAGGATACGCCCACTGAAAATCTCGGTGATATAGAGGCTGCCATCCGCTAGGGGCAAGACAGCACCGGGGAAATTCAACCCATCAACAACTGTTTCTAGTGTGTCATCATCTAACAGGCGGCTGATTTTGCCCGCATTCGCTTGATAGTCTGTGCCTGTAAAGCATGAGCCATCGGGAGCAAATTCCGCGAATTGCAGCACCCAAATAGTGCCATCTTCGGCAAGCGCAACATCAATCGGCATCGTCAAGTTATCAATAACCGTGCGCTGATTGCGATTCATATCAATTGCCACTAATTCGCCGCCCTGACTCGGATAAGGACAGCCGCCGAAGAGTGTCACGTAAAATTCATCACCGACACGGGTAATGCCTGTTGGTACGGGGTCAATCGTGATATCTGCATTATCAGGATTGATGAGAGGGGCAAAACGATGAATAAAACGGGTTGTACCGTTAGCCATTTCAATAGCGACACCATTGCCACTAGCATCTGTCACAACAGGACTATTATTTTCTGCAAATGTGATATCGAAGGGATTGATAACCGCTACATTGTTGAGACGTTCCATTGCCACGCCGAGTTCATCGGGCATAAATGGTGTTTCGGGCAAGATAAGCGCCTCTGAAACCGGTAATGTCCAGAGATGTTGGGCGTTAAAATTGCCAATGTAAATCGTCTCTCCATCGGGCGAAACGCCGACTAATGGCACGCCGGACAAATCACCAGCATCGCGGCTACTTGCAAAGCCAGAAATTAAGCGACCTAGTTCACCATCCGTCGTCAGCATAGATACGCCAGCACTATCATCATCATTGCCTGTGCCTTCTTCTGCAATGAGTAGATTGCCATTCGGTAGCAGCGCCATCCCGACAGGATTCTGTAAGCCTTCGACAAGCACGGTGATTTCAGCAGTGTTGTTGTCTTGTGCTGATAGCGTTATTGTCGGAAAAATAATTATGAGGCAAAGCATCAGCCAAAACACAGTCGAGGAGTAGCGATGTGCGCTCCCGTTAACTGCTAATGACGTATTTTCGTTTTTTGTCGTGTTCTTTGTATTTTTGTAGTTCATCATTCTTGACTATCCAAATTGAGTAGAATATCAGGTCTATCAGTGATAATACCATCGACTCCCATGGCAATCAATTCGCGCATATCGTCGGCATCATTGACTGTCCATGGGATGACTTGTAAACCGAGTTCGTGTGCCTCATCAATTTGTGCCTGATTGATTTCTGTATAGCGTGGCGACCAGATAGAAGCCCCACGTTCGGCATAAACATCAAGGCGAGCGCGACCCCGATTAGTCAACGCGGCAAGGGTAATATCAGGATTATAACGCGCAATTGCCCAAAGAACGCGATGGTCAAAACTTTGGATGACAACACGGTCTTCTAGTTCAAATTCTTCAACCAGTGCCAAGATTGCCAATTCAAATGCACCGATATTTTCACCGTCAAAGTCATCACCAATATTGGCTGGGCTATTCCCTGCGCGTTTGCTTTCTAAGTTAAAGCGGACTTGACGGGCGTTTTCACGTTGTTCTTCGGTCTTCAAATCCGATTCAGCATAGGCTTCAACAAGTTCAAAGAGTTCGCGCAGTGTCGGGATATGATAAGTATCTCCTGCAATGGCTGTGCGGTCGTTGTTTTGCAAGGGGAACTGACTTGCGTTCTGATTCAAGTCACAGACGAAACCTTGCAAGTCTTCTAGCATGAGGTTACGAATACGCAAGGGGTTAGCAGTCGAAATCGAGCTACTAGGAGTTGGGATAACAACGGGACTATCTTCTGGGAGATAGCATAACTCGCGCCCAACAGCCGGATTATGCGAAATAACCACGACATCATCCGCCGTATAGTGCAAGTCCAATTCGAGGGTTGTGACACCCAAATCGAGGGCTGTCTCAAAGGATGGCAGCGTATTTTCCGGTTTTAAGCCGCGTGTGCCACGATGCCCCTGCACGTCAAAATTTTCAGGTAGCGTATCTTGTGCAAGAATAGGAAATACGAGCAGCAAAAAGCAAAGTATCAATAGCAAACGTTTCATAAAAATCTCAAATCCTTTGATATGATTAGTGACGTTAGGCAGTTACAGGTTGTTAAAAAAATAGAGCAATTGTATCTAGCATGACATTCGAGTTTTTAGTTTACAGTAGATTAGTCTAAGAAATTAGCCCAACTGTAAACTGATAGCTCATCACTGTGCTAAACGCCTTTACAATACGAACGCTTGATAAATTGACAAGTGCATAACATGACGTGATTAGTGATAGCAATGAGGTTTATTATGACATGGATTCGGGGTAAAAAAATAGGGGCTGGCATATCGCCCAACCCCTATCAACAAATCGGAGCGAATTATCCGCCGACGATTTCGTTGTAATCCGCCAAAATTTGATTGGCGCGTTCTGCTGCTTCGTCGAGTGCTTCTTGTGCTGTCAAACCATCATCAATGACGCGACGATAAGCATCAACAATCAATTGACGAATGGAGGGGAAGAAGCCTGCACGACCACCGAGAACGGCATAGTTCGGTGAACCATCTTCGAGGGTTGTGGTTGTGCTACCGAGTTGTTCAATCGCGGTCAAGAAGTTCGGGTTATCCATCCAGAATGCACCGAGTTCTTCATTGTCTGCAAGGTCAGTCCGCACGGGGAAGTAGCCAGTGTTGGTGTGCCATAGAATTTGTTGTTCTGGTTGAGCAACAAATTTCATGAATTCCCATGCTGCCAGATTAGTCGCTTCGTCGCCACTATCCAGTAACCATAGAGCCGCACCGCCGATGACCACACCATTACGGTCACTGCTGTCGCTGTGGGGGATGTAGGTTGTGTCGATGATGAAATCGGCACCTTCTTGCAGACCACGCGCACCGGCTGTACTGTCCAATTCCATTGCAGATTGACCCGCAATGAAGGAGGCATCAGTATCAGTCCATGTACTGCCGAGGTCAGGTGCATAACCTTCCGTATAGAGGCTGGTGAGGAATTCAAAGACTTCCACGCCTTGCCCTTGATTGAAAACTGCTTCAGTGGCGCGTCCGGTACGACCATTATCATTATTGAAGTAGAGACCGCCACTATTGGCAAGAATTTGTTCAAAGTACCAGCCAACCTGACCGAGTGTTACACAGCTTTCAATACCTGTTGCTAAGACGGCATCACAAACTTCTTTGAATGTGGAGAAATCCCAATCAAGCGGAAGTTCATCGTAGCCAGCTTCTGCCAGCACATCAACATTGAAATAGACAATGGGCGTGCTGCTGTTGAATGCCATAGCGACCATACCCGTATCATCGGAATAGTAGTCAGCGACAGCCGGGACAAAAATACTGGCATCAAAGCCATCTAGTGCCATCATTTCGTGTGCTGGTAGCAAACCGGGGAAATCGAACATGGTCTGTGCAGCAAGGTCGAAGTTCTGGGTGACGTTGGGTAGTGTATCCGTTTCCAGCGATGCAATCAGAGCGTTGAAGGTATCGTCATATGACCCTTGGAAGGTCGCATTCACGACAATCTCATCTTGCGATTCGTTAAATCTGGCGACAATTTCGTCGACAGTTTCACCGAGACCACCACCCATTGCGTGCCAAAATTCAATGGTAATGGTTTCTTGTGCTTGGATGCTGCTTGAGAGTAGCACAACCAGCAATCCTAATGTCAGGACACGGGCATTACGGAAAAAACGTGTTAACATTGTTACTCCTAAGTGTGTGTTTAACAATTATTAAACTGGCATACATACCAGTTTGCAAATAAACGGGATGAACCCGTAGAAATGCCTAAAATTGAATTACCCCTTAAGACCTGTAGAGGCGATACCCTTGACCAATTGACGTTGCGCCACAAGGAAAATTAACAGTGTTGGGAGTAAGGCAATCACAGCGACTGCCATAATCGCGCCCCAATCCGCACCGCGCTCTTGGTCAAACAAAAAGAAGCGAATACCAATCTGGATTGTTCGCATCTCTTCACTATTGGTAATAATCAGAGGCCACAGGTATTGACTCCATGCACTCAAAAATGAGAAAGTCGCAAAGGCACTTATCGCCCCCTTACTGAGTGGGACGACGATTTGCCACAGATAACGGAAACTACTCGCACCATCGACTTTAGCCGCATCGAAAAAGTCTCTCGGTATCGTCATGAAGAATTGGCGCAGTAAAAATACCCCGAATGCACTGGCTAAGAATGGTACGACCAATCCGGCATGGGTATTAGCGAGACCCCAATTACTGACCATTACAAAATTTGGAATAAACGTCAGTTGGAACGGCACCATCAAGCTACCTAAAATCAAATAAAACATCAGGTTGCGTCCGGGAAAGTCGAGGATAGCAAAGGCATAGGCGGCTAAAATGCTAAATACGACTTGAAATAGCACAATAATACCGGTTTGTATCACACTGTTCATAAAGAAACGAAATAGTGGAACGCTCGTCCATGCCGTCACGTAATTCTCAAATGTCCAGATATCGGGTAACAGGGTAGGTGGAAAGTTTGTGACATCTTGCGGCAATTTGAAACTGGCAAAAAGACCAATCCAAATCGGTGATGAAATAAATAAGCCTGTGATTAACAAGGTGATATGAAGCACCACTGTGACACTATCACCGCGTGCCTCTCCACCCACTTGCTCTTCTTCGGATATCCAATTCCCTTGTGGCAACCTATTTTGCACAATGACTAGCAGGATGATTTGTAGTACAAAGCCGAAGAAATGAGTCCAAAGTAGTGCTTGAACATCCGATACAGTACTTATAGCAGTTGTCAAAACGTAGGGGACAAGCCCAGCCAACAATGACAGAACAAAACCTGTTTGTGGATTTCTCTGTTTCTTTTCAAACGCTTTGCGCGTCAGCCATGCGATGAATATCCAAATGGCTGCTGGTACGATAAAGTACAGAATAACTTCATAGGTTCTCATTGATAATGCACCTTTTTCCCGACGACAACAAACTGCATAAACGATAGCCCCACAATCAATAAGAACAGAATAAATGCTTGTGCAGAAGCACCGCCATTATTCTGTGACCTGAAAGCCTCAAAGTAAATGGAGTACAACATTGTCCGTGTTGAAATGCTACCATTGGTCAGAATATCAATTTCGCCGAAGACCTGTAAACTGCCGATAACGTTGATAATCAGCAAGAAAAATAGCGTTGGAGAAAGTAATGGCAGGGTAATATGTCGGATGCGATGCCACAAATTAGCCCCATCGACCTTTGCTGCTTCATATAAAGTGCCATCAATATTTTGAATACCTGCTAGGGCAATAATCGTATTGAAGCCGATTTGCCGCCAAACAACAGCAATGATGATGCTGACAAGTGGCCAATCCCCTTGCGTCAACCATGTTGGACCATCAATGCCAAAGAAACCTAATAGATGGTTGAGATAACCAACAGTTGGATGATAAATCCACTTGAAGAGAACACCCGTTACGGCGGTACTAATCACAATCGGCACGAATATCAACAGGCGATAGAACCACGACAGATGCTTTAAAGGATATGAAAGTGCAATCGCCAGAACAACCGCGAGTGCAATGCCTATCGGGACTGTCCCCATTGTAAACTTGAGAGTCGTCCAGATGACATCATGGTAACGGTCATCGTTAAATAAGCGCACGTAATTGTCAAATCCAACATCAATTGAGCGACCAAATGATGAGCGTGTCAGACTCAATTGGAATGACTGCACAACTGGAATAAAGACAAATATCGTCAAGGCAATAAGCGTTGGCGCAAGATACAAATAACCTTCTATAGCTGCGGAAAGTTTATTTTTGCGTTGCCTATCTGCTTCTGATTCGCGTTTTGTCTTGTTCGTTAAGCCCACAGTTGGCGTGGGTGGAGGATTGCTTGTAGATTGATCCATTATATTAAAACATCCAATTTCAAAACAATATTGTCTATAAGAATACCACAACATATCAAGAATAGCTGCAATTTCCAATACCTATTTTAAGGAATTGTTAAACTTGCAATGCAGAGTAGTGAACAGGTCTTAATCCCAACAGTGTCATGATTTATTGTTCAGTATCAAAGCCATGCCATTTGAAACGCTTCACCACATCTAAGACAAACCATAATATCAAGGTTGAATAAATCGCCAAAAACCATGCCCCAACAGCGATTGCCATGCCTATTGCTGCTGTTGCCCAAATGCCAGCCGCCGTTGTTAAATCATAGGCTTCATTTTTGCGTTGGATGATTACACCGCCACCAAGAAAACCAATTCCGGTGACAACATTCGATGCGATGCGCGATGTGTCCGCATGAGGAAAGGCATACAACGATAAGATAGTAAAAAGACACGCGCCTGCTCCGGTCAGCATATGCGTTCGCAATCCGGCGGATTTTTGGCTGCGTTCTCGATTGATGCCTATGATACCGCTCAAGACCACTGCTAAGGTGATTTGGGCGGCTAAGGTGATTTGAAGATTAAGACTTATAGTTGAAATCATGGTTTTTGTTAAATTCTGATTAAGGAATTAACATGAGTTTAAAGTATTTCATGTGAGATGTCAAGCAATCACACAGATTTGGAGTGCATTAATCACTTCTTTTTACGGCAAAAATAGCGATTCTTGTGCCACCTTCAAGCTAGTGTTAGACTTTGTGCTGCGGAGGATACCGTAACCCTGATGTGCATCATAAGCCCCTTTTGGGGTGTCATCGCGCTTCACACAAAATTATAAGGTGAGACAAGTGTTAGAGCATTATCACAGTAGTTTGGTTAAACAAGCATAATGAGGATTAATCTCGCAGATGAACTTACAACCCCGTTCAACAGCAAGCAGCAAGAGACAACACCTTAAGCGAGGTCTGATACTTGGTGCTTGTGTATGCGTTTTAGTATGGAGCATGGCATTTGGGAACATTCTGTCGAGTTTCCGCCTACGCTTGAATGATACTTACTTTGTAAATAACGAAAGTTCAGAACGAATGGTCATTGTTGCCTTGGACGATGCCAGTCTTGAGGCTTACGGGCGCTCACCAACACAATGGTCGCGCCGCCTTTATGCAGACTTAATTCAAAGTTTGAGTACAGCCAATGCCAGAGTGATTGCTTTTGATGTGATTTTTGCTGAATCGAGTGACGATGACAACCTTGTAGCAGAGGCGATGCAGCAGGCGCGGTCTAGCGAAGCCCGCACACGGGTTATTATGCCCATTGTCGGTGTCAATTATATCGCAAGTCCCTCTACTGTCACTAATGAGGTCACATATGATACAGAACTACGCCCAGTTGATGCCATTGCAGATGAAGCTGATTATCTTGCCTATATCAACGCCTTCCCAGATAGAGATGGCGCAATTCGACGACAAGCCTCTATTATCAGCAGTTCAGATGAAGTCGGCTTTACATTTAGTATCGCCACATTTTTAGCCTATCTACGCATACCATCAAGTGCCGCGCAGCAAGTGATAAGTGTCGAAAATAATATCCTCTCTATCACCCCCCAACATCCCGTACCAATCGACGAAAATGGTCTATGGCGGCAGAATTTTTTTGGAACACCGAGAACGACCTTTCCCATTGTCTCTATGCTAGATGTATTGGAAGGGGAGGTTGACCCGACGATTTTCGCAGACAAGATTGTCTTAGTTGGGCTTTACAACGCGCTCGGAGCGATTGATTTATACCCCGTCCCGACTGCGACTCAAGGTCAGTTAATGGCAGGAATCGAAATTCATGCCCATGCGATAGAAACCTTGATGCACGATAACGCTATCCGCGAAGTCTCTTTGTTATGGCGTATCGCCACTATCGGCACAATAAGTATGTTTACGAGCCTCCTGATTGTTTT
>JAUZRW010000015.1 GCA_030950085.1 Anaerolineae bacterium
TTTCCAGTAGCAAATAGTCGTCAATAAGCCTTTCTTTATTCAGTTGTTCCAGTTCTTCTCGTTTTGTCAGCATGACTTTAGTATACTTCTTTTATTCACTTTCGCTCTCCACAATCTCATGGATAGCTGAATAGATACCGCGGACGAGATGTATCTCGTCCCTACAGGTCATAACGGTTATGTAGGGATGGCATACATGCTGTCCGCCGCGAAGCTATGCAGTGCCAAGTCCACTAAAGGGACTGTGAAACACGAATCATCGCTTTTTAACCCCTTCCAGTGGGTTTGGCTTTTTGTTAGCTAGGCGTTTTAACGTCAAGCGACTAAAGCCTGATAACCTGAAAAAACTGACCCTTATAAGTTAAATGTCTGTCCTTTCGGCTGCTTGAATAGCTTTAATGAAAACGCATTTTGCACTATTCCACAAGTTTTTACACCACTGAACACAAACCATGATTAGCATATTTTTCGATTCTGAGGCACAATATGATAAAGAATTAAGACTTTCGCTCAGTGCGCTGATAAAGGGTCATAAGATATCAAGAATTTAATATTTAACCTCTTGTGACCTATTCTGAGTATCTCAAGCGAAAGTCCTAAGAATAATATTTTACGGTATCAATTCGATGAAAAATGAAAAATTGCTCCAAATCGCACATGAAAAAGCAGTCGAAATTTTGCATGATTGTGTCACTGAGCATGGCTTTCGTGCATCCGGCTTATCGGCAGGATACCCCCAAATTTGGGCGCGAGATAGTGCCATTACGTCATTAGGAGCAATGGTCAGTGGCGATGAAACACTCATCCATGCCATTCGCCACAGCCTCGAAACCTTAGCCCAACATCAATCGCCACGCGGTCTTGTCCAACTCAATGTCAATCCTGATACCGGCTATGTCAGCACCGAAAATGCGGGCGCAATGGATGCCAACCTCTGGTACATTCTGGAGCATTATCTTTACTATCTCACTGCAAAAGATACGAACTTCCTTGAAACACATTGGGACAGCATCACCCGTGCCTTAATCTGGCTAGAATATCAAGATATGAATGAGTGCGGTTTGTTAGAGATACCAGAAGCTGGTAATTGGATGGATTTAGTCGCGGTTCGCTATAACACACTGTACGATAATACATTGTATTATGCCGCCGCCGTCGCCTACTGCGAAATGTCGAACCTGATGCCCGATAATGTCGCCCATCACACCCTCGATATTGATGCTGGCGGAATTCATGAACGTATCAATTTATTAATGTGGGTTGACCGTTGTTGGGTCGCCGAGCATTTTGCCGAGCATCTAGATAAACTGAAAGATATGCGGCTAGAGTGGTTCATGCTGTATCATAATATCGGCACAATTTCCAGCAGACCCTACTATCTGCCCTATGTCGCCTTTAGAGCCTATGGTGATTGGTGTGATACACTCGGTAATTGCCTCGCCATGCTAACAGGTGTCGCAGATGGACATCATAGGCAACATATCTTACGCTATATGCACCAAGTCGGCATTGCAGACCCTTACCCGTCAAAAGCGATTCATCCCCCCATTTATCCGGCAGAATCCGATTGGCGCGAATATTACCGCAGTCGCAATCTGAACCTGCCCCGTCAATATCATAATGGTGGTATCTGGTTTATGGTTGGCGGTTTCCATGTTGCCGCATTAGTACGCCACAACTGGCAAAATGAGGCTGAAAATCTGCTCATCAAATTGGCAACGGGCGCTAAAGAAGGTGCCGATATGGATTGGGGATTCAATGAATGGATGCACGGCAAAACAGGTCATCCGATGGGTTATGATAAACAGGCGTGGTCAGCCGCGATGTATCTCTATGCCGAACATGCCGTCCAAACAGGTCAACTCCCCTTCTTCAATGCCTTAATCAAAGCAAAACCCCCTTCCGCCATCGCTGCCGAAAATAACGATTTCACTATCCGCGCAGGTGGGGGACCCACTTAAAAGAGACCCGCAAATTCTGAATACCAATTTAGACCAATGCTTGCGAAAGGCTAAATGTATCAGTTAGAATAAAATAGATTTTCATCAAGAATATTGTTGTATGATTACAGATAAGGAGTAATATTTCATGTCGCGTAAAACAATCTCGCTTATTGTGATGTTGGCACTCGTTTTTTTGACGTTGGGCAATGTCATCGCACAAGAAACAACTGTCGTTACATGGGCATTCTGGGGTAGCCCGGAAGAACTCGCCACGCATCAATCTGTGGCAGATGCCTTCATGGAAGAAAATCCCGAAATTGAAATTGAAATTTGGCATCAACCATGGAGTGATTATTTCACAGGCTTGCAGACATTATGGGCAGCCGGTGATGGCGAAGCCATTCCTGATGTGATGTTCCTCTCGCCCATCAGCAATTATGCGGCTGATGGTGTCCTTGAGCCACTCGATTCCTATATCGAAGATTCCGGTTTTGACCGTGAAGATTTCTGGCCCGGTTTGCTAGACTTTGCTATGTTAGATGGTGAAGTATACGGCTTCCCGCGTGATATCGGTCTCGAAGTTCTCTATTACAATAAAGACATTTTTGACGAAGTAGGTCTCGACTATCCCGACGAAACATGGACATGGGATACCCTCTTAGATGCAGCCGAACAATTATCCGTTGTCGAAGCAAGTGGTCGTGTTTCACGCTATGCACTCGGTATGGAAGGTGGCAAGTATCAGTTGTGGGTTGGACAAAATCATGGTAGCGCCCTTGATGATATGGCAAGCCCCACAAGTTGCACATTGAATTCACCTGAAGCTGTTGAAGCTGTTGAATTCTTCGCAGGGATGATGGATAACGACTTAGCTATGCGTAATGCAGCACTGAGCCAAGCCGGTGGTGATGCCGCCGTGTTCACCAGTGGTCAAGTGGCGATGATTATCCAAAATGCTAGTCGTATCCCGACTTTCAATGCCGCAGATATGAATTATGATGTTGCCGTCGTGCCGATTCCAGAAGGTGGACAACGTTCTGCATCAGCAGCCGGTGCCGCATGGACAATGAGTTCATTCAGCGATGACAAAGATGCCGCATGGACATTCTTATCATGGTTGGCTTTGAATCCCGAAGGTGGGCAACGTCTTTACACCGAATCTGGCGAAATTTTACCGGCATTACGCTCTACAGCCAATTCAGATGCCTTCCTTGGGCAAGAAGGTTCACCCGAAAATCGTATGGCGTTCATCATTGAAGGTGACAATGCCAAAGTCGGGCGTGCTGGTTTGTTCCCACAATGGAATGAAATCAATGGCACACTTATCGGTCCCCAATTGCAATTGATTTGGGCTGGTGAAGCTGGCGTTCAGGAAACACTTGATAGCATCTGCGCGGATGTCGATGAATTCCTCGCAGGTATGGACTAAACTATAATTTGTAGGTGGTTTTCGACAACCGACATCAATACAATAGGGATAAGGTGCGCCTTGTCCCTATGTCATCTATAAGTTTTTAGAATACGCCCGTTGTAGTTCACCTTCTTCAATTTTCTTTGTAATTAGATTCCCCACATATAGTTTTTGGAAAACGCTTATGGCAACACAACCTACTGAACTGGCAAACAAACCCAAATCAACATCCAATTGGCGTGATTCTGACTGGAAGTATCGTTTGGGTATTGGTAACTGGAATCCAAACCAACAATCAGAGGCTTATATTTTCCTATTATTGAGTTTGCTAGGATTTGTCATTTTTGTAGTATTTCCGATTGTCTATTCATTCTGGTTGAGTTTCCAAGAATGGAATTTGCTCAGTCCGCCAGAATTTACGGGCATATCCAACTATACCCAATTGCTGACCAATGATGATACCTTTCGCCGCGTCTTGAAGAATACATTGTTTTATGCTGCCACCATTCCGCCGATTCAATTGGCACTCGGCTTGTTAATGGCGGTTGCCTTGAATACAGGCATCAAGGGACTCGGCATCTATCGTGTGATTTACTTCATGCCTGTCGTCACGAATATCATCGCGGCTGCTATGATTTTCCAATTTTTGCTCGATAAGAATGCAGGCTTAATTCCATCATGGGTTTGGCAATTCAACGAAGCAACCGGTATTCGGGTGATACCACCTGATTTTCTGGGCAGTACATTTTGGGCAAAACCCTCCGTTGTGCTATTGACGGTCTGGAAAAATGTAGGCTTCACAATGGTTATTTATCTCGCAGGATTGCAAGGCGTTCCCGAAGTGCTATATGATGCCGCAAAGGTCGATGGTGCAAGTAATTGGCAACGTTTTCGCCATATCACGATTCCGATGGTCAGTTCGACGACTTTTTTCCTCTTAGTAATTCAAATGATTGGGGCATTCCAACTCTTTGCTGAACCCTTTGTCATGACTCGCGGCGGACCCGCACAGGCAAGTCTATCGATTGTCTACTATATTTATCAAAATGCTTTCGAGTTCCAAAAAATGGGAAAAGCATCAGCGATTGCATGGGTTTTGTTCGCCATTATCTTCGCCATCACATTTATCCAGATTCGACTACAAAAACGTTGGGTACATTATGAGGTGGAGGGCTAATTATGAGTACAGCCATCAATCGTAAGCCAAGTGACCCTCAGCCACAGCGTCGCATTAATTGGAGGCATTTTTTCTTACATTCAGCTTTAATAGCGGGTAGCCTCGTGATGCTGCTGCCTTTTTGGTGGATGCTTATCACATCCTTAAAATTAGAGGGCGAAGTTTTCACATTCCCACCCAGTTTACTGCCCTATCAAGATGTCTATACGACTGTTGAAGGTCATGATAGAGATTTGCAATTGTTCGATGTGACATTTGAAGACGGCACTGTCCTAGAAATGGCACAGATACGCCGTCGTGGGCGAGAAGCAGAAATGATTGTCACTAGCAATCCCGAAGAAATAATTATGGTTGGTATTGACCAACGTGAACCTCAGCGTCAATTAGCGTTTGAGTGGCGTAACTATGTTGATGCGTGGAACTCGCAACCCTTTGACCGTTATTATATCAATAGTGTGGTGGTTGCTGTTAGTGCAACAGTGATTCAGTTAGCCATCGCATCGTTGGCAGCATTTGCCTTTGCCCGTTTACGATTTGCTGGGCGCGATACTTTATTTACGCTATATCTCGCAACACTGATGATTCCCTTCCCCGTATTGCTGATTCCAAATTTTATCATGGTGACAAGGTATCTCGGCTGGTACGATACTTACGCGGCGTTGATTTTACCGCCAGCATTTTCGGCATTTAGCACCTTTTTGCTGCGTCAGCACTATATGAATCTGCCCAGAGAAATGGATGATGCGGCTCGTATTGATGGCGCATCATCTTTCCGCATTTGGTGGAGTATCGTCTTGCCCATGAGTAAAACCACGTTTGCGGCACTGGCAATTTTCATTTTCTTAGGCTCATGGAATAGCTTCTTGTGGCCCTTGGTGGTGACGAATAGTGCAGAAATGCGGACTGTTCCCATTGGTCTCAGTGCCTTTCAAGGGCAGTTTGGGACAAAATGGCATCTGCTAATGGCGGCGGCGGTTGTTGCCATGGCACCTGTCTTGACAATCTATGCCTTCGCGCAAAAATGGTTTATCAAAGGCATTGCCCTCACAGGTATTGGTGGGCGCTAGATAACACATTGCATTTTGAGTTCAAAATTGTCATAAGGGCGTAATGCCTTACGCCCCTACACAACAAACTACTAAGGGAATACCTTAAATGAGTTTATTAAAAACAGGATTTGTCGGGTTTTTGACTCTGCTACTGACTGTCATTGTATCAGCACAAGAAACGATGACAGTCGAAATTATACCACTCGCTGAATCAGAGGCTTGTAGTGGCAGTTTTGTCACGCATGAACTTGACCACATTACAACTATTCCGAGTGGCGATACTGTACAAATGTTTGAGGCAAATGGCTCTGGTGTAGCAGTCAATGATTTGAATAACGATGGCTTACTCGATATTGTCTTGGGCAATCATGCTGGGCAAAATACGATTCTCTGGAATGAAGGCAACCTCAATTTTCGGACTTCGCAGCTTCCGATTGGCGATACCCGTGCTGTCACCTTGATTGATTACAATCTCGATGGTTGGATTGATATTTTCATCACGCGCACTGCCAGCGCCCCTAATCTATGGCTGAATCAAGGTGATGAGACATTTCAGCAAGCGATAATCAATAGCCTCAGCGAACCACTTTACGCCATTACTTGGGGTGATATAGATGCTGATGGCGATTTGGATTTGGTCGGCGCGACATATGATGCTGCATTGCTCAATGACTTTGGACAAGAATTTTTATTGGATGGACGCGGCGGTGTCTATGTCTATGAAAACGATAACGGCTTACAGACGGGGCAACAATTAATTAATGAAGCGCAAGCATTAGCTCTTGTTCTCGTCGATATTAACCGCGATGGGCGCTTAGATATTCTGGTCGGCAATGATTTTGCTGTGCCGGATTATGCTTGGTACAACTTGCCTACAGGATGGCAACCAGCCGCTTTCAAGACAACGACTCATAGTACCATGAGTTTTGACTTTGCCGATGTGAATAATGATGGTTCACGCGAGATTTTTGCCACCGACATGATGCCCTACTCCGATGACCCCCAAACGATGTTCGCGTGGCAACCCATTATGGAGAGCATGATGGATGAAGACCATGCCGCAGATGACCCACAAATTATGGAGAACGTGCTGCAAATTGCGGATTCTGTTGGATACTACAATGATGCCCTGAATCGCGGAATCAATGCCACAGGCTGGAGTTGGTCTGGTAAATTTGGCGACTTGAACCAAGATGGTTTCCTCGATTTGTACGTGGTCAACGGCATGATTGAGCGCACGATTTTTGCCCATTTGCCTAATCATGAATTGGTTGAAGAGAATCAAGTATTGGCGAATAATGGACTTGGCGAATTTGTCGCTATGCCGCAATGGTTACTCAATTCAGAAGCTAGTGGACGGGGTATGGCACTGGCAGATTTTGATATGGATGGTGATTTAGATATTGTAGTCAACAATTTGCGTGGTGCGGCACAGCTATTTGAGAATCAACTCTGTGAAGGGCGCAGTTTACAAGTTGAACTGAATAAGCCAAATAGCAATAATCCACAAGCAATCGGAGCAACACTCGCATTAGAAAGCAGTATCGGAACACTTTATCGTGATGTACGGTCAACAAGTGGTTATTTATCAGGCGATAGCGCACGAGTGCATTTCGGTTTTCCAGCAAATACAGAACTTTACTCACTCACGATTACATGGTCTGATGGTAGCGTATCGACAGTTGATGACTTGCGCCCACAAAATTTGTACCGTATCACCCTTGAGAATTGACAAAAAAGGCGCACATGCAGGTAGCAAGTGGAATCTGTGTTTTTAACAACGGACAGCATGTGTGCTGTCCCTACAGAACCTTTCTAAACTGTAGGAACGAGATATGTCTCGTCCGCGACCAAACTACCATGCGAGTAGGGGTTTAGCGCGCTAAACCCATTTTGCCAAAACATTAGAAAGCGCCCTCTATTGCTCAAGGTGAACCGGGGACACCTCCTGTTGTGCTGCCTCCCGTCAGATTAGGGTCTACTGTTGCGGTTGGCGGTAATTCTTCTTTATGGAATGTCCACAACGGGCTTTCTGGGCAAATCTGCTGGAAATTGAGATTCAACGGGATAACTTGCCACTGATATTCCCCTCCGGCTGGCATCTCGCTTAAATTCCATGTTTGATTTTGGCGCAAATCAACCGTGCGTTCTAGCATGTCGATATCATCATCGTCGTTTTCTTCATTGCCATCATTATCCGTATCAGTGTTATCGGCATCAAAGAAACCCGGCGGATAAATACGAACCAGATTACGCTCTGCCCGCGGTCCGCGCCAATTGAAAACAACCTGCCCTGCATTCTCGATACCCCAAGCGAAATTAATCGGTGTCACCACTTCCCACGCTTCATCACAAACAGAGGCTTGTGGTAGTGCATCACCCGGTACACGCAAGCGTTGTCCTACGACGATGTTATCAGGGTCATCCAAGCAATTGCCCTCAGCGAGTGCATAAATATTGCTATTAAAACGTTGTGCAATCGTCGTCAGCGTATCATTAGTCTGAACTTCATATTCTAAACGCCAATCGTCGCGTTTTTCACATGCCTCACCTACCGTTGTCGTGGGCGATGGCAACCCTTGAATACCCTCGACAGTCACATTGACAAAGATGCCCTGTGTGGGAGTCACAGTTGGGCTAGGTGACGGTGGTGGCGTATTCGTTGGCAATTCTAGCGTCGGCGGATGACGCAGCGTAACAGTCGGTGTTCGCGTTGAAAGCGGCGTTGCTGGCAATAGTGTTTCAGAAGCAGTTATTGTCACAGTCGCCACTTGTGCAACGATAATCTCTTCGGGTTCTTGCGTTAAGGCATCAGACAAAGGAAAATCCTCAATCCAATTGGGTAACATTAAGCCCACGCCAAGCGCAAATAAGACCAGTACCAGTGTCATCAACCAGCCCGGTATCGTAATCGTTACTGATTTCATAAATCAACTTTCTCAATGTCTTGCTCAATATCTTGCTGAAGAATAATGCGCGGTTTTAAGCGCCCCTCATGTAAATCAAAGGCATAGTCAACAAAGTCGACAACTACTGGATCATGTGAAACAATCAGAAATGCTGTTCCCTGTGCGCGACCTATCCCTTGAAATAACGATAAAATACGGCGTGCAGTGCGCGTATCAAGACCACTTGTCGGCTCATCGGCAAGGATAATCGCCGGACGTAGTGCCAAAGCCCGTGCAATCGCCACCCGTTGTCGTTGTCCACCCGATAATTGTCCCGGTAAATGGTCTGACCATGCCGTAAGTCCCACCACTTCAAGCGCACTTTTGACCCGTCGCCGTCGTTCAAATATCTGTAAGCCCGGCAAGCGCAAGGCAAGGTCGATATTTTCAGCTGCCGTATACGTTGGCAGCAAGGTATAATTCTGGAAAATAAAACCCAAATGCTGACGACGTAATTTCGCCTTTCGCCCGTCGCGCATTTTGGTTACTTCTTGCTTCATGACCTCGATTCTGCCGTCTGTTGGTTGGTCAAGTGCGCCAATCAAATTCAAGAGTGTTGTTTTGCCACTACCAGAGGGCCCATACAGTGCAACAAGCGTTCCAGCCTCCACATCCAAATCAATGCCACGCAACACATCCACACGGCGATTGCCTGTCCCAAAAGAGCGTTTCACAGCACTACAAGACACCAATACGCCCTCATAACGCGAATCGCTCATTGTTTTTTCTCCTGCTTACGCTTACGCCGAAAGAGCCGCGAGAACAGGGTGTGTTTTTCTGGCGGCGCATCTTGTGGCAGAATACTCTGTAAAAGAGCATCAACATTGTCACTTTCTTCTGCTTCTGGGCGCAATAATACCCCTTCTGGTC
Organism: Anaerolineae bacterium; assembly: GCA_030950085.1. Lineage (GTDB taxonomy): Bacteria > Chloroflexota > Anaerolineae > Aggregatilineales > Phototrophicaceae > JAUZRW01. The sequence continues at coordinate 9,399 of JAUZRW010000015.1, forward strand.
GCACTTCAACTGAGATACGCGCTGCTTCTTTGAGGCGTGGCTGGGCATTCTTTGGCAACTGAATCCGCCCCTCATGGTCAATTTTTAGTTCTTCTTCACTGCCCGACATATCTTGCGCCAACGCACCATCACGCAAAGTCAATACACGGTCAGCATAAGCCGCGACTTCCATATTATGTGTCACCATCAGCACTGTCAGACCATGTTTTTCGCGCAAATCCATGAGCAAACTCATCATTGTATCAGAATTTACGCTATCCAATGCGCCTGTGGGTTCATCGGCTAGTAATAATTTCGGTTGATTAGCCAAGGCGACTGCAATCGCCACTCGCTGTTGTTGTCCACCCGATAATTGCGTCGGGCGTTTATGATAATGCTCAGATAAATCAACCGAATCCAACAATTCACGCGCTCGTTTTTTGCGACCAAAGGGTATCGACCCAGCAAGCATCATCGGCAAAGTGACATTTCCGACAGCCGAGCGATGAAATAGCAGATTTTTGTCAATTTCTTGCCAGACAAAACCGACTTGATGCAAACGATACTTTGCCAGCGCCCGTCCTTTGAGGTCAAGCAGCGAATCGCCATCGACAATAAGGCTACCGGCTGTTGGCGTGTCTAAGCCACCAAGCAAGTTCAAGAGCGAACTTTTCCCTGCCCCACTGGGTCCAATAATAGCGACCATCTCACCGCGTTCCATCTCGAAATCAATACCGCGCAGGGCAACAATTTCGTGGTCATCCACTTTATAGGCTTTGACAATTTGCTTACATTCGATAAATGGCATGATTTTTTTCTAGTTATCGGTTATTGGGTAAATTACTATACATCCTAAAATTTTCGGCTTGATTTACTGTTGCACAATGATATCACCCTCTTCAAGACCACTTTCGATTTCGACACGGTCATCCGTTTGCAAACCAATCTCGACATCGCGTACCCGTTCGCCATCGTCAGTTTGCACCACAACAAATGTCCGATTGCCAAATTCATTGACAGCTTGTGGTGGCAACCATAGCGTATTGAGACTTTCGCGCAGGGTCATCTCGGCTTCAACCAATGCGCCTTGTTGCAATTCCGGCAATGTCGCTGCCACACGAACCGTCTGGTCAACATCTCGATTGCTTAACGGCAAATTACGAATGATACATTGCACTTCTAAATCGGGATTATTGGCATCACGACAAATCCCAACCTGTCCAATTTGCAGTAGTTGAATATCATTGAAAGACAGATTCGCTATCCCCTCAAGTGGTTCAGGCAAAGCAATCGTAATCACTGTTGTAAAGGCTTGTACTGTATCTCCGGCTTGAATTGTCACTTCAATAACCACGCCAGCAAACGGCGCAATCAGAGTCGATTGGCTAATTTGCTCAATCGTGCGGTCTAGGGCAATTTGAGACTCAATTACTGCATCGACTAAATCAGGGTCGCCACCTCCATCTTGTGCGCGTTCCAGATTAATTTCAGCTTGTAAAACCGAATTTTCTTGCCTATCGACACTTAATGCCGAATTGTAATAACTGGCTACCGCATCACTATATGAGCGCCGACGCTGTGCGAGATTTTCTTGGGCGCTCAGGAGCTGCTCATACGCATTATCGACAGAACTGGCAGGTGAATCAGGGCGGCTGACTGTATCATCATAAGAGCGTTCGGCATTCTCAACTTGACGCTCTGCCGCCACAACAGCATCCGCCGCATTTTGTACAGATGACCATGGCAAAGTTGCCCGTTGCCCATCCAATGTTAAATTTTGGTTGGCGAGGTTAAATTGGGCATCAACAACCGCATTAGAACTATTATCGCCCCCTTCATCCAAACGTCGCCGTGCTGCATCTAAGGCTAATTGATTACGAATCAGTTGGTCTTCAAGTTCATCAATTTGCAAATCAGCCAACACCGCACCCGCTTCAATCGTGTCGCCGCTACGAACCGTCACATTGCGAACTGTTCCTTGTACCTCAAACGAGAGTTGCTGTTGGTCACGCGGTAGCCAACGCCCACGAAAGATGAAGGTCTCACGCACATCACCGCGTTGAACGCTGTATGTCGTGCGTGCTGCGGCTTGTGCCGTCGGAATCGGTGTGACAGTTGGCAAGACTTGTTCCTGCTGGTCAGGAATCGCTTCACATCCCACGAGAACAAAGACTAATACCACTATAAAAAACCATTGTTGCATTGCATTTTCCGTTCGTTTTTTGCTTGACAAAGTATCTGAGATAACGCTATAACACTCATCCCACTTTGCATTTTGGATAAGGAATGATGAAAACCCGAAAGGGTATTACGTATCACCCAACTTCACGACATTCGACAATTGTTGGCGGCTGAGAACGAGCGACAGCATAATCGTCACAACCAGTAAAACACCTGCGAACACAAGATAAACAATCGTGATATTTGTCCAGTCAACACGCACCTGATACGGTGGCAATCCGCCGCTAAAATCGAAATACGGTAAGAACAAACGCGATGTTCCGACTCCGATAGCTGTTCCGCTAAGAATACCGCTTGCCGCTACCATGCCCTGTAAAAGAATGATATAAATCCGCACCGAAAATCCACTCAAGCCCATAGCGCGCAATGACCCCAACTGTGCCGATTGCGCCCGAAACGAAGCCGTACTCTGAATCACTGCCCCAATAAGCGTTAAGGTAATCGAAGCCACAAAGCCAATCGACAAAAATCCGAGAACACCACGTCGGGCAGGTTCAGCCTGTGCTTGTTCTAATTGCTGCTGTGGTTCAATCCAACGCAGCACCGGAAAATCAATGGCTTCAATATTTGCTTGAACTTCTTCTGCTGTATACGTAGGTGCAACATCAACCCAGATGTTATAGGGCAAGACTGTTCCCACAACTTCAAATATCGGCTCAATACTGGTAATCAGATAAAATTGTTGGGCAGAGGGGTCTACTGTCGGGAAGTAGTCAATAAAGCCGACCACAACCGCGCGAATCTCGCTTTGCCATTCGTCTAATGCCCGAACCTGATAGCGCAATTCTTCGCCCAATAGCACGCCGTATTGTTCAGCAACTTGTCTATCGAGGATGATTCCCGTTCGATTACCGGCTAAGTCATTGAGCATTTCGGCAAGTGGCACAGCACTAAAATCACTCCGCATTCGAGAAGCAGCCGCTAATCCGGCACGGTCAACGCCGATGACTGTACCTGTTAATCGCTGCCCACCGACTGTCAAACGACCATCATATTTACCCAAGCGTGACAAAGTTTCAATGCCTTCAACGGTCAAGAGTTCACCTATTGGCGGCGCATTATAACCCACCACTTCTTGCGAAGTCTGTCCACTATCGTCTTGAGAGGTTTCGGTCTGTGCATCCGCAATCGTTACCAACACTAAATCTGAGCCAACACGATAATTAATCACATCAATGAGACTCGCATCTAGCGTACTTGCCATAGATGCCGTGAAACCTGTTAAACTCAGTGTGAAAGCTGTCATCAACAACGTGCCACGATAACGCCCCATACTGCGTGTCAATTCGCGCAAAGCCATCAAAAATGAGATGTTACTGGTCACAGCCACTATCCGCGCCAAAATACCGAGTACCATCGGCAAAATCCGCAAGAAAAGCAGCGTCAAGCCGAAAGCAAACAATGTCGGACCCACAAACGTTAAGGGGTCAGCAAAAGGGGTATCCGCACTCGCTTGAATGCCATCTTGCCGTTGCAATGTCCACAGCACATAAATTGCAGGAACAATCGCCATAATATCGAGATAAGCGCGTTGCCACCATGCCTTTGAGGGGCTAATACTCATCCGTTTGAGGCTATTAATATTCTGGCGTGTGACTTGCCATGCCAAAAATAAACCACTACTTGCTGTGATGAAACCTGTCGCAACAGCAATCATCAGTGCTTCACGAGTAATCACAATTTCTGTAACCGAACTCACACCTGTAAAGTTAAGAAACGAAGCTGTTTGACCAATCAGTTGCACAACATATGGACTGCCAACAAGCGCAATTGCCAATGCTCCGGCGATAATCATGAGCCACATCAGCACATGAACTGTGAGTACCGCGCCACGACTCATGCCCCGACTACGTAAGGTGACATCTTCAGCCTGTTGACGTGAGACCAATAAACCTGCGACAAGCGACACAAAATACAGCACCAAACCGCCTACTGGCAAAATGATAATGAAAAGTTGCTGTGTCAGTAAATCGACTTCGGCATTAAAGGCTCTCAAATTATCATCCGGTGAGCCATTCGGACGAATACCCGGTAAGACTCGTTCTATCTGTCGCCAACCATCGGCACTATTCACTAATAAGCCATCAATTTCCGATGTGCGTAGACCACTGCCATCAAAGCGAATCATCCACGCGACTTCATCAATCGGATTTTCGGAATCTTCCAACAATGTCAACAGTGTTTGTGGTTCAACCAGAAGCACTTGCTCAAAAAACCGCGTCGGGAATATCCATGAAGGGTCATCAGGATTAATGGCTCGCCACAGTGCCGCAACGTAAGCATCAAGCACTTGCCCACCCTGCCGCTGAATCGTTACCTCATCCCCCACTTGAATCCCGTTGGTAAATAGCATGACTTCTGGCAATAGCAGAGGAATACGGTCATTTTCATCATCAGGTGCTGGATTCCACTCGCCAGCACTGATAATAATTTGCGATTCATTACCTTGCAGCGACCCTACGCCAAATGTCCCAATCGGCACATTAGATTCGGCAAAACGTGCTTGCCCTGTGCCACCGCGCACATAACGAACGGTCATATCCTCTGGAAGTCCGATTTTTTCGACAAAGCGGTTTTCGATAGCACTACTCGCAACCTGCATATCATCAATACCGATGTTGCCATTCCATGCACCGAGATAGCGATAACGATAAGCATACGGTGGGTCATCAAGCCGTGATTCGAGGATACCTGTATAGACTGAATCGACATACAACGGCAAACTTAAGGCAAGCGTCGTTGCAACACCAATCCCGACCAACACCCAGAACACAAGAATAATGTGTTGCCAGATACGTTCAATTGTAAAACCCACTATATCCAACAAGCGAAACAAAATTACTCCTCAATCGCCATTTCCTACAATGCTATACGCAGAAAATCGCCATTTGTGACAAATCTCTCAAATGGCTCTCATATTATCAATAATATAAAGAGACTGCCCTAATCAACAGCTTATCATTGTAATGATTTTCGTCAGCTTGTAAGAGGGTAGCTTGCGTGGAATAGCGCATCAAAATTAGTTCTGATAAATACCTGCCCTTCTCCAGTAGAAAAGGACAGGATAACTATAAGTTTCACATGCTAACAGCTTGGTTTTGACTCACAAGCGCAATGAAGGCATCTTATAAGGTAGGGAATATCTAAAATATAGAGTTTAGATTAACTATGGGCATAATTCATGAGGAAGTATAAGCGCCCCGAAACCTCGGCGGCAATTTTTGATTCATAGGCTTCACCATCCGATGCGACCCCAAATATACTCTTATCGGCTTCAAGGATTTCGATTTTCCAGCCATAAGAGATATCGTCATCGTTGCGTGTGCATTCCACCACCAGCCGAAAACCATCTGCCAATGATTCTGAGTAGACAATCTCTGATGACTTTGCCATGATGTTATCTCTTCGTATGGTTTCAATTTCAGTGTATCACATCTGAAGCATTCGCTGTGTTGACACTTTCGGACACGATAAATATGGAACTTCTCTGCCTATTCCACGTAATTGATTAATGAACACATTATCAATTAGGAGTAGTTCACATGGACAAATCCAAAGATAAATCAAGTCAAAAGTTAGCGGCACGCTCAGTCGCCTATGCTCTCACTATACCTATCGTCTTTTTTGCAACACTCATCGGACTCTCTGTGATGTTCGTTCTCGGACGCAATATCTACACTGACATCTCAGGCGGAAATGTGAACCTGTTTACGGTTACAATGCAAGCGTTTCTGTTTAGCATTTTAGGTTTCTCATTGGTGAAAATGCAAAGCCTCGCCAACCGCGATAAGCATATTTGGCGAACACTAGCCACACGTTGGCAAGATAAACGCCGCGAAGACCAACGTATTGAACCCCTTCTACAACGGCATCATGAAACCACCACTGAGGATGACTTCGTAGCTGTCCGTGTTCAAGATGATAGACAATCCAGCCAAACTGAGGATGAATTTGTAGCAATCCGTGTCCAAGATGACAGGCAATCCAGCCAAAAGAGTTAAATACGCGACAGAATGGCATAATCTCATAGCCTCCTGTAACCACTATCAAGTGTCTGTTAATCTTGTCTTTGCAATACGACCATGACCGCGAATGTAGCACATCAGTTACTAGAATGGTCTGAATGGTGATAGACAATATTCCTTGTCATGATAAGGTAGTAAGTCGATAAAGCGACGTATTGCTAGTTTTATGCACAGTCTACTAGGCGACCTCATCAGCCATTTGCGTATGATGGCGATATTATCGTAGCCGTGGACAAGGAGATTCCGTTTTTATGAGAACAGGCTTGCGTACTTGGCGGCGCATGATTGGTTACATCAAACCCTACCGCTATTGGGCGTTTTTTGCATTTGTGGGTGCAGTGGCTAGCAACTTTCTCGGTATCGCCATCCCTGTTATTCTCCAAGAAGTCATTGATAAGGGAATTGCCCTCAACGATGCCAATTTTATGGCTGCGGCAGGTATTTTTGTGGTGTTTCTCGGTTTTCTTCGTGGCATTGCGGGTTTTCTAACGCGCTATTTTGGAGAGCGCCAATCGCTATTTATCGCCTACGATATGCGAAACGAGATTTACGATAAGGTACAGGCACTCCCTTCAACCTATCATGATAATGCCCAAGTCGGGACTATCGTAACTCGTGCTATTAGTGATGTTAATGAAATTCAGCGATACTACGCTTTTGGTTTGTTGGAAGACCAAGAGCGTATCCGCCGCGAGAGTGCGCTTGCAGGGACTTACAAACCGGTGAGGCATACTAAACGGGCGACGGAAGAGTTCAGAGCCATTATTGACCGAACCAGAAGGAAATAATTGTGGCAACATTTGTCGATACAGACGAAGAAATCATACGGGGCTTTGACCTTGCCGTCACAAAACGTTTAACGCATTACTTGATGCCGCATAAACGTCACCTCATCGTAGCGATTATTGCCATGTTGTTCAGTGTAATATCCACTGTGGCAGGACCCCCTCTCATTGGCTACGCGATTGATAATGGCATCCGCAAGAATAATATGGATGCTGTCATCATCAGCATTGTGACTTTTTTGATTTTACAAGGTCTAGGCTTTTTTGGCTTCCGTGTTCAATTGGCAAATATGGCGACGGCAGGACAAGCCATCATTCAGCGACTGCGCGATGAATTATTCGAGCATGTGCAATTTCTGTCGGTATCATTTTTCACACCCTACGAACCCGGACGCTTGATTGCCCGTATCATCAGTGATGTGAATACGCTGCGTGAAGCGATTACCCTTGCAGTTGTCGGCAGTGTCCGCAAGATACTGACTCTCATCGGTATTGTCATTTCGATGTTACTGATTAATCCATTGCTAACCCTAGTAGCCTTCGGTGTTCTGGTAGTATTGGTGATTATTGCGAATTTCTGGCGCATCTATATACACAAACCGAGAAATTAATCCAAGATGCGCTTGATACAGTGCTTGAGGGACACACAAGTTTTGTCATTGCCCATCGCCTCAGTACAATTGTGGACTCAGATATCATCGTTGTGATGGAGAACGGGCGCATCATTGAGCAAGGGTCTCACGAAGAATTACTTGAAATGCGCGGCAAATATCACGCATTGTATACCCTCGTTTAGCCACCTTATTTTGGAAAGATACTTGTTATGTCTGATGCACTGGTTTATGTAGCGCAAAATGAGATTTATCGCTTTGTATACCAAGCCTTGATTGCTGCTGGTGTGCGTGAAGAGGTCGCAGAGTTGACTGCAAAAGGCTTATGGTCTACCTCATTACGCGGAGTCGATTCACATGGCGTTCGTTTGCTGGTTCATTATGTTCATGAGCTACGGGGCGGTGTCGTCAATCCTAATCCTAATTTTGTCTGGCAACAAACCGCCGCTTCCACAGGAACTTTAGATGCTGACCACAGTTTCGGTCACGCTTCGGGAATGATTGCCATGCGTCACGCTATTGAACTCGCACAAGAAGCTGGAACAGGCTTTGTATCAGTTAGAAACTCGACTCATTGTGGCGCGATGGCTTATTTTGGGCTGGAAGCTGCGGCACACGATATGATTGGATTAGCCTTCACTCATGCTACGCCAAAAGTACAATCACCCGGCGCAACACAACCCTTTTTTGGCACGAACCCAATTTGTGTGGCTGCCCCGATGCAGAACGAAGCCCCTTTTTCCTTTGATTCTGCGATTTCGCAATTCAGTTTCAACAAAGTGCATCAGTACCGTGAGGACGGCTTACCCCTCCCAGAAAATATCGCCTCCGACGAAAATGGTCAGATGACAACCGACGCGCACGCGGCATTTCAACTATTGCCAATCGGTATCTATAAAGGATTTGGCATGGCAATGATGGTTGATATGTTCAGTGGGTTACTGTCAGGGATGCCAACGGGTGATGATGTATCGTCTATGTTCGATGGCAACTTCTCGCATAGACGATTTATAGGGCATTTCTTCGGCGCATTTAAGATTAGTGCCTTCATTGATGTTGATGACTTCAAGCAACAACTCCAAATGAATGCCGATAAAATTCGCAAGCAAGCGCGTCTTGATGAGAATATTCCTGTCATGGTTCCCGGCGACCCCCAAAAAATAACCGAAGCACAACGCCGCAAAGACGGTATTCCCGTTAAGCCTTTTGATATCGAACGCTTCCAAACACTGGCTTCTGAGTTGGGGATTGAACCTTTGAACACATCATACAATTAGTCCGATTGCACGAGTCCGTGTCGCCATGCGATAGCAGCCGCTTGTGTTCTATCTGAGACATCCAATTTGGTGAATATGACACTGACGTAATTCCGCACTGTGCCTTCGGCAAGGTGAATACGTTCGGCAATATCGGCATTGCTCAAGCCATTTGCCAGTAAAGCGAGTATTTCGCGTTCACGTTGGTTGAGTTTTTCCGCCAGCGTTGAGTCTGTCGGTGTACCATGTTGCACCACGCGATACAATGTGTCCATGACTTGTGGTGAGACGGTTGTTTCGCCTTTTGCAGTGCGATAAATTGCCGCCACAATCTCATCACGCGGCGAATCTTTCAGCAGGTAGCCCGAAGCCCCCGCACGTATGGCATCAACCACCCATTCATCGGCATCATAAGTCGTCAATACCAAGATTTTCACTTTCGGAAAGCGTTCTCGAATACGACGAGTCGCTTGTACCCCTGTCATGACGGGCATTTTCAGATCCATTAACACCAAGTCAGGCATCAGTGCTTCGACTTTTTCCAGTGCATCTGCCCCGTTTTCGGCAGTGCCAATCACTTCAATATCCGATGATGCCCCAACAATCAATTCTAAGCCATCACGGGCGAGTGCTTGGTCATCGACAATCAAAACTTTCAACATACGCTAGACCTTCGCTAGACTTTCAATTGCAAGCTAATTCGTGTGCCGACTTGTGGCTCACTTTCAATTGATAATACAGCATCACACAATGCCGCGCGCTCTTTCATGCCCACCAAGCCATAATGACCATTCGGTGGTGCTTCTTCGGTATCAAAACCCACCCCATTATCCCGAATACGAAGTTCAATTTGCCGCTTTTTGCTAGAAAGAGTCAACCATAAATCGCTTGCTTCGGCATGTTGAACCGCATTATTGAGTGCCTCTTCTGCCACACGATAAAGATTAATCTCGGTTTCCGCCGGAATCTCTGCCATTGCATCAGGCATATTCACATGCAGTCGAAATCCGGCACGTTCGGCTGCTTTTTCTGCTACCGCTTCTAATGCCATTGTTAGTCCCAAATCATCTAAGGGACTAGAGCGTAATGCGGTTAAAGCCTTGCGAGTTTCTTGTAAGCCATCACGAGTCACTTGCCGAATAGTATCAATTCGCTGTCGGGCAAGGTCAGGTGAAGACTCCCAAATCGCAGTCACCGCTTCGAGTTGAATCGCTACTGCACTCAGGGTATGAGCAAGCGTATCATGTAAATCGCGTGCCATGCGATTGCGCTCACGGCTAATAGCGAGTTGCTCCAATGTCACAGCGAATTGTGCCAGTTGTTTATTCGCCTCTCGCAACGATTCGCGTTGCCGCCGTTGTGCCGAAATCAAGCGCGAAATAACATAGCCTATCGCTAGGAAAATGATATTCCGAATCACAGCCTGCTCAAAAACGATATTCACAGCCACACTGCCTTCATTGGCAAGCGCCACCCCGAAAAAAAGTTCAAGCCCTGTTGAAATGGCACTAAATATGATAACCACAATAAAACCATATTGTGCCGCAACCACCATCAAGGGCGCAAATAACCACAATATCAATATGTCACCATCCCCGGCAGCGGCTTCCCCCCTTAGACCTGTTTCCAAACGAGCAGCAACCGCAAAAGCCATCGCCACAATCGGCATAATCGTTGTCGCAATCAAGGCAAGCGGCAAATACACACGCTTAAACCAGCGTTGTAAACGTTTAATCCGCAAATACAAAAGCAGAATCGACGTATGTAGCAGCATCAACACAACCAGAACAGGCGCACCGGCATCAGTTGAATCTTCTAATGAAAGCAGCCCAACAATGAGCAGCAGCCATTGAATGGTCATAAAGATGCGAAATAGCGAGAGTAAACCCGGTTCAATATAAGATGGTTTTGTGTTTTCCATACTATTTATTTTAGCACGATAAATTCTGGCAGTAGATGACACGTAGCACGTCTTGATATGACTGCCATCACATTCATTCCCTGATACACCTCACGTCGATACAGGATTCGCATGACTTCACGTATTTTGGATTACAGGTTTTAATGAGGGTATCTTATATTCATCAAACGAAAGGATTTATCCATGGGCATTGGCGATATTATGGCATTGGTCAGCTTCATCTTCGGAATGATAATCGCGTATCCGGCGCTGCTAATTTTCCTGAATCTTCTAATTTCTGGTAGAACAAGCAAAGCTGCACACCGTCTCAATCGTGGGATGAAGTTACCCTTCTTTGTGGGACTCATCATCGCCACATTGGGCGGGTTTGCTGTTGTCGCCTTACTTTCTGTCGGGAGTGTCTTGCAATTCTTCGGCGTGGTTCTGTATCTCATACTCTCATTTTGGGGGACAATTGGAATCGCAGGATTAGCACGAGTTTTTGGAGACCGACTCGCAGAACTGAGCGATAAAAACCCCTCGCCACTGTATAAGATGCTATCCGGTGGTGCTATTTTGTCACTGGCATTCGCTTTTCCATTAATTGGTTGGTTCGTTTTACTTCCGATAGGCACAATCATTGGACTCGGTGCAGCAACGCTCAGTCTCGTGACTCGCATCCCCAAAAATACACCTGACGAAACAGTAAACATAACAATCTCATGACACATTCACGACGAAATTTCTTGAAGCTGATGGCATTAGGAGCAGTTGCGGCAGGATGCAGTCCCATCATTGATAACCAATTGCAACCCCCCATGCCGGATGCGACCAATCTCATAGCAGCACAAACAGCGACACCGATTGTACATTTGCTGAATCGAACGACCTTCGGGGCAACATCGACACTCGTACAAGACGTTGAAACAGTCGGCATGGAAACATGGCTAGAACAACAATTTGACTATCCAGCGATTGATGATTGGCAAATGAACCTGCGCTTGCGTCGCTTAGATACACTGACTATGACAGCAGCCGATTTACTGTCATTCACACGGACACCCGATAAACGTTATGTGGCAAACGAATTGGCAGCAGCGATGCTCATCAAGGCAATTTACTCCAAACGCCAATTTTACGAGGTGCTAGTCAATTTCTGGAGTGACCATTTCAACATCTATCACTTCAAAAAAACGACCTATACGCTAAAAACAGTCGATGACCGTGAAGTCATTCGTCCGCACGCACTCGGCAATTTTGGCGATATGTTACGCGCTTCAGCACATAGTCCGGCAATGCTCGTTTATCTCGATAACATTGCTAACGAAAAGAGCCATCCCAACGAAAACTATGCCCGTGAAATCATGGAATTGCATACATTAGGAGTCGATGGGGGCTACACAGAAAATGATGTACAGGAAGTTGCACGCTGTTTTACGGGTTGGTCAGTGAGTAACAGAGGTGCGTTTGAATATCGCCCAGAATGGCATGATGACGGCGAAAAACAGGTTCTCGGTCATACGATTGCTGCCGGAGGTGGCAAATCTGATGGAGACCGCGTACTCGAAATTTTGATAAACCACCCGAATACCGCCCGTTATCTAGTAACGAAATTGGTGCGCCGATTTGTTGCCGATGACCCTCCGACACCATTAGTCAATGACCTCACCGGTACATGGCGTGAATCTAATGGCGATATTCCAACTGTGATGCGCCGCTTGTTGCAGCACGATTTATTCTGGACTGCACCGCCTAAGTTCAAACGCCCCTTAGAGATGGTGATTTCGCTGCTGCGTGCGACAAATGCTACCTATAATGGTAAAACCGCCCTCGTTCAACGCTTACAAACGATGGGGCAACGTCCGTTCGGCTTTGCGACACCCGATGGCTACCCCGATAGAGCCGATGAATGGCGCGGTAGTCTTGTTCCGCGTTGGAATTTTGCGCTAGATGCTGTCCATGGCGGTCAAGGAGGAGTCTCTATTCCGATAGGGGATTGGCAACAATTCGCAGGAGACGATGCTATCAACCGACTCGGACAGGCTATTTTATTGCGCGATTTGACTCCGCAAGAAAATCAAGCCATTTTGTCCGTTGTCGGTGAAAAAGACCGCTACAACCAAAGCGATATCCGTACTTTGCTGGCAATGCTGCTCAGTAGTCCAGCCTTTCAATGGCGATAAGGAGACATAATTGATGACAACTTCACGACGCTCATTTTTGAAATCTGCCGGAATTGTAGGAGCAGGTTTATTCTTGCAAGACCTCTATCCAAGTTGGATGCCACGCCTTGCCTTCGCACAAAACGGCGCTTCCGGCGATGTCATTGTCTGTGTGTTTTTGCGCGGCGGAGCTGATGCCTTGAATATCGTTGTACCATTTGGCGATGACGATTATTATCGCGCCCGTCCAACATTGTCACTCGCACCGCCAGATAGCAGTAACAATAGTGCGGTACTCGAACTCACGGACTTTTTCGGACTCAATCCGGATATGGCAGCAATGCACGAACTCCTGACATCCGGTCAGATGACAGCGATTCATGCTGTGGGTGCGCCCCATGTTTCACGCAGCCACTTTGAAGCAATGGATTTAATCGAACGCGGAACAGATGGCTCTCAGGGCGCAAACACCGGCTGGCTAGGACGTTACTTGTCACAGACTGCCAGCGACACAGATACCCCCTTGCGTGCTATTGGTTGGAGCGATAGCCTGCAAACCAGTCTACTTGGCTATATTCCGGCAACCGCCCTACGCTCGATTACCGATTATCATTTAGCGAGTGAAAATGCCGAATCTTTTCAAGCCTCTATGTCACAGATGTATCAATCCGATGATGCTCTCACGCAAGCAGCACAATCAACAATCGACACACTCAATCTGGTGCAACAAATCGACGTGGATAATTATATTGCAGCAAATAACGCACAGTATTATGAAACGAATCTCGGACGGGCATTGAAGCAAACGGCGGCACTCATTAAAGCCGATGCTGGTTTAGAAGTCGCTTGTATTGATATGGGCGGCTTTGATACCCACATTGCACAAGGGAATATCGTCGGGACGGGCATTGGCGAGTTTCCATTTTTGGTGAAAGAACTCGCCGACAATCTACGCGCCTTCCACGATGATTTACTGAATCACATCCATAAAGTCACAGTCGTCGTCATGTCGGAATTTGGGCGACGGGTACAAGAAAATGGGGCTACCGGAACAGACCATGGGCATGGCGGCGTAATGTTTGTCATGAGTTCTGATTTACAACCTGTAACCGTGCATGGTCAGTGGCCCGGTATCAATTCGCGCTTCCTTGATAATGGCGATTTGGCGATTACCAACGATTATCGTGATGTTTTGAGCGAAATTATGCTACAACGGACAACAATTGGCTCTGTGAACAATGTCTTCCCGAATTATCGCAGCACGCCTATTGGATTATACCGCTAAATGGTCTAATGCAGTCTGTCACATTATTCGGTAAAATCGTAGCATAAATAATGATGATGTGATGGAGGTTTTTCATGATTAGATTAGCCAATGCACCCTGTTCATGGGGTGTGATTGAAAATGTTGAAGGCGAGCGATACGATTATGTGCGTGTTCTCGATGAATTAGCGGCTACTGGCTATGCTGGCACAGAATTGGGCGATTGGGGATTTATGCCAACAGACCCCACTCGCCTCACACAAGAATTGGAATCGCGCAATCTGGATTTATTAGCCTCGTGGGTCAGTGTCAAGTTGCATGATGCCGATGAACACGCCAATAGTATCGCTGATTGTGTGCGAACAGCCAAATTACTGGCGGCTGTGGGTGGCAAAGATAACTTTATCGTCCTTGGCAATGACCCCTATGTTGACCCTGTACGCACGAAAAACGCAGGTCGTATCAAGCCCGAACAAGCGATGACAGATGCACAATGGCAAATTTTCGCTGAGGGGGCAAATAAAGTTGCTCAAGCTGTCATGGATGAAAGCGGATTACGAACCGTGATGCACCATCACATCGGCACATGGATTGAAACGCCACCAGAAACCGCAAAACTCCTCAGCATGACCAATCCGGACATTCTCGGTCTCGTCTTTGATACCGGACATTGGACATTCGGCGGTGGTGACGCTGTTGAGGGCATTAAGCAGCACAAAGACCGCATCTGGCATGTGCATTTTAAGGACTGCGAGCCTCATATTGCTGCCCAATCGCGTGTCGAAGAATGGGATGGCGTGACCTCTGTAGGCAAGGGCATTTTCTGTGAACTCGGACAAGGCGCAGTCGATTTTCCGGCGGTGCTACAAACCCTGAACGATATGAATTATGAGGGCTGGGTTGTAGTCGAACAAGACGTATTGCCCGGCATGGGGTCGCCCAAAGCAAGTGCCCAACGTAACCGCGATTATCTCAAAAGTATTGGCTTGTAAATAACTATCGTCGGAATTAGTCCCCAACCGTGACACTGCTTTGTGCAAATTTTTGCTTGCGCTGAATCGGGTCACGCATGAGGAACAATAGAATAATCGCAGTTAGGACACCAAAAAATATTGCAACACCGAAAGTCGCATTGAAGCCTGTACTATCTGCCAACCATCCGCCAAAAATCGGAGCAATCAATGTTGCAGGGGCAATTAGCGTATTCGACATACCAATATACAGGGGTCGCTCACTTTCTGAGCCAAATTCTGATGAGAGTGCCAGTATAGATGTCCATTGCGTTGAACTGACAATGCCTGTTACAGCAAAAACCGCATAAAACCAGTCCAAACTAGGCGCGTACAAAGCTAATCCTGCCGAAACCGCCATCAATAAATTACCAAATGCAAATACGACACGATGCCCTACGCGGTCTCCGAGCCATCCAAGTATTGGACTCGATACTGTTTGGCTAATGAACAAAACTGCTGTCATTGTGCCAGCCACTTTGGGCGACATATCATGTGTGCGAACCGCAAATATGGTATAAAACGCCATCGCCATCACTGAAAATTGCGAAAACGAACGCGCCACCAAGAACCAGCGAAAATCTGAATGATGCTGCAAAATGTCTCTGAACTTATCCCAGAATTGATAAGACGTATTTGTCTCCGGTGTCAATATCTCTGCTTCAGTCTCAGGCTCACGCATCAGCATCAAAAACGCCAACGAAATCATCATGCTGAGACCCGCTAACAAGAAGATAAACGCATAATTATTGGGGAAAGCTATTGCACCGAGTAGTAAACCTGCGACGACTGCCCCACCACTTCCCAACAAATTCGCGCCCGACGACTGGATGCCATAAAATGTCCCACGACGCACTTGTGGAATAACTTTGCTAATCATACTTTGCCACGGTGTCCCAGTGAAGCCGCCGCCGATAGATTGCCACGATAGAATTAGAATCGTCAACACTAAAGCGAGATTCTTAGTCATCGCCGGAAGAAAGAGTGCCACTAATGCCAAGCCGAAATATGGCAGGCGTTCATGCAGCGTCATCCAGAAAACCATCGGCTTGATACGCTTCAATTTTGAGACACGATGCGCTGTCAACAATTGGGGCAATTGCCAGCCGAGCATATGAATCGTTGCAATCAAGCCAATCAGAATCGTTGAATCGGTTAGGTAAGAAACAAAAAGTGGTAAGATAGTCACATACGATGCCAGCCCCAAAGCCAGACCGAAAAAGCAACCATCCAACACACCCATGACGAAATTGACCTTAAAGTGACGTTGTATTTCAGCGTTTGCCATACAATCCATTCATGATGTGAATCTGAAACTATTGCCAGTGTACCAGAAACTCCATAAGACCATTAAAACCTAGTGGTCAGATTCACAAAGCATTCACCATTTTTGAGATTTCAGATGATGTATGCCGCCAAAATCGCCAACAAAACTCCGATAACCGCCAACACGATTGCCGCAGATAATACCCGTCGAAAGCTGATATTATCTGTTGCGAGATTGAAACGTTCATCTAATTGCACATAAGTAGACGCATTCAATTCTTGCCCCCCTTCCGTGATGACAACTGAATCACTGCTTTCCCGAATCGTAATCGCTTGAATCGGACTCCACTTACGAGCCATGACAACGGCATTAATCCCACCATAGAACAACGTCACTAACAGCGTTGCAACTAACAGCAACTCTAAGCGTTGCGATTGCACAAATATCGGTGGTGTACATTGTTCTGCCCACACACTTTCAGGCAAATCATAGGTCGCTGTCCATCTTGCTCCCGAATAACCCAACTCAACCCAATAAATTTGGTCATTTTCAATTTCGCCAATAATGCCATCAGGACAAGCTGTCGCCGTCAGTTCGAGTCCGGTTGCGCGACGGTCTCGTACTAAAGCACCAAAATCTTCAAGCGTCATCTCATCGACACGCTCGGCTGGAAATTGTTGATATGTCCACATAAACACGAGTATCAAAAGTGCAGCCGCGCCTAGCCATCCATAACGATAGACTAGCTGTGTTGAACTATGTACAGCACGAAAAGTATGTTCGCTCCCTGTGTGGCTGACACTGCGCCACGCATCATAACGTTTGAAACGTTCAATCACATAATCATAGCGGGGCATAGAAAAACCTCATCAACAATCAACGCATATATTAGAATCATATGGTTTTCAAGTTGACTTAGCTATGCCCAAATGATGAAGTTTCGATGATGCACTATCCTATCTGCACACACACCGCAGACGGAATCTCGACGCGATGTCCGGTAGAAGTCAATAATCCTCTTTGTGTATCAATCCGCAATGTCAGCACACTCGAACTCCACTGATTACCGACAACAATGATTTGTCCACTTGGGTCAATTGCCATGCCACGAGGCCAATCCCCTAACGTTGATTGATGCCCAATAAGCTCTACTTTTCCGCTTGCATTATCAATCTTGTAGATAACAATATTGTTAGCCCCGCGATTTGTACCGTACAGAAATTGTCCAGACGGGTGCATATGCAAATCAGCCGGATAATTGACTGCTTTCATCAATAAGCCTGTCTTCAATTTTGGTTGAATACTATCACTCGCAGGGTCAACTGGATATTCTTTCAGTTCTGATTTGTCGGCTAATGTGGATATTGTGGTTATATCATGCCAGATGCCTGAGTAAGCATCGTAACCAAAGGCACTTAAAGTCGAATTAAGTTCATTGATGATATAGAGGTAGGGTTGTGTGGGATGAAATGCAAAATGACGCGGACCAGATCCAGTTGCCGATGCGATAGAATCAGGACTATGGGCGCTAAGTTTGCCATTCTCTAACTTGGATACCCTCACTTTGTCAGTTCCCAAATCCGATACCAGCACATAACGATTATCCGGTGTTGCTGCAATCATATGAGGATGACTCTCCCTTTGCCGATTCGGATTCACGCTCGAACCATCATACTGTATGAGGTCACTACGGGGTTTCAATTGTCCATCAGGCTGAAGTGGCACGATTACCGCACTGCCACGACCATCACCCCCACCATAATTAGCCACCAAAACGTATTGTTCACTACCGTCAATCGCAATATAACAGGGGTCAAGTCCACCGATAGCTTCTGTGTTGCATAAAGTTAATTTTCCGTCCGCGATATCAAAAGCGTAAAGTTGCGATTCTTGAGCCTCTGTACCCACTGCATAAAGCATCGGTTTAGACGGATGTAACGCCACAAACTGACAATGTGGCACAGTATCGACAGTCTCTACAATACTAAGTTCGCCTGTTTCGATATTGAGTTGGCAAACCGCAATCCCTTTTTCTGAACTCGCAACATAGACAAATGGCATCTGATGACCCCCTTCTGTAGCTATTGATAGGTAGTAAAGATTTTAATGTAAATTGGATTCCTCGACAAATAGCCATATTCACGGCAATATCTGTACTTATATCACCAACTAGCCAAAAGCGAAAATCAAGTATGAACAAACCACCGACATTATTACATACCTTAAACACTACAATTTCAGGAATGCCCTCTTTCCCCTTGCCCCTATCTGACGAAGAAATCAAGCAAAAGTACCAAGTTGAAAATATCTATCATATGCACATGAACGAAAGTGCTTATGGTGCGTCGCCATCAGTGATTAAAGTATTACAAGCAGAGTCGAATCTTGTCGGCTATTATCCCGTGATGCGTGATGACCCTCTGCGTGAAAAATTGGTAGAAACTATCGGGCGCAATTTAAGCACAGACCATTTCTTCACGGGTTGTAGTGGTTATGAAACACTTGAATTGCTGTTTCGGGCGCTATTACGTCCAAACGATGAAGTGATTGTGATGCACCCGACATTCGGAATTTATGACCGTCTTACGATGCTCAATGGGGGAACAGTACGAAATGTTCCTTTGGCTGACCATACCTTCGCGCCAGATATTGATGCTGTTCTCAAGGCAGTTAATGAGAAAACGCGCATTGTGCTAGTTTGCAATCCTAATAATCCGACAGGTACAGTAATGCCCAAATCACAAATGGATAAGCTGGTTCATAATATGCCCGACCATGTACTGATTGTCGCGGATGAAGTGTATTTTCATTTTGTGACCGACCCTGATTATCCTGATTCGATTCAATATGTCTTGGATGGCTACAATGTCGCCATCATTCATACATTCTCTAAAGGCTACGGCATGGCAGGGATGCGAATAGGTTACGGCATTACACTACCTACCCTAGCGACCTATGTTCATAAATTTTATCGTGGCTTTCATCTCAATCGTTTACAAATCGCTGCTGGAATTACTGCTTTGGATGACCCAGCGCAATTACAGAAAAATATAGATGCGGCTGTCAATGGACGCGATTATATCTATACACAACTCGATAAGCTCGATTTGCATTATTGGCGTAGTCAGACCAATTTCATCTTGATTAAATGCCCCTGCCCTGCGGCGGATATTAGCCAAAAGTTGCTCGAACGGGGTGTCATTGTCAGGACTTTACATGGTGATTATGCGAATTATTTGCGCGTAACAGTGATTACACCCGAAGCGAATCAAGCATTTGCAACAGGCTTGGAAATAGCATTACAAGAATTACGATGAACCCTGTCAGACAGGAATTTTATATGAGGGACATAGAGAATGACCTATATCAACCTCAATGACTATGCGAAAGCCGCAAAAGAACATCTCACACCTGCCGCTTATGAGTATTACGTCGGGGGTGCAGGCGATAATTTGACAGTTAGCGAGAATCAGGCGGCATTCCAACGCATCAAGTTATTGCCTCGTATGCTGGTAGATGTTAGCAACCGTGATTTGCAGACAAGCATTCTCGGACATGGCATTGATTTTCCGGTCATTGTCGCCCCAACTGCGATGGCTGCTCTCGCCCATCCCGATAAAGAAGTCGCCATTGCCCGTGCCGTCGCTAATGTGGGTAGCATCATGACATTGAGTACCATGTCTACAACATCAATGGAAGAAGTCAGCAAAATTGGCGCGAATATGTGGTTTCAGCTTTACGTTCATAAAGATAGAGGCATGACTAAAAACCTGATTGAACGTGCCGAAGCTGCCGGATTCTCTGCCTTAGTAGTGACGGTTGATTTACCAGTAGTCGGGTATCGAGAAGCACTCATGCGGCAACCGCTTGTCGTACCGGATGGGATGGAATTAGCTAATCTCGCCCAATATTGGAATCAAGACGAATACCCCTCGGTTAATCACTATGTCGCCGCACAATTCGACCCCTCACTGACATGGGCAGATATTGAAGACTTCGTTAGCAGTACGACTTTACCTGTCCTCATCAAAGGTATTCTGCGCCCCGATGATGCTGAACGGGCTGTTGCGAGTGGTGCATCGGGTATCATTGTCTCAAATCATGGTGGGCGACAATTGGATACTGTCGTAACGGGCATTGAGGCGCTGCCCTATGTTGTTGAGGCTGTAGACGATGCCATTGATGTACTAATGGATGGCGGAGTCCGACGCGGAACTGACATTTTGAAGGCATTGGCGCTCGGCGCAAATGCAGTTTTGATTGGTCGCCCTGTATTGTGGGGATTAGCGGTTGATGGACAGGCAGGTGTCGAAAAAGTATTTGCGATTCTACGCAAGGAATACGATATCGCACTCGCAAACGCCGGAGTCCAATCTAGCAAATCTGTTCCGCGTGATATTATCTTTAAGGGGTGATGTTCAACCAACCAACCAACTCGGCGACATCTTCTGCACAACCCCATGATAATGTGAAGCCGAGTCCGGCGTGTCCGTAATTATGAATGACGGTGCAAGAATCGGTCAGTTGCTCAGTCTCTAAGCGCACAGCATGTCGTCCCGGACGCAAGCCTACTGTGTAGCCAAGAATGTTCGCTTGCTGAATACTCGCTTCGATTTTGGTGCAGCGTTGCAAAATATCACTTGTATCGCTTGCATCAATAGTGAGACTATCCTGATTGGGTTGTAAGATTCCGCCCAGAAAAACACCATCTGAGCGCGGAAAAATATAGGTAAACGAGTCATCATCCATGAAGCCTTGCTGAATATCCGGCGCATCAACACGGACAGTCTGCCCTCTTATCGGGAAAATGTGGTCATCATGGGCAAGTTCTCGCGCACCGAGTCCGCTACAATTGATAATCATCGTATTGTCTGTTGCAAGTTCATCTAATGAGTGCAAGTTACGTTGTACAATGCGTCCGCCATTTTGCTCGAATTGTGTTTTGAGATATTGCAAATAAGGCGGCGGCTCAACCAGTGGCACATCCATAATATAGCCATCAGCATAGCCTTGAGGCAAATCAGCTTGTGGCATACGCTCACAAAATGGGAGTTCGTCTTTGAACCACGGCACTTGCAATGGCGACGGCGATACTTCGCGTAATCGTATTTCTACGACACCACTATCAGCAACAGGAATCAATTGCGTGAAGCGTTGGAGTGATACCTGCGCCCACTGCCGAACTTTGCCTGTGCCATAACCATACCAAACAGCTCCGGCGGCTGATGAAGTCGTTTCTGCTGGCAAATCACGGCTGATAATCGTTATCTCGTGATTTTCTTCTTGCAAACGTAAGGCACACGTCAAACCCGAAACACCGCATCCCACCACTGTTATTTGCGCCATACTACATCCTTTGATTGCCTGTTATCCACGCGGATTGTAGCATGTAAGGCTTGGTATGTCCGCAGAAAAAGATTTAACACAGAGAAAAGGAGAATCAGAGATGCAGAGGGAGTGATTTAATGCAAAAGATCGAATATCATTAGTATTCAAAAACGGAAGGCATGTATGTCATACATACAAATCTATTATTGGCTGTAGGTACGAGATATATCTCGTCCCCGCAACCTGACAAAAACAGAGCTATTTCGACCAAAATTTGCACTATTCAGAAAGCTGCGGTATAGTCAAGGGTAGTTTTGGGGACTGGAATAGATAAGGGTGCTGTACCAAACAACACCCTTTCACAACAATATTCCAGTGTTACCTGAAACAAAGCAACACAGCAGTATATTGAAGTTATGCTTTTGTGGACAGGTTTTTGTGTATTTTTCGGCGATAAGTTAGATAATTCTGGGATGTAACATTATCCTGAAACCGAGAAATCACACCTATTCACACGACTACGGATTAAGTATAAATTTGATACGCTGTTCGTGTGTTTTAGGTATAGAATGTTGCGTTTGCAGGGGTGCCAACGTCGCATATTTTTCTCAAAATCAGCGCGTCGCCCATCAGAATTTGGTGAATCCGATGGGGGCGTGTTTTTGTTTCATGCGTCACTAGAAATGGGACAATTTTTTCGCGTCTACCCATGTATCAATGAGTGATTCGCCTGTCATTTCGGCAGGTTGTTCAAGTCCGAGCAAATCAAGTATTGTTGGGGCAACATCAGCTAATTTGCCACGCGGCTTGAGCGTATAATAGCCATCGCCTATCACAAACAGCGAGACCGGATTCGTCGTATGATAAGTATGGGCTGCGCCTGTGCTGAGTTCAATCATGCGCTCACAATTGCCGTGGTCAGCCGTGACAAGCGCCACGCCGCCTTCTTTGACTACTGCCTCGACCAGTTTTGCCGCACAAACATCGACTGTTTCAACTGCTTTTATCGCCGCCGCTAGTGAGCCTGTGTGTCCGACCATATCGGGGTTAGCGAAGTTAATGAGGATAAAATCATCATTCGCTTCTCGTAGACGTTGCAGAGTCGCTTCCGTGAGTTCGTAAGCACTCATTTCGGGCTTTTCATCATAGGTTGCCACATCTTTAGGCGACGGGATAATCTTACGTGTTTCGCCATCAAACGGGGTTTCGCGCCCACCATTGAAGAAAAATGTCACATGCGGATATTTTTCAGTTTCAGCACTGTGATATTGTGTTTTCCCTGCTTTGCTCAAGACTTCTGCTAATGTATTGTTCAGATTGTCTTTATCAAACAAAATTGTCACAGGCAGACCATCCATATAACGGGTCATAGTGGCGATGAAGAGATTATCGACTGTTTTGTATTCGACACCGGAAACATTTTGCGGCTGTGTGAACATGGTCACGATTTGGCGCATTCTATCAGCACGGAAGTTATAGAATAGCAAGCTATCCCCTGCTTCAATGGTTGCGCCGTCTGCATCCCCGATAATTGTCGGTAAAATAAATTCGTCTGTTACGTCCGCAGCATAAGATTGTTGCATAGCTGCTGTCGCGGAATCAGCTTGTTTATCGGCAATATGATTGACCATCGCTTGATAGGCGCTGTGGGTTCTTTGCCAGCGTTTGTCTCTATCCATGGCATAGTAGCGTCCGGTCACAGTGGCAATTTTGCTGTGATTGTGCTTGCTGATAGTATCTTCTATTTGTTGAACAAATCCGATGCCACTGTTGGTCGGGGTATCGCGCCCATCGGTGATGATATGAATCACCGTTTCGACATTTTCAGCGCGGCTTATAGCGAGCAAAGCTAGTAAATGGTCAATATGGCTATGGACTCCGCCATCACTGAGCAAACCTATTAGATGCAGTTTGCCGCCCTTCTTAGCATTTTGCATCGCTTCTTGGATGCCTGCTACTTTGTCGAGTTCATTGTTGTGGATAGCGTTATAAATGCGCGTAATATCTTGATAAACAACACGTCCCGCGCCAAGATTCAAGTGTCCGACTTCGGAATTACCCATTTGCCCTGCAATTAAGCCGACTGATTCTTCGGACGCATCAATCACCGCCCGTTCATAGTTTCGCATCCAATTATCAACATGAGGAGTATTCGCTTGTAGTGTCGCATTGCCGTCTGTCATCTCCCGAATACCCCAACCATCCAGAATGACTAGCATCACGGGTTTGATTGCCATCGCCGATCCTTTTCAGTGTTGTTCTTCGTTGTTTTCCATTAAGTTTAGCGGCGCGATTGTATCACAATAGCCACTTGTGCAACATCGCGCAGGTAATTAGCCTTTTATTTCGCCCATTATTCCAACATTACAACTTGGTTTATTTTGGTGACAATTGCTCTAGTAATACTTGTATTTTGCAATTTATAGAGATAGATTAGTAAATTCATACGCTTAAACACAGTCTTAATTTCAGGATATAGTGGTTCACTTGATTGCTCTCTATTTTATCAATGGCATCAATTTAGCAATCAAGGTTAGAATTAAGATATTGCATGATTGAAACACACATTAATGTAGTAAGATAATCACAGTCATCATTTTAGATAGCGGACACAACCTAGGGGGAACTGGGAACTGTTTATAGAGATTAGCTTTAGGAAATCCGATGAAGAACAGGAACAGGCAACGTTTCCCATGGGCAATTATCGCTTCGCTGGTGCTTTTTGCGATACTTTTTACTATTATCCCTGTCAGCAATGCACAAGGAGAACCTTTATCGCTCGACAAAACAATTATAGGCAATCCGACCACGGTTGATACCGGCGAAATTATAGAATATCGCCTCGTCTATAGTTGCAATAGCTTGAGCACAAACTGCGGTATTCTAACAGTACAAGATGTTTTGCCGTCTGATGTGACTTGGCTAGAAACACAAGTTGCTTCTGGTTTTACGGCAAGTTTTGATGCTGGAACGAATACGGTAACTATTGTTAGTGATAGTATCTTCAGCGATGGCGACCAATCAGAAGCGATTATTCGAGCGCGAGTCAATTATGATGTCCCCGGCGGTACTAATATCTCGAATTCCGCCACAGGCGATAGAGATAATTCTGTAGCCAACCCGGATGCCACAGCGCCTCCTGTAACTGTTACTGTCAATCAGCCGACCTTTCAGTGGGAAGTTCGTAAAACGCAGGTTAGCCCTTCGATTGACCCGGCGCTTGATAATGATGTCACCTATCGTCTGGAAGTTTGCTCGCAGAGTGCTGTTGGTAATGTCAGCCTGTCCGGTGTGGAACTTGTCGATGATTTGCCGCCGAATGTGACAATTATAAGTGCTGGTGGCGGCACAGTGACTGGTCTTCCTGCTACGGGTCAAACGATTACATGGACACTCGGCGACCTTGATATAGCGGTTGTAGGTACGGGTTGTGTCTCACGGACAGTCGTTATTCAGTATCCGAGTGCCTTCTATAATGTAGGTGATACGCCGCTTAATACAGCAAGCGCAACGGGAATGTATGATGATGGCACAGGCACTTGTGATACGACATTGTGTCCAATCGGCACAGACGCAAATGTGAACACCCCAATTATTGTTGACCAACCCGACCCCGATGGCAGCAAATCAAATTCCGGTACTATTGTCGGTATCGGTGGTGTCGGGCGTTTCTTCGTTAATGTCGATACAAATAGTGCCAATGTGCCTGTCAACAACCTGATTATTAACGATACGATTGACCCACAATTAGAAATTACACAAATCAATGCTAGTGGTTGGAGTCTGCCGGCAACGCTGGAATACTCGACTGACGGTGTGACTTACATATCGCTTGGCATCTTCCAAGATGGAGTTGCGCTGAGTAGTCCCGGTGATTTCCCGACCAATGTGGCGAATTTGCGCTGGTCATTTACAGGTAGTGTCCCATTTGGATTCAGTGGGCAAGCAGAAGTTGTCTTCACGCCGCGCAATAGTGGCAGCCCCCTCGCCGTTAGTGGCAATAGTTATCAGAATTGCATTGCTATTAGTGCTGATGCTCCGGCAACCCCCGTTAATGATTGTTCATCGGTTACGATTGATGACAATAGCGTTGTCATTTCTCCCGTAAAAACGACTGTCGGTGCCAATACCGTTCGTCCGAGCGATGTCTTGACCTTTAATCTACGCTTGCGTGTGGATGAACGCTCCTCAGTCGCTTTATTGAACCCTACTGTGATTGAAGCATTGCCGGATAGCCTCGAATATATTACTGATACGAATGACCCCGATTATTCAGTCCCCGTGATTAGCTTTACTAACGTCGTGGGTGGAGAACAAGTACAACCCACGCTGACAATCCAAAACAACGTTACGATTGATGGAACATTGTACGCGACTGTCCTTGTCTGGACTTGGCCACCGGGCTATTTCTTGACTCCGCCAGCATTCGGCGTGAGCGATATTAATATCCAATTTTCGGCGCGAGTACGCCCGGGGACATTGCCCGCCACTTATCCTAATTTGGCTTATTTTGTGTCGGATTCTCCTGATATGGTTTGTGACACAGGAACTCCACAAACAGATACAGAAGACCTTGACGGCGATTCAAATACGGCAGAAGACCGTTGCCGCGTCACGGTTAATTATGATGTTCAAGAAACAGTTGTCCTGTCATCGCAAAAATGGATTAGCAACCCGTCTTATCAACTCGATTCGACATTTACTGGTTTCTTAGACACAGTGGCTTCTAACCCACCTGCCCCTAGCGCATCTTGCCCTAGCAGCACTTTCGGAGCATTTGCCCAACCCTTTACACGTTTCCCTTGTGTCACTCAGGGTTTTCCGGATAATACAAATTTTGTCCCACCGAACCCCGATACATTTGATGATTTCTACTACTGGTTAACGATTAGTAATGAGGGTAATGTTGAGGGTAGTAATTATATTCTCTACGATATTTTGCCGTATGTCGGAGACACCGGTTCGGGTGGGCCCCTTTTCACATCAGCGCGTGAGTCAGAGTTCACTCCTTATATCATTGGTCCCGTCACGATTGAAAGTTTACCGGCTGGTCTCAATGCCTCTGATATCACGATTGAGTATTCCAATAGTAGCAATCCTTGTCGTACAGAAGTCTTTAACGATAATGTTATCAATAATGAACCGGCTGGTTGTGTCAATGATTGGACAACAACTCCCCCACCGACGACATCACCGAATACAGTACGGGCATTCCGTATTCGCTTCAATAATACGGCGGCACGTTTTCCAGTCTTGAGTACGATGCAATTCAGCGTGCCAATGCGTATTTCTGAAGATGCACAATCGGGACAAATTGCTTGGAATTCTTTTGCTCAACGTGCGAGTAATCCAACAACGGGGCGCATTCCGACCTCTGAGCCACGCAAAGTTGGTATCATTGTGCCAGAACGCATGAGTGTCGGAAATTATGTCTGGTATGATTATAATAATGATGGTACGCCAGTAGATGATAGCGGCGCTGCTGAAGCCCCGGTTGTCGGGGCAACTATCAGCCTTTATCGGGATGCCGATAACAATGGTACGCCTGATAGCCCGATACCTGTTGCAACCGATACGACGGATACCAATGGCTACTATCTCTTTAGCGATATTGTCTATGATGGGAGTGACCCAACACAAAATCGTTATGTGATTGCAGTCGATGAGACCAATTTCAATTTTGGTAATCCGATATTTGCCCATCTGAGTAGTACCGGAACAAATAGTGATAATCAGACGGATTTAGATGATAATGGTATAGATGACCTCAACCCAGCCGCATCAGCTTTCGGCATACTGGGTCCTAGTTTTGAACTAAGTATCAATACTGAGCCAACAGGCGAAACGCAACTCAGTGGCGACGACCCCAATAATTTCCCGACAGGTAATTATCCGGATGGTCCCTTCTCGCGTGGTGTGCGTGCAGAACCCGATAATAATAGTGATTTAACGATTGACTTCGGCTTTTATGTGCCGATGTCGATTGGTAATCGCGTTTGGTTTGATACAGGTGCGGGTGTATTAACCAACAATGGTTTAGAAGACCCTTCGGAAAGTGCGAATGGTGTTGCGGCTGTAGCACTGACACTTTATCGAGACGACGGCAACGGAACATTCGGTGCTGGCGATACGGTTTATGCAACGACGACCACAGATGCCAATGGCTACTATCTATTCGATAACTTGCCACCCGGCGATTATTTTGTGGCAGTTGACCAAAGCAACTTTGACCCCGGCGGCGTGCTGCGTGCCCATGAAGATAGCGATAATAGTCCGAATGTTGATGTAGATCGTGAAAATAAGGGGGCGAATGATACCTTCCTCGGTAGTTCCGGTGTCGTCAGCACTTTGGTTACATTAGCACCTTTCACCGAACCTGTTCTCGGAGTTGGTCCGAATGATGAAGTTGACCAGACTACCCCAACAGGCTTTACATCGCCACATGGCAACACAGGCGAACTTGATGACAATAGTAATTTAACGATTGACTTTGGCTTCTGGTCACCCGGTATGGCTTTGGGCAATTTCGTCTGGGAAGATGCCGATAATGACAACGTTTTTGATGTTGGTGAAACCGGACTCAACAACATTACTATCAACCTTTATCAAGATATGGACGAAGATGGTGTCCCTGATGGGATAGTCTTTGCAACGACAGTCACAACACTTGGCGGCTTTTATCTCTTTGATAATTTAGCACCCGGTGGCTATATCGTCGAAATTCCGGCATCAGAATTTAATGCTGGTGGTGATTTAGTCGGTTATATCAGCAGTAATCGTAATGATACGATTGATACGCTTGTACCGCCTCTGACTTCACCAACAGGCGATTTCGCTACTGATTGGGATGACCAGCAAGATGATGGTCTGAACCAAAGCGATGCTGCGGGCTATCTCGCTTTTGGTATCCGCAGCGAAACGGTGACACTCGTACCTGTTAGTGAGCCATTTGATGTTGATGGCTCAGAACCTGATGGTGGTCTGGGTATTGGTGCTGGCGGCAAAGATGAGAATAGTGACCTGACAGTCGATTTTGGTGTATTCCAACCCCTTAGTATTGGTAATCGCGTTTGGCGAGATGATTACAGTAGTGGTGATGGTGTCACTATCAAAGGTGATGGCATCTTTGATATGATTAATGAGAGTCCTGTCGATGGTATCACCCTCACGTTGTTCAAGTTGAATGACGGCGGTAATCCTAACAATATTGCAGACTATAGCATTGTCCAATTCAATGGCGTGAATCAGGTTGATAGCACCGATGATGGTGGCTATTATCTATTCGATGGTCTTGGCGAAGGAACGTATCGGGTTCGTGTTGATGCGGCAAACTTCGCGGCGAATGCAATATTAGAGAACCATCGTAGTAGCGATGGTCTCAATGGCGCGGATAGTACAGATAGTGGTATTGATGATATTGCGGCAGCGACGAATGGAATCTACAGCGAACCTGTTGTCTTGGCGCTCGGCACAGAAGATACCACAGAAACTGATGCCAACGATGCAGGTCAGGCGACTAATCGCAATGATGGTTCACTTGGTTTTGGTATCTATGAAGAACAAGATGACAATAGTGATTTAACCGTTGATTTCGGCTTTTATATTCCGCCGATGAGTCTCGGTAATCGTGTTTGGTACGATACCAATAACAATGGTTTGATTGATGCTGGCGATGATAATCCGGCGGCACCGGGTAATCCGGGCATTGCAGGGGTTACGGTTAATCTCTATAACGCAAGCGATACGAGTACCCCCATTGCAACAGATACGACAGATGCGAACGGTTATTATCTCTTTGATGACCTCGTGGCTGGTGATTATGTGGTCGGTATTCCGGTGAGTAATTTCGCAGCGAGTCAGGCTCTTGAGAATCTGACAAGTAGCACGGGCAATGGCGGTGATAATCAACAAGATACCGATGTTGATGAGAACGGTATTGATGACCTGACTGTACCTCTACCTAATGAGATTTTCAGTACGACAATTACCCTCGCTTTAGACTCAGAGCCGACAGGTGAAGCTGACCTCAGTGGCAATGCGGCGGATGTTGCGCCGGGCTATCGCGGCACAAATGGCGAAAAAGATAATAATAGTGACCTGACTGTTGATTTTGGCTTCTTTGAACCTCTCAGCATCGGCAATCGGGTGTGGCTAGATGACGGTGCTGGCACGGCTGGTTTGGGCGGTTTCAATGATGCTGTCCAAAATGGCACAGAGGCTGGAATTGCTAATGTGACGGTTGCCCTCTATCAAGATGATGGTGATGGCATCTTCAATGGTGCGGATACCCTCGTGACATCTGAAACCACAGATGCGAATGGCTATTATCTATTCGATGGCTTGATTGGTGGCAACTACTTCGTCGTTGTTCCATCGACAAACTTCAGTGGAATTCAGCCATTAGTCGGCTTGGTCAGCAGCTTTGGCAACACAGCCGACGAAACAACCGATGTCAATGACAATGGGATTGATGATGCTGCACCTGCAACCAATGGCATTGTGAGCAATCTTGTTGTTTTGACGATTGATGGTGAGCAAACAGGCGAAACAGACCTCAGTGGCAATGCGACAAATGATGGTCCCAACTCGATTGGGCGCTTTGGCGAAGATGATAACAATAGTAATATCACGATTGACTTCGGCTTCAATGAACCCCCGATGAGTCTCGGCAATCGTGTTTGGTACGATACCAATAATTCTGGCACGATTGATGCTGGCGATGATAATCCGGCGGCACCCGGTAATCCGGGTATCGCAGGGGTTACGGTTAACCTCTATGCCGCGAGCGATACCAGTACCGCTATTGCAACAGATACCACTGATGCAAACGGCTATTATCTGTTTGAGAATGTGCCGCCCGGCGATTATGTAGTCGGTATTCCTGTGGGTAATTTTGCGGCAGGTCAACCGCTTGAGAGCCTAGCAAGCAGTACAGGCAATGGTGGTGATAATCAACAAGATACCGATGTTGATGAGAACGGTATTGATGACCTGACTGTGCCTCTTCCAAATGAAGTGTTCAGTACGACAATTACCCTTTCGCCTTCCACAGAGCCGACGGGTGAAGCAGACCTCAGTAACAATGCGGCGGATGGTGCGCCGGGTTATCGCGGTAATAATGGCGAATTGGATAACAACAGTGACCTGACTGTCGATTTTGGCTTCTTTGAACCTCTCAGCATCGGCAATCGGGTGTGGCGAGATGACGGTGCTGGCACGGCTGGTTTGGGCGGCTTCAATGATGCTATCCAAAATGGCACAGAGGCTGGAATCGCCAATGTGACGGTTGCCCTCTATCAGGATGATGGTGATGGCATCTTCAATGGTGCGGATACCCTCGTAACGTTTGAAACCACAGATGCGAATGGCTATTACCTCTTCGATGGTATGCCTAGCGGCAACTATTTCGTCGTTATTCCATCGACAAACTTCGGTGCAGGTCAACCATTAGTCGGCTTAGTCAGTAGCTTTGGAAACACGGCTGATGAAACAACCGATATCAATGACAATGGGATTGATGATGCTGCACCTGCAACCAATGGCATTGTGAGCAATCTTGTTGTTTTGACGATTGATGGTGAGCAAACAGGCGAAGCAGACCTCAGTGGCAATGCGGCGCTTGATGGACCCAACTCGATTGGGCGCTTTGGCGAAGATGATAACAGTAGTAATATCACGATTGACTTTGGCTTCAATGAACCTCCGATGAGTCTCGGTAATCGTGTTTGGTTGGATGATAACAATTCTGGCACGATTGATGCGGCAGATGGCGCAACACCCGGTTTTGCCAATGTCGCTGTCAGTCTGTATTTAGCAAGCGATACGAGTACCGCTATCCTCACTGAAACAACCGATGCGAATGGCTATTATCTGTTTGAGAACTTCCCACCCGGCGATTATGTAATTGGCGTTGATGCCTCGAATTTCCTAAGCGGTGTCTTGGTGAATTATGGGAGTAGTACCACTGAAAATGCGAACGGTGTCGGCGGCGATAGTGACGATGAAGGCATTGACAATAACGCCCCTGCGACAAATGGTATCTTCAGCGCAACCATTAACCTGACCCCCGCAGCCGAACCAACGGGTGAAACTGACCTTAGCAATAATGCGGCGGATGGTGCGCCGAACTATCGTGGTAATAACGGTGAACTTGATAACAATAGTGACCTGACACAAGACTTCGGCTTCTTCCGATCTATGAGTATCGGTAATGTTGTTTGGGCGGATAACGGACTCGGTGGCGGAACAGGTAGTAATGGCGTTCAAGATGGTGGCGAAGTCGGTATCCCCAACGTAGCAGTCACGCTGTACTTAGATGATGGCGATGGGGTTTTTGAACCTACTACGGGTGACACCGTTTTAGCGACTGATGTAACCGATGCCAATGGTTTCTATCTTTTTGATGGACTCGTCCCTAATACGTACTTTGTCTGGGTGGACGATACCAACTTCCTAGGCGGCGGTGCTTTAGCCAATTTTGATAGTAGCCCGGGTAATACGGGTGATACCGGCACGGACTTAGACGATAATGGTATTGATGAGAACTTCCCGGCAAGCAATGGTGTTGTCAGTGTGCCGATTACACTGACACGCGACGGTGAAACAACTACCGAGACTGCGTTCAGTAACAATGCACTCGATGGACCCAACTTCATCGGTAACAATAACGAAATCGACATCAACAGCGATGTATCCGTCGATTTTGGCTTCAATGCAGAACCCTTTAGTATTGGTAATCGTGTCTGGTTTGACCCCAACAATAATGGTCTGATGGACGTGGGCGAATTGGGTATCGCGGGTGTGACAGTTAATCTTTATCGTGATAACAATACCAACGGCGTGATTGATGCTGGCGAATTTGTCAGGAGCGATTTGACAGATAGCGAAGGCTTCTATCTCTTTGATGGTCTCTCGACAGGTTTCTATATTCTCGAATTGTCTGAATTGGACTTCCGCATCGGTGGCGTGCTAGTTGATTTGTTCAGTAGCACGGGTAATAGTGCCGATAATCAAACGGATATTGATGATAATGGTATTGATGATGCCACACCGGATGTCGGCGGTATTATCAGCCCGCCGATTGAACTCACGAAAAACCTTGAACCAATAAACGAAACTGACCTCAGTAACGATGCTGGTGATGGTCCGGTTGGAGAACGTCGGGGTAATAATGGGGAGCTTGATAGCAATAGCGATTTAACGATTGATTTTGGTCTCTATAAACCCATGAGTATTGGTAATCGGGTTTGGTTTGATACTAACGATAGCGGCACAATAGATGGTCTGGAAACAGGCGTTAGTGGCGTGATTGTTAACCTGTACCGCGATGCGAATAATAATGGTATTGCTGAACCCGGTGAACAAATCGACATTGATTTGACCGATGCAGACGGCTACTACCTCTTTGATAACCTGATTCCCGGTAATTATATTGTGGAAATCCCCGCGAGTAACTTTGCTGGTGGACAGCCTCTCAATACGCTTAACAGCAGTACAGGCAGTGCCGCAGATGATACCGATAGTAACGACAATGGCATTGACGACCCAGCACCTGCAACCAATGGTATTTTCAGTAATGTCATCACATTGGCGGTAGATGGACAACCGACAGGCGAAACAGATGTCAGCAATGATGCCGGTGATGGCGTGAATCGCATCGGGAATAACGGTGAAATAGATTCCAATAGTGACATAACGATTGACTTTGGTTTTGTCGGTGCGCTGATGAGTCTTGGCAACCGCGTTTGGCTAGACCCGAACAATAACGGTATCCTTGATGGTGGTGAACTTGGCATTAGCAATGTAGCCATTACCCTTTATCGTGATACCGATGCTGATGGTCTGCCGAATGGCGCGGCAATTGCAACGACGACAAGTGATGCCAATGGGTATTACATCTTCGATGGTTTGACACCGGGCGATTATATTGTCGCACTGGATAATGCCAATTTTGCGGCGACTAATCCGTTAGATGGTTTGTTGAGTAGTACGGGTAATGGAACAGATAATCAGCAAGATAGTGATGTTGATGAAAATGGGATTGATGCCCTTAACGCAACTTATGGCTTGCTGAGTCCGACGATTAACTTAACACTCAGTAGTGAGACGACTACAGAAGCAGATTTGGGTCCGGATGGTAATGGTAGCAACGGTGAATCCGCCGATAATAGTGAACTAACGGTTGATTTCGGTCTCTATGAACCACTGAGTCTCGGTAATCGCGTTTGGTTTGATAGCGATAATAATGGACTTCTTGATGTGACCGAGTCAGGGATTGGCGGTGTTGTGGTCAACCTCTATCAAGATGATGGCACCGGCACTTTCGTACAAATTGCGACAACGACCACTGACAGCAATGGCTACTATATCTTCGACGGTTTGGGTGAGGGAAATTACTATGTCGAGATTCCCGCGACGAATTTCCAACCGGCTGGGGTATTAATCAACCTCAATAGCAGTACAGGCGCTAATAACAATGATGCCGATAATAACGACAATGGTATTGATGACCCCACGCCAGCAACCAATGGCATTATCAGCAATACAACCACATTGACACGCGGCACAGAACCTATCAATGACGCTGATTTGGGTCCTGATGGTCATGGTAGCAATGGTGAACAGAATAATAACAGCGACCTAAGCATCGACTTCGGTTTCTTTGGCGGAACAATGGCGCTGGGTAATCGTGTCTGGTTTGATGATGGCGCTGGCGGCGGTAATGCACGCGATGGTATACGAGATGCAACAGAATTAGGCGCTGCTGGAGTCAGTGTCAGCTTATACCAAGATAGTAATGCCGATGGCACTCCGGATGCTGCGGCAATCGCAACAACGACAACAGATGCCAATGGCTACTATATCTTTGATGGCTTAGCTCCGGGCAATTATATCGTTGGGCTGGATGCCAACAATTTTGTTCCGGCAGGCGTTTTGGCAGGTTATACGAGTACCGTTACCAATCAATCCGCGACACTGGATACGGACAATGATGATTATGGTATCGACAACGATAATCCGCCTATCATTGGTATCTTGAGCAATACTGTTATTTTGCAGTTGGCAACTGAGCCGACAGGAGAAGCAGACTTAGGACCTGACGGCAACGGTAGCAATGGCGAAACAGATGATAATAGCAATCTCACGGTTGATTTTGGGGTCTATAAACCGCTTAGTATCGGTAATCGCGTTTGGTTTGACCCCGATGATAGCGGCACAATAGGCATAACTGAGACAGGCATTGGCGGCGTAACCGTTACCCTCTATCTTGATGCGAATGGCAATGGTATTCCTGATGGTGGTGAAAATATTGCCACAGATACCACAGATGGCGATGGTTATTACTTATTCGATGACCTCTTCCCCGGTAATTACATTGTCGTGGTAGATAACACGAATTTCCAAGCGGCTGGCGCGTTAGAAGGCTTTTCTAGTAGTACAGGTGATGTTGCTGATGATACAGACAGTAACGATAATGGCGTAGACAATCCGACTCCACAGACGAATGGTATTCAGAGTGGCATTATCACTTTGGTAGAAGATAGTACGCCAATAGGTGAAAGTGATATCAGTGGTGATGTCAATGATGGACCCAATTTCCGTGGTACAAACGGCGAATCAGATAATAATAGTAACCTCACAGTAGACTTCGGTTTTGTTGCTGGCTCAATGAGCATCGGAAACCGTGTCTGGCTAGATGATGGCGCTGGTGGTGGTACTGCTAATAATGGTGTTCAAGATGGGACAGAAGCAGGTATCCAAAATGTACTGGTCAATCTCTTTGCTGATGTAGATGGCAATGGTGTTCCTGATGGTGTTGCCCTCTTCACAGATACGACAGATGTGAATGGCTATTACTTATTCGATGGTTTGCCACCCGGTAATTACCTTGTGCAAGTTGCCCCCAACAATTTCCAGACAGGTGGCGCATTATTGGGCGTGTTTAGCAGTACAGGCGCGAGCAATAGCAATGCCGATAGTAACGATAATGGTATTGATGACACCAATCCGGCAACAAATGGTATTCTTAGCGATACGATAACGTTAGTTGCCGACAATGCCCCAACAGGTGAAACCGACCTTGGACCAGAGGGTAATGGCGCAAATGGCGAAACAGATAATAATGCCGACTTAACGATTGACTTCGGTTTTGCTGTCGCTTACGACTTTGGTGATGCCCCTGATACTTACGGGACGACATTAGCCAGCACTGGCGCTCAACATGTCATTATCAGCACACTACGTTTAGGGCAAGTCATAGATGATGAAGCCGACGGGCAACCGAGTGTTGGCGCTGATGCTGATGATACGGCGAATAGTGACGATGAAGATGGCGCGACTATCCCGACCTTAGTTGCTGGTACGACAATCGGTATTGACGTAACAGTGCTGAATGATACGGGTAGCACTGCGAATGTCGTTCTCTGGATTGATTTCGATGGCAATGGCGTTTTCGATGCTGGCGAAGGCTTTACGGCGACTGTCCTCGCAAGTGCGACAGAACAAGTTGTCACGATTAATGTCGTTGTGCCAATTGATGCCGATGTGACAACTGGTGGCAGCACCTATGCCCGTATCCGCCTAACAACAGATAATATCAGTACAAGTGACCCCACAGGTCAGGCGAGTAATGGTGAAGTCGAAGATTATGTCGTCACAATCATTCCGCCGGGTGTTGTCATTACCAAGTCCGATGGACAAAATTCAATCGTTGTCGGACAAGCGACCACTTATACCATCACAATCGGGAATAGTGGACTTGATGTTGTGAACCGTAATTTTGTGGATAATATCCCCACGGCTGACCCAGATGGCTTTGACCCAACAAGCATCACATGGACTTGCACAGCTAGTGCTGGCGCGAGTTGTATTTCTGGGCAACCTGCCGGAACGGGTGATACAGGAACGGGAGCGATTAACACCTTCATCGACATTCCGCGTGATGAACAGCTTGTTTATACGCTGACTGCGACTTTACGTCCGAACTACAGCCAGCCGTCTGTCACAAATACGGCTACACTAGAGACGGGTGAATCAGCGTCAGACACCAACGGTATCATCTCTGACCCACCAACAGGCATCAAAGTCGGTGTTGTTATCGGGGGTACTCGTATTCGTTGGACAATGACATGGCTCAACACGGGTGGAGCACAAGCCGCAACTATCTCTGATACACTCCGCCCTGGTCAAACGTTTATTGGCAACC